>CALXMX010000001.1 GCA_944389575.1 uncultured Opitutales bacterium
GCGCGACGCCTCCGGCAAGACGATTGAGCGCGGCCGCTTTATCGAGCTGGACGCCGCGCAAGTTGCGGCTCTCGGGCAAGAGAACATTCAGGACATCGCCGACGTGTGGGCGGCAGAAAACGATTAGGCAAATGCAAGCGGAAAACAACATGGCGACGTTCCTCGGCTACGAGGAAGTGGAACTTTCAAGGCCGGTAAACGGCAAAAAATCAGTAAAGGTAAAATGCCTGCCGGTACGCAAGCTCGCGGAATACGCGGCGCTTTTTACGATAGAGCCGGAACTCATCGAGCTTGCGACGGAACTCTCGGCGGAAGAGGTTGACATGCTCTCTACGGAGGACAGCGGCAGACTATTCGAGAAAGTTCATGAGTTGAACTTTGACCCTTTTTCGGGCTGGCTGAAACGGAAGGGGAAAGCCGCCGAGATGCAGGCCCAGGCTTATGGGGTAGCCCTTCCGAAAGACGGACAACCGACCGATGGCGGAAAGTCTGCGAGCTCGCCGGATGGATTGCCGCAAACTCGGGAATGAGCTGGGAGGAAGTGTTAGACTTGTCGCCGTTGAGACTGCGGTTTGTGGCCCGCGCGATAGACCGCCGCCGCGCGCTCGACAAGCTCGCAATATTCGACGCGCAGGCCGCCCTTATGGACGAAAAATCCCTCAACCGGCTCAACGCCGAATTGAGGGAGGCTCAAAGGTGAAAATCAATATCCCAGCCAACGTTTAACATTATCCGAATGTTCGTATCGGGTGGGAAATTTATTTATAATATACAATACGAAACAGAACCCTACAAATATGCCAAAGGCAATTATGGAGGCGAAAATAGTCCCGCGTATTTCGGAGGGAAGAAGAAACAGAAAAACCTCTCCCGAAACTACAAGAATCACGAGCAGCAAATAAAATCCTGTTTCCTTAATAACTTCCATCTACACATCAGTATCGCTCAAAAATTCATAAAATCAATAAAAATCGGACGGATATGGCAGACGAAAAGGCCTATAATATCTCCATAGAAACGAAGGCTCAGCTTGAGGAAATCCAAAAATTCCTCGCCGAGTTGCGTTCTATTAGTGCGGAAATCTCCAAAATCAACGGGCAAACGTTTTCGGCAGTTTCCGCCTCGGCCGCGGAGCTTTCCAAAACCGGCAAAGACCTTGCAAAGGCTCTTGTTTCGCAACGCATAGCGTCCGAGGAGCTAAACAAGATGTTGGGCAAGACCGGAAGCGGTCTTGAAAGCGTCAAGAACAGTGTAAAAAATTTCGAGGATAAAGTAAACGGGACAAAAGATTCAGTTACGGGCTTCTATATGGAGCTTGGCGCGATGGCCGCGCGCATGGCGACGCGTTTGCCCTCGGCGATAACTGCGACGATACAGGCGTTCGGGCAACAGGAAGCGGCGTTGCAAAAGCTTTCGGCGGCGGTGCGGGCCAACGGCGGAAGGGTGTCGGAGGTGCTGCCGATAATGCGGCAGTTTGCCTCCGACATACAATCTATTACGACTTATGGCGACGAGCAGGTTCACTCCATGATGGCTATGGCGACCTCAATGGGCGTGACCGCTGGGCAGATGGACGGCGTGATGCGCTCTGCGATAGGGCTTTCAACCGCGCTCGGCATGGATGTGACAACGGCCACGAAAGCGGCGGCTTCCGCGATACAGGGAAAGACCGGAATGCTTCAAGAGTATATACCGGCGCTCGCCAAATGCAAAACGGAGGAGGAAAAGCTCGCGCAGGTTCAGAAGCTTTCCGCGTCCGGATTCGCGCAGGCTGAAGCGGCCGCGAATACGCTCGACGGCAAATTGAAGCAGGCGGCCAACGCGTGGGGAGACTTGCAGGAAGTCGTCGGCGAGGCGTTCGCGCCGACCGTAAAGGCCGTGGCGGGACTCATAAAAGGGATATGCGAGATTATGATGGAGTATACCGCCGTGGTCAAAACTCTCACAATCGCGCTGACTTCCTGCGCGGTGGGATTTGCGTTTACGAAAGTGGGCGGGCTCGCGAATGTCGCAAAAATGCTTCTGGGCGTATCGACGGCCACAAAGAGCGCGACGACGGCGATGCACGCGCTTAATCTTGCGATAAAGGCGAACCCCATAGGGCTTATCGCCTCGGCCGCGGCTGCGGCGGTGCTCGGGCTTGCGCAGCTTGTCGATTACGTCGCGAACCTTGAAAGCGAGGAGGAAAAGGAGGCCGCAGCGCAGGAGGAGGCGGCGAACGCGAGGCGAAAGGCCGCGGAGGACGCCCGCGCGGCCACAGCGGCGCTCGACGAATACGCGAAATCCGTGGCGAAGGAGGGCGAAAGCGCCGACGCCACGGCGTCAAGAATGGCGGCTCTCGCCGACGAAATCGAACGGCTTTCCGACCGTTCAAAGTGGGCGGAAAACGGCCAGGAGGCGGCGGCCCAAAAGCTAATCGAGAAGAAAAAGGAGCTTGCCGAGCTCCAGAAGAAATATCTCGAACAGGTGAAATCCGCCGCTGAAGCGGAATACCAATACGCCTCAAACCGCGAGACGGAGCGCAAATACCGCGTCGAGCAGGAATTGAACGCGGCGAGAAAAACGGGTATTGAGCACATTATAAAGTTCAAGGAGGCGGAATTGCAACACGTCGAGGAGCTGCAAAAATCCGTTGAAATCCAGAAGAAATACTACGCCGACCACGCGTATTTGGTAAGTTCGGAAGAAGACCGCAAGCGGATAATGGCGGAAGCGGCGCGCTACGCCAACGCGACGCTCGAATTTGAAAAGCAAAAGGCGGAATCGGAAAAGTGGCTCAACGCGGAGGCCGAGAGGAACAAGGCGTCGCAGCGGGACATGGAGCTTGAGATATTGCGCGCGCGGGCGTCCGGCAACGAGGCGGGGGCAAAGGAGCTCGAGTTGAAGCTAAAAATAGCCCAGACTGCCGCGGAAATTTTTGAATCCACGCGCAAAGAAGGCATGAGCCGCGACGAGCTCGAACGCTTGCAAGCGTCCGCCAACGAAAAGGCTCGGGAAAAGTGCGAGCTTGAAAAGTCTATAACTGACGAAATTGAGCGGCAGAACTTGGCAAAGGACGCGCAGGCGAAAATCGAGGACATTCTTTTAACGAACAAAATCGAGCAGCTTAAATCCGAGGGGAAATTGACGCAGGCGCGGGAACTTGAACGCGAGCGGGAAAACAGGCGGACTATCGCGGGCATACCGGGGCTGTCCGACGAGGACAAGAGCAAGCTCCTCGCCACGATGCGCCAGACCAACGACTACCGCGACAAGCAGGAAAAAATGCGCGGAGGCGGAGGAGGCTATGGCGCGGGGGCGTCCTATTCCGGAGGCGGAAGCTACGGCGCGGGTTCGGGCGGCTATATGCCCGCAAGGGGCGGCTCTTACGGCGGTTCGGGATACGGATACGGCGGAGGGTACGCGGGAGCGGCGCGGAATCCGGGGCCGAGGCCGCCGCGGCGCCCGAGGCCCGCGACTATATCGGCAAAGTACATGCCGCTTTACGAGGAGTGGCAGGCGTCAGGCGGCGCCAGAAGCGGCGTGAGCTGGATTGACTACCGCAATTCCCGCCGCGGCGAAATCGACGCCGCCGAAAAGGCGAGAAAGTCCTACGGCAAAGCGGCGGCCGAGGACGCAAAGACGCCGGTCGCCGCCCAGCGCGACCGCGCGGCGCAGACGCTCTCGGCAATCGAGAGCCAGGCAAAAGGCATGGCTGCGGGGATTGCGCCCGGCGGGGCGGTGGCGTCGGCGGCAAACAGCGTGCCGAAAGAGCCCCCGCGCAAGGCTCCGCGCGCAGGAGGGGAGGAGGAGAGCGAATCGCCCGAAAACAGGCAACGGCGCACTCAAATTCAAACAAAGTCGCAAAACACGCGCCCGCAAACCGCGCAAAACCTCGGCGGAGACAGCGTTGTGAAGCTGCTTTCTTCGATAGACAAAGCCGTAAAGTCAATAGCCTCTACTTAATATGAAAGACGCTTTCTTTTCTTCAAAACGTTATCAAGGGCTCTATGAGCCTGTTTATCGGTTCCGTGAGTTCGGCGACCTTGAGAACTATTGGATAAGGTTGCGGTACCTTTGCAACCGTGATGATTGGCAATCCGTCAAGGGCGCGCGCGGCACGCCGCTCGACTTCGACATGCTCAACGAAGACGGCGAAAAAATTTTCGGCGACATTCCGCCGGAGCACCTCGCCGCCCTCAAGGCGCGCGGCTACGTCCTCGGCGGAAGCTCCGAGCCGGAGGCGCAAGGCGAAGACGGAAGCGTCGTCAGCGTCTCGGAAACCTACGTCTATGCGCCGGACAAGACCTACACCTCCTACGATACCGACATAGTTCCGATTTGGGGCTTAAAGGACACGGACTATCAAACGCAAAACCCCGTAGTGATGGGCGAAGGCGCGGGCAATGTTAGGCAGACTCAGTTTTATCTGAACACAATCATCCACGTTCAAAATGCCTCGGCGTTCAAGACTGGAGATTTTGTGATTCTGCATTTTACTTGTGAATTTGGCTGGAATAATGGAGTGAGCATCGAACATTGGTACGATGCCTGGGCGGAGAGCACGCCGCAGCGCATTGTGCGAATCGACGGCAACTATGTGGAATTGCAAAGCAACGCGGCGTTTACCACGTTGGACGACAAATACACCGGCTATGAGAGCCATTATATCCACGATGTCGCGCGTTTCTTCGAGGTGCTCAATGGCGGCTCGTTGCACCCCGATTATAATTTAACATTGAAGCCAACCTCGGGCTACATGTTGCGTGCATACTCGACGCGCACAATGAAGAAGCGGGAGTCGATAACGCGCGAGGAAGTGACCTTTCACACGTCCTTCCCAGACTTGTCAAACAGCGAAATTTTCATCCCGCAACAGGAAACCGGCACGGAGTATAACGACATTTCGCGCGAGACGACCATCACGCCCGCGCAATGGAAGGCGAAAGTGGAGGCGGGTGAATGGTTCATCTATGCGGAGCCAAAAGTTGCCTACGACGCCGAAAACGGCATCTACGAGCTTCGCGTCAAGAAGACCCCCTGCAAATAGCCCGCAACCTACCGCTATTGCAACGGAGTTTTAATCGGTTTGCAACACCCTTGCAACCCCCACGAACGCCCCTTGCATACCCTCTTACGATAATCCCCCAAATATGGGTTTTTCCAAATCTAACTTCATTTTTCCAAAATCAAATTTCACGATACACCGCCGCATACAAAAAAACGGCGGAAAAAAATTTTCCGCCGGCCTGCGCATTTTTCATGCGCCCGATTTGCCGCATTACTCTTTCATTTGCCGCATTATTTTTTCAGCGAGCGCACCAGCTCTATGGAGCGTTCGTTCAGGCGCCCGTCAGCGGTTATCCCGAGATTGAACGTCACCGCGCCGCCGGATCCCGCAAAGTCGCGGTAAAACGAATACAGATCGTCGCGCGTGTACACGGGATCCTGTATTTTTCCGGGAACGCGGGACTTCAATTCCTTGAAAGGCGCGTTCACCCACTTTGGCCACGGAGAATAGCCTCCCCAAAACGAATCGATGGGCAAGAGCGCGTGGTACAAACAGCGCGTTCCGGGAACGACCGCGGAGGACGGCATGAATGTCTTTGCGTTGTCCGTGAGCGAAAAGCGGATTTTACCTCCCACCAAGACGACCACCTCGCCGGCGAGATAGTCGTGGTCGGGCATTACGGGGTGCGCGGTGTCGGGACGCCTCTGCGAACCGACATTGAATCCGCTGTCCCGCACGATTCCGGGATTGAATGTAGCAACCGCGTCCGGATTGCCGGCGCAGTACGCCGAGCGCCACAAATCCCAGTCCAAGCCGTTTGCAAACACGTAGTCGTAGCAGCCGTCAAACCACCAGCCGTCGCAATTTTTGCCCAAGCGCAACGCCCACTCGCGCACAACTTCGGTATAGCGCTTTTGGAACTCCGTTTTCGGATCGGCCTTATCGTCGTTCCATGCGAACCCCTCGCGAACGCTCTTGTTGCCGCGGACTTCGCAGGGCAGATACGCTATGAACTTCTTGCCGCGCTTCTTCACTTCCCTTGCAATCTCCAAAACGAGATCGCGCTTCGACGTGTGGCCGGGGCCGCAGTACTTTTCCAAAGCCGCATTGGGGCTCGCGTAGGCCCCCGTATTCTGGCCTATCGTGAAGA
>CALXMX010000002.1 GCA_944389575.1 uncultured Opitutales bacterium
CCTATAAACGAGTATCTCCCCCAGTTGTCGATATTCTCCGCGCTTTCAAACAGAAAGCATTCCGGCATGTCCATAACTTTTGCAAATACGGAAACCGGCGTCTCCATGTCGGCAAGCAATTCCCGGAACACGGGAACCACATTGCATTTTTCGGCGTGTCGCCTGAACTGTTCTCTTTGAGGTGTCATTTTTATCGGGCACAAAAAAAGCGGCCAGACAAAAGGCCGCCGCAAGTTTAAAGCATTCTTAAACCCTACGCGACCCCTGAACTGTGCCACCAATTTTTCACTTTGTCTTTTCTCTAATCTCCATCGGGAAACTTATTCTCCCGGAAATTGTCGCGGGTTATCTTTCAGCGAAAAAAAACTGTCAAGCATTTTCTCGAAAAAATTTTCCGCTTTTTAAAAAAAATACAAATTTGTACGCATTTTGCCCTTGCGCGCGGCGCTCCGGCGAAAAATGCTCCGCTTAAAAAACCGCCCCCAGACGAAAGCCCCGCAGGCGGAAATACTACGGACGCCCGCTTCAGGCGCCGCCGCCGGGACGCTAAATGCAATAGGCTTGACGCGCGCCGCGGGAGCGGACACTCTGTGGAGGCAATGAGAAAATTTTTAAAAATGCAGGCCGCTATCGCCTCGCTCGCCCTCTTGGCCGCGTGCTCCTCGGACGACGGCGCGGCCGAGCCCGGCGCCGCGCAAAATTCCGACGCCCCGGACGAAGGCTCCATCATCGGCTTGGACTATAAGAAAGACGCAAAAATCTCCTACGTTCGCGCGCGCTATCTCACCGACGCGCAAACGCGGACCATCGGCGAAATATTCACCGGAGAAGAACACACATACGGCCAGCTCACCCTGCGCTCAAACCCGAACAAGCGCGCCGGCATGTACTTTTTCGTGATGTTCGGATACGGCCCGGACGACATTTCCCTGGCCTCTCAAATAGAGCTTTCGGTCGACTCGACAGACTCTCCGCACCCGCGCACCTTCACATTCGTCGTGCCCGAAACCCACAGCGTGCTGAGGGAAATCCGCCTCGGCCTCACCGGCGACGACTGGAAAAATCCGGACGCAAAGGCGAATGCGTGGAAGATTGTGGTGAAGTCGCCTTCGGGCAAGGTGGTCGCGCAAAAGCAGTCGTGGCTGTGGTCGCTCAGGGACGGCGAAGGCAACGCGATAACCAACCCGAAACTTTCAAAGCCGGCGAAGGGCGGAAGCGCGCAGGGCGCGCAAATTTCAGGTACTGCGGCCGAACCTTCCGCCGGACAGACCGATTCGGCAAAAGCCCCGAAAGCCCCGGGAAAACAGGCTAAGGAAAAGCGGAATTGAGCTTTGCGAGGGGCGAGCCGAACGAATAAATCCGCGCAGGCGCGGCGCGTTGCCGCCGCCTAACAATCCCCGGACTATGTTTGATTTTGAATCGATAGAGTGGTCGCCGTTTTTCGAGCTTGGCGTTCCCGACTTTTCCGCCCGGGACTTCTGCGAGACGCTCGACGGCGGCCAGGCCTTCACTTGGCACAAGACCGCGCGCTTTTCCGACGCCCGCCCCGAATACGCCGGAACGTTTTGCGGGACGTGCGCAAAGCTCAGGCTGGCGGACGGCAATGTGGAAATATCGGTTCCCCGCGCGCTCGATCCGGACGAGACAGCCGAGAGGGCGCGCGACTATCTCGACGCCGGCCGCGACTACCCCAAGCTGCGAAAACGCCTGCGCAAAGCCTCCGACCCTATATTGAACGCGGCTCTCGACGCCCACCCTACCTTGCGCATTCTCCGGCAAAATCCGGCCGACGCGATTGTGTGTTTTATATGCAGTTCCAGCAAGCGCATCGTGCAGATAAAGCAGTGCGCGGCCCTGCTTGCCGAAGAACTGGGCGAGAAAATACTCCCGGGCGTCCATGCCCTTCCCAATTTTGAAAGAATCGCCGACGCCCCCATTGAGTTAATCAGGCAATGCAAGCTCGGCTTCCGGGCCGACTACCTTAAGAAATCTGCGCAAAAAATTTGCGAGGACGGATTCGACCCGATGCGGCTGCGCAGCATTCCGTATGCGGAGGCGAAAGAATACCTGCTCTCCCTGCGCGGCATAGGCGACAAAGTGGCGGACTGCATACTGCTGTTCGGGGCGGCCAGATTCGAGGCCTTCCCGGTTGACACTTGGATACGCCAGGCGATGACAAAGCTCTACCGCACTCCGGACTCCCCGAACGCAATCCGCGCATTTGCGGCCGAGAGATTCGGCTCACACGCCGGATTCGCGCAACAGCTCATATTCGCCGACATAAGAAAGAAGTGACCCGCGCAGGCATTCGCTCCGGGCGCGAATGCGCGAGCAAAAATGCGCAACCGCATTTACATTTGCATTTGCGCGCGCGGGCAAATTTCGCAATCTTTTTTCGCAGGCGTTTCCGCAGTTTTTTTTGCGCGCATTTTTACAACGCGCGCGCCGCGCCTTCGGGAAAGCGACTTGCCGCGCAAATATTTCGCCCCTCCCCGCCGGCCGCCGCGCTCCATTGCCGGAGGGCAAGGCGGAAATCCCGCATAGGCAGCCCGCGTAAAAAAAGCGCGGGCGCGGGCTAAACCGGAAACGCCGCGCCTCCCGGAAAACGCCGCAAAAATTCCCGACTTCGCCAAGTCCGCGCGAAAGAACGCAACCGCCGGTAAAACGGGGTTTTCGCATTCGCTATAATCAAAGGCTCTGGCGCAAGAAAGGCCTCCGGATTTTCCGCAGGCCGCCGGCGTTTTTTCAATGTCGCAATATATGCAAAAAACCCCCTTTCTCAAAGCTCAATTCTTTCCTAAAACCCGCATGCTAAAGCCGAGCCGAAAAATCCGCAATGCGCGGGCGCGGCGGCAATGCGGTTTGGATTGAAAATAAAAACGGCGCGCGGACAAAACGGCGCGCGGACAATTGGATTTCTCATGGCAAACGATTTCAAGCTGTTTCTGCGATATGTGGCCCCGTCAATGGCGGCTATGGCCATAGCGGGTTCGTACAGCATTATAGACACGGTTTTCATAGGGCGCGGAATGGGGGAACTGGCGCTCGCGGCGCTAGCCGTCACATGGCCGCTGATAATGGTGCTCTGGGGGCTCGGCGACATGCTGGGAAACGGGGCGGCCGCAATAATCTCGCAACGCCGGGGAGCCGCGGATTTCAGAGGCGCGCAAAAGGCGTTCGCGAACATGCTCGCATTGCAGATGATTGTCTGGCTTCCGGCGTGCGCGCTGTTTTTAGCGTTTCTAAATCCGGCGCTCGAGGCGCTCGGCGCCAATTCGGAAATGGCGGCGTACGCGCGGCCCTACTCGATAGTAATGATACTCGGAACGCCCGTATCGATGTTCTCAATGGGCGCAATAGCGGTGGTCAGAAACGACGCAAGCCCCGTTCTGTCGATGTGGCTGGTGATTGTCGGACTGCTGGCAAACATATTTTTCGACTGGCTTTTCATAATGCATTTCGCATGGGGCGCGGTCGGAGCCGCGGCGGCGACGGTCTTGAGCCAGGGAATTTCCGCCGCAGCCGCGCTGGCCTATTTCCTGTCGCCGCTCACCAGGCTGAAAATCCGCCTGTCAGACATGCGCGCCGACTGGCGCCTAATGCGCGAAATATGCGCGACGGGGTTTCCCATATTCGGAAATATGCTGGCCATTGTGGCCATGCTGTACATGCACAATATTCAGTCGCTGCGTTACGGAGGGGTTGACGGACTGGCGGCGTACACGCTCGTGGCCTGTTTGGAGTCCGCGGGCTCAATGCTCCTGACGGGCTTGGCCTGCGGGGTGCAGCCGTTAGCCGCGTTCCTGCACGGGGCCGGAGATCACCGCAGAAAAAACAGAATAGGTAACTACGGATACTTCAGCGCATTTGCGGTCGGTTCGGCGATGATGGCGTTTTCGTGGGCGCTAAGAAACTACATGCCGGGCTGGTGCGGACTTTCGGGAGGCACGGCGGAGCTGGCGATTCACGGAGTGCTGATAAGCTCCACGGCGTTCATATTTTTGGGAGTCGTGAGAGTGGCGGCATACTACTATCAGGCCACGGAGAACATCTTGTACTCATCGCTCATAATTTACGGCGACGCATTTGCCGCGCTTCCCGCATGTCTGTTCGCATTGCCCATATGGTTCGGCATGGACGGCGTCTGGCTGGCAATGCCCGTTTCGCGCGCGATGCTCATGTGCCTGCTG
>CALXMX010000003.1 GCA_944389575.1 uncultured Opitutales bacterium
CAGTACATAGACTTCATATCGGACGACGAGGACTGGCGCATGATAGGCTCGAGAACGCGCGCGCTGTTTGAGTTTGCGCTGTATGTCGAAATTTCGAGGGCGTTCTGCGAAACGGGGGAATCGGCCACGCTGTCCGTTTTGAGCCGCAAACTCAAGGCGCACGAGTCTCTCGCAAAATCCGCGCTCGATTTCATGCTGGAAAAAAAGTTGATATGCAGAACAGAGCCCGACGGCGACTCCGGCGCGGTGTCGTACAAGCCGGAATTTTCCCCCGACAAGATTACCGTGGGGGAATTTTTGAACCGCGTCGGTACGAATCCCGCCGACGCCCCCGTCCGCGATTATGTGATCCACTGCGTCCCGGCGGCGGCCGAGGTCTGCGAGGCGGTTGACGAATTTTACTCCAAAGGAGTGTGCGCAAAGACTGTGAGGGAAGTTTTGTAATGGATATCTTTGAGTTTAGAAACGAATATCTGAAGGGCGGATTGGATAGGAAGGATTTGAATCCCAATCCGTACGCGCAGTTTGCGGAGTGGTTTTCCCACGCCTGCGACTGCGGGGTGAAAGAACCGAACGCTATGGTGCTTTCAACGGTTTCGGCCGGGGGAATGCCGAGCGGGCGCGTGGTGTTGCTGAAGTCGTGGGACGAGCGCGGATTCGTGTTCTACACGAATTACCACAGCGCGAAAGCCGAAGATTTGGCGGCAAATCCCAAGGCGTCGCTGACGTTTTCGTGGCTCGATTTGGAGCGCCAGCTGCGCATAAACGGCGAGGCGGAGAAGGTTTCGGCGGCGGAATCCCTGCGCTATTTCTTGAGCCGGCCGTTCGGCAGCAGGCTGGGCGCGTGGGTCTCGCGGCAGAGCAGTGTGATTTCGTCGCGCTCCCTGCTGGAAATGCAGTTCGACAAAATGAAGCGCAAATTTGCCGACGGTAAGATTCCCCTTCCTGACTTTTGGGGTGGCTACCGCATAAAGCCGTCGCGCTTTGAATTTTGGCAGGGGCGCGAAAACCGCCTTCACGACCGCTTCGAGTATCTGCCGGACCCCGCCGACGCAACCGGCAAAACCTGGAAAATAGAGCGTTTGGCGCCTTAGCCTGGCGCATTGGGTTGCATCAGCTTGCATCAGTTTTGCGCTTTATTCGGCGCTTTAGTTGGGGGGGTATCTCCCGAACTTAAGCGCGGCGTCTGCGCCGTGGGGGTATTGATTGCGCCCCAAAGCGGCTGTGTTGCGGAGTTCTTTTTTTAGAATCGCCTTTAACGGGGCCGCTTTTCAAATGCCGGTTAATTTTGCAAAATTTGGATTTTGATTCGGCGCATAGGCGCGCCCGTTGTATTTTTTTATCATTTGCCATTTTTCTTGGCTGCGAAGTTTAAACGGGCGGGGAATAGTTGCATTGTCTTTGCGGTTGAGGTGTTGCGGGCAGGGCGGCAATACGTTTGAGTCGGCCGGCATGGACGGCGTAAAAAAACCGCCTGGAAGTTTTCAGGCGGTTTTTGCGTGTAGGAAATTAAAAAAAATTTGCGCGGGCGTCTTATAGCGCGGGGCATAGCGCGCCGCGGCGGCCGAGCGCCGGGCGGGCGCAAATTAGCCGGCGGAAGCGTCTTTCGCCTTTTTCGGCGCGGCCTTTTCGGGCGCCGGAGATTGAGCGGCGGCGGGTTCGGTCTTTTCCTTGAAACTTTCGATTATTTCAATCATGTCTTCCGGCTTTGTCGCCGGCAATCCCTCTATCTTTGTAATCGAGTTGGCCTTGGGATTTATCAATATGATCGTTGGAAATGCGCGCACCCCGAATTCTTCTGCAAGTTTCGCGTGCTTTTCGGCCTGCTCCTTCGTAGTCGGATTTCCGCTCCTGTCGAAATCTGCGAGGACAACCTTCATTTTTTCCTTCGCGTATTTGCCGAATTTTTCGCTGTCCAATATGAATTTGTGGAACATCTTGCACGGCGGGCACCACTGCGAGCCTGTGAATTCCAGCATGACGATTTTCCCATCCTTTTTCGCCGCGTCCACGGCCTTTTCAAAGTCGGTTTCAATTTCCGTCTTGAGTTTTTCCGCCCCCGATTCCTTCGCCGCGGAGGTCGCCGCGAAACACGGGAGGACAAATGCGGCCGCCACCGCCAGAATTGCAATGCTAAATTTTTTCATTTTTTTTTTACTTTATGTTAATTCGCTTACCGATAATCGGCGCAGTCAATATAAAATTAAGACAGCTTTTGTTCCGGCAAGTTCGATTTTATGGGTTTTATGTGGCTTTCTGACGAATATTCGTCGAGCATTTAAAATGTGTAATGCGCAATTTGGATTCTTTCAAGCGCAAAAGAGCGCGCGCCTCCGCCGTTTTTTGCGAAAAAGCCATTTAGGGGTTTGCCGATTTCCGCGCGCTGCGGCGCATTCGAAAAATAAATTTGTCTCTTTTCTTCGGAGGGTATTCGGGAGTGTCCGCCGCGGCGGGATTTCCGCGCCTCCGGTATGAAGCGCGGAGAGGGCATGGGAAGCTCGCCGCGTGGCGCGGGCGGCGCATCGGGCGGAAATTAACGTTCGGAAATGAATAGGCGCGGCGCGCTGAAACGAATTTGTGCGACGCGCAGAAACTAATAAATATGGCGCGCTAAGCAGGCGGCCGCTTCGGGGAAGAATCGTCGCGCCATCGGAATGTGCCATGCGGAGTTGTCGTGCGGCGCAAAATCTGTGCGCGATGATTGCGCGCTCGGTATTATGCGATTGATATTGTACGCGCTATATTGCGCGCCCAAAATTGCGCGCGGTATTGTATATGCGATATCGCGCGCGCGGTAGCAGGGCTGTATTGCCAAGCGGTATTGCAGGGTTGGCTGGGTCAGGCGTCCACGGATTTAAAGCTGTTTGCTATGCGCGAGGCGATCTGCTCCTCCGCAAGGCCGAACTGCCGGCGCAGCGCGGCTACGTCCGTCCCGTGGGGGATAAATTTGTCGGGCCAGCCGATGATTTCCAAAGACACGCGTATTTTTTCCGCCGCAAAAAATTCCGCAACAGCGGAACCGAATCCGCCGGATGCGGCGTGGTCCTCGAGAGTGACTATCAACTTGTTCTCTCCGGCGGTCTTTTTGAGCAGCTGTTCGTCCAGCGGCTTTGCGAACCGCGCATCGACTATCCCGACGCTCACCCCCATCTTTTCGTTCAGTATGGCCGCGACCGTCTTTGCCGTTTTGACCATATTGCCCAGCGCCCATATGCAAATACTTCCGTCGCCCTCCGCAACAGTTTTTGCCTTGCCTATCTCCAGCGTCTGCGGAGTCTCCTTAATCGGCACTCCCTCTGCCTTCCCGCGCGGATAGCGGATAAAGCAGGGCCGCCCGCTCTCGATCGCGGTGTGGAGCATGTCGGCGAGCTCGTCCTCGTCGGAGGGCTGCATTATCACGGCGTTCGGCAGGGGACGGAGGAAGGATATGTCGAAGAGCCCGTGGTGCGTTGCGCCGTCGTTCGGGCTTAGGCCGGCGCGGTCCAGGCAGAATGTGACGGGGAGCTTTTGCAGGCAGATGTCGTGCATTGCGCAGTCGTAGGCGCGCTGCATGAACGTGGAGTATATTGCGACGACGGGCTTAAAACCCTCGCAGGCTAATCCGGCGGCAAATACGGCGGCGTGCTCCTCGGCTATTCCGACGTCGAAAAACTGCCCGGGAAGCTCGTTCTTTATGTAGGACAGCCCCGTGCCCGACGCCATCGCCGCCGTTATGCCGACAATCTTTTCGTCGTTTTTTGCGTACTTTAGCAGGGTTTTGCCCATGGCGTCCTGATAGTTCGGCACGGACTTGTCGGCGTTCGACGTGGACTCCCCCGTAATGATGTTGTAGGGGGTCGCCCCGTGGAACTTTTCGGGATTGCGCATGGCGACTTCCAGCCCCTTGCCCTTTTTCGTCAAAATGTGCAGCAAAACCGGCTTCGTGGCGTTTTTGCAGTAGTTGAGGTACTTTTCCATCAGGGCGATGTCGTGCCCGTCTATCGGGCCGAGGTACATCATTCCAAAATACTCGAACAGCGACGACGGCACTATGAAGCTCTTTGCGCTCATGGCCGCCTTTTCCGTAGTCTTTACGAGCGTCGCGCCTATGGGATTTTTCGTCAAAAACGCGTTGATGTCGGAATACAGCCGGTTGTAGGCGGGGTTGGTTATGACGTCGTTCAGGTATTTCGCTATGGCGCCGACGTTTTTTGCAATGGACATCTCGTTGTCGTTGAGCACGACGATCATCTTCTTCGTGGACGAGGCGATGTTGTTGAAGGCCTCAAACGTGATGCCGTTTGTGAGCGCGGCGTCGCCCAAGACTGCCACGATATTTTCGCTTCCGCCGTTTTTGTCCCGCGCGACGGCGAGCCCCAGGGCGGCGCTGGCGGCCGTCCCGGCATGTCCGGCCCCGAAGGCGTCGTGCTCGCTTTCAAATCGGTTGCAGAATCCGCTGATGCCGCCCGACTGCCTCAGATTTTTGAACTTCTCCCCGTTTCTTCCCGTAAGGAGCTTGTGCGTGTAGCATTGATGGGAGACATCGAAGAGAATTTTGTCCTTCGGCGTCTGGAACACCCTGTGCAGCGCGATGCTGAGCTCGACGATTCCGAGGTTCGGGCTGACATGGCCGCCCTTCTGCGATGTCACGTCGATGATTTCCTGCCGTATTTCGTAGGCGAGCTCGTTTAGCTGTTCTATTGACAGATCCTGCAAATCTTGGGGCGAATTGATTTTCTCAAGTATTGCCATGGTGCTTCAGCGGCTTTGATTCCGTAAAAAAGTTTGGGATTTTTGGGAGGCTATTTGTCCGAGTCAAACGGCTCTTCGGCGCCGTTTTTGGAGAGGATTTTAACTTTTAGCTCGGCTTCGTCGAGCAGTTTTCTGCATTCCTCCAGCCGCTTGCGCGCGCTTTCGTAGGAGACTATGAGCTCGTCGAGCGGCAGCGACGGATTCTCCAGCCGGTCGAGCAGCTCCTCCAAACTTTTGAGCGACTCTTCAAATGACGGCTTACCCGTTTTTTCTCTTTTTAAATTTCCCATTATTTGCGAAGTTGTAAACGAACTTTGCCGCTTGCCAAGCTTAAAAAACTTTCGAAGGCGGCCCCCCGGGGTCGGGCGTTCGGTCGGGGCTTGCGGACGCCTTTGGACCTTTGCGCCGATTTGCGTGTCAAACCATACTTAAGCGCGCGTCTTTTGGGGGCGCCGGTCTCCATTTTCCCGCGCCTGCGCATGCGGCGCAAAGCGTAAGTCCGCGCGCCGCAGGGCGAGAAAAATTTGCTCGACAAACGCTTAAAAAAATTCACATATATATACTAATGGCGGAAATGGGCCGCGCGGCGTCCCATGCTATATTAATTTTTTAATCGGAGAAATCGACGTATGGCAATCAGAAAACTCATTGGTAAGGCCTCCCTAAAGCCCTCTTACGCATATTTGATTGAGAAGAAGCGCGAGGGGCACGAGTTTACCGAGGAGGAGGTGCGCAATATTGTCGACTCCATTCTCGACAACGAGATGCCCGATTTCCAAATGGCCGCCCTGATAATGGCTATTTTCTTTAAGGACATGTCCGCGCAGGAGACCGCCGTCTTTGCAGATGAAATGATTGTCAACGGGGAGACGCTGGAGCTCTCCCACATCACGCGGCCGAAGGTCGCCAAATACTCGACCGGCGGGGTGGGGGACAAGACCTCGATGATTCTTTCGGCAATAGGGGCGGCGTGCGGGGTTGTCGTCCCCGGAATGTCCAGTCCGGACGAGGATTTCGTCCTCA
This sequence comes from uncultured Opitutales bacterium, assembly GCA_944389575.1. GTDB lineage: Bacteria > Verrucomicrobiota > Verrucomicrobiia > Opitutales > Intestinicryptomonadaceae > Merdousia. Next base: position 5,755 of record CALXMX010000003.1, read on the forward strand.
CCGTGCACGACAAGCTTTCCTCGATTCCGTCTTTTAAGACCAAGTTGTCTCTGGACGACTTCCAGAAACAGCTCGGCAAGGTCGGCTGCGCGATTTGCGAGCACGACAACCGCATATCGCCGGTCGATGAAAAGATTTTCAAGATGCGCCAGGCCACGGCGACGATTCCGAGCTTGCCGCTGATAACCGCCAGCGTGCTCAGCAAGAAGTTCGCCGTGGGTGCGGACGGGCTTGTCGTGGACGTGAAATGGGGCAACGGCTCCTTCCTGCGCGACATTGAGCAGGCAAAGCAGCTTGCCCGTACCATTACGCGCGTGGCCAGGGTCATGAAGCACAGGTGTGTCGCGCTTGTGACGGACATGAATCAGCCGCTCGGCAATTCCGTGGGCATGGGGCTCGAGGTCTTGGAGACTCTCGACTTCCTGCGCGGCAAGGGAACCGAGGACATGAAGGAAATTGTGCTCAAGCTCGGAATGGAGATTTTGAGGCTCGCCGGAGTTGCCGGCTCTACGCTTTCGGCAAAGCAGTCTGTGGAGCGCGCCATAGAGGACGGCTCGGCGTACAGGAAGTTCTTGGAGATGGTCAGGGCGCAGGGCGGAAACGCCCCGTGGCTTGAAGATCCGTCTAAGTATCCGATGCCCAAGCACGTCAGGAAGCTGTCGGCTCCCAAGCGCGGATACGTGCACAACATAAATGCCGGAATGATAGCGCGCGGCGTGCAGATTCTGTCTTCCACGGCCTCCGGCAAGGTTGACCCGTATGTGGGCGTCACCGACGTGAAGAAGGTTGGCACGCAGGTCAAACAGGGCGAACCCCTCCTGATGATACACTACAATGACGAGACGAATCTCGACGCGGCGATAGATTATCTTCGCAACGCCTATCGGCTTGCGCCACGCCGCCCGAATCCTCCGGCCATTGTCGTCGAGCGCGTGGCGTAGCCGCCGCTGTTCGAAATGCGTAAGGAGCATAAGACGCTTAAGGCGCGTAAGATGTGTAAAATGCGCAAAGTGCGTTAAAAAGCGCCAAAAGTGCGTTCAAAGGCGCGTGAGCCTGCGCGAAAGGCCGCCGCCCGAAAGTTAAAAAAGCGCCGCTGCGAAAGGAACGCTGTTGTTGCGCATGTCGAACCCGCCGCGAAAGATTGGCGTTTGAATGCGGCGCGCGGTTTGCAACAGGCGGATTTGACGATTCCGCCTCCGGCTATGCCGCATTTTTAATTGGTGGGCGCCCGTTGTATGGAATGTTGCGCCCGTTTATTTTTGCCGAGCCAAAGCCGATAGGGCACCGGCGGGATTCGGCGCGCGCACGGCGAACGGCGCGAAGCGAACGGGGGGCGAGCGGCGCATACCGCGCGAACGGCGCGTGTGGTATAAACAGCGTATATGATACGAGCGGCGCATGCGGTACAAATAACGTATACGATGCGAACGGCGCGTATGATGTAAACAGCGCGGCCGAATGGGCGGCGCGTACTATATGCGCGAATGGCGCATGGGCGCGCAAGGCGCGCAAATGAAGCGGAGAGTGTAGAGGCGCGGGCGGTACGAACAGGGCGTCAGGCGCGTGCGGCGCGGCCGGTAGACGGTAGGCGGAATGCTTTAGTTTTTCGGCGCGGCTTCAATATCGAGCTTTTCGGGGTCGTAGGCGACCTTCCCTTGGTCGGCCATTGCGCGGTAGTAAGCCTCAAGCTCTTGGAATTTCTCAAACCGCTTTGTGCGCCATATGTCGATTGGCTGTCCGACAAATCCCTCCATATCGGCGCGCGGGCGTTTCTTCAGGCGTTCCGCGCCCGCCTTTATTATTTCGAGAACGCGCTTGTATTCGGGCGAACCCGGCTTCATGGTGTCGAGCACGTCGGAACATTCCGGGCGGGCGAACGAGACCAGTTCGGTCTTGTACTGCTGCGACGTAATCCAGCTTTTTACGGGAAAGTCCTTGCGCCCGGAGAGCTTGGCGATTTCCGCCAGTTCCGCGTAGGTCAGCGGCGAACGCCCGCCGAGGTTTCGCGGATACGCGCTGTCGTGCGATGGGTAGTAGGGGGCGCTCAGGTCTATTCAGCGCCGCACGATGTCGGCCTTGTCCTTCGGGACTTTTACGCCGCTGTGCCTTCCGTCGATAAGCGTCATCAGCAGGCTCTTTTTCGCACCCCACACGTTGGCCTCCTGAACCGCGTTCGGCCCCGCGCCGATTGCGCTTATGCGGTTGTTGTTGCAGAGCTCCAGATAAGATTTGTTGAATACCAACCCGCGGTCTCCCGCAAGATTCAGCCCGGTATTGTTTCCGTAGTCGTGGCATTCGAGGCAGTATTTGTCGAAGATTGGCTGAACCATTTGCGCGTAGTCGAACGGCTTGTCGCTCACGGAGCTTTTGGCGAGCTTTTGAGGCGGCTTGCGAAGCGCCATCGACGGCTTTGTGAACGTCGGCGGCGGCGAGTATCGGGATTCGTGGCAGCCTGTGCACGACGATATTTCTCCGGGCAGCACTACCAGCCCGCTGCGCATCGTCTGGAGCATGTTCTTGTTCTTGTCGAGCGCCTGCAGGTATATGAATTTGTCGGACGGCACTTCAAAATAGGCCGAGCCGTCGGGTTCGACCTCCACGATTCCCATGTCGATTTTGATTGCGTAGTCTTCGTAATTCATCGCCGGGGCCTGTTCGCCGTCGCTGGCCCAGCCGCCGTTGCTCCACGAAAGTTTCGGCGCGTTTTCCACCACGCGCAGATATTTTATATCTCCCTTTTTTATGCCCCTCATGTGCGTTCCCTCATAGACGTTTGAGACGTACACGAGGCTCTTGTCCGAGGGCGAACCGCGCTGGTCGGCTATCAGCGCGGCCTTTCGCGGCTCGACGACCTTCGCGGAGAACACGCCGAAGTGTTCTGTCATGTTGCGCACTTTGCGGTCGTCCTTTTCCGCCGCGTGGAGGGCGTCGTTTTCGTCGTCTTTTACCTGCGCGACAAGTTCCTCGGCGTCAGAGTTCAAGTCCACTAAGAACAGGCCCATGCGCGCGCTCCTGTTGGGGTTGGGAACTTCATTAATGTATCTCGACACCAAAATCAGGTTTTCCGACACGGGGTAGGGGTCTTCGTACTTGAGCTTTATCTGCCACATGGCGTCCCCCCACATGTCGGTTTTCGATTTTTCGCGCCCGATTAGCTTGCGCGCGTCCTTCGGATAGATTTTTAGTACGCTCTTTTCGCCCTCTATCCCGACGCTCCTGTCGATTATCGCAAGCGCGCCGTTGGGGCGGCCGTGGCAGACGGAGAGTATTGCGACCACCTTGTTGCTCTCGGGCATCTGCATTCCGTCGAGCGACGGATTTGAAGTCTCCTGCCCCCAATAGAGCGCGTGGCGCGTCCCGTCCGGATTGCACGTCCACAGAGCCTGCGCGCCGCCGAAATTCCTGTCGACGTACTCCCAGCGCGTGTAGAGAATCCTGCCGTCGCGCATGACGCTCGGGGCGTGCTCAAACTCTATCGAGTTCCCGATTTGCAGAATGTTGCCCCCGTCCGGATTCATTCGGTAGAGGTTGCACATTATGTGGCGGTTGCAACCGCAGTATTTTGCGGCGCGCGTGGAGGAAAACACTATCTCTCCGCTCGGCAGGTACACGGGCTCCAAATCGGACGAATCTTTCAGGCGCGTCAGCTGGCGGAGTTTGCCGTCGGCCAGGTTGATTTCGTAGATGTTGTAGCTGTCGGCCTTGTTCTTGCGCATGGAGAAGGCGAGTTTTTTGGCGTCGAGAGATATGTTGGCGTCGCGTATTACGCCCTCCGGAGCCTCCAGCAAAACCTCCTTCTTGGCGACTTTTCCGTCCGGGCCGAAATCGACGCGGACGAGCTGGGAA
>CALXMX010000004.1 GCA_944389575.1 uncultured Opitutales bacterium
CGCACAAAAGCGCAAATTCAGGCGCCGCAGGCGCAACGCCGCCGCGCAAAACCGCAAACGCCATTTCCCGCAGCCGGCAAACATCGCGCCTTGCAACGCGCGGGCGCCGCCGCGATATCCGCCGCCGGCAGCATGCCCCGGCGCCCGATTCAACCGCAAGCCTCATCTCGACAGCGCGCGCCTGACAATCAGCTCCGTGGTCGGCTCGGCTCCCTCCGCCGCGATTTTTGCGAGCGCGGCGTTTGCGGCTTTGTCCGCGTCCGGAAGCTTCATGCCCAAGGCCGCAAGAGCCGCGACCGCATCGCTCAAATTCGACGCCGCCCCACCCGTTCCGGGAGCCGCCACCGCAACGCCCGAAAGCGCGCCCGCCCCGCCCGGCGCTCCCACCGGGAACATCGCGTCCCTCAATTCGACCACGAGCCTTTGGGCGGTCTTGCTCCCTATTCCGGGACACTTTGAAAGCATCGCCACATCGCCTGAAGCTATGCCCGCCTTGAGGACTTCGACCGACATTCTGCTCATCATATTCAGCGCGATGCGCGGCCCTATTCCGGAGACTTTTTCCACCAGCGTCTTGAAGAAATCCCTCTCCGCCGCCGTGGCGAAGCCGTAGAGCGACTGCGAATCCTCGCGGTAAACCGCCAGAGTGTGCAGCAAAACCTCTCCGCCGCCGCGCGGGAGCTTCTCCGCCGTGGTGACCGGAATATTGACCTCGTAAAACAGCCCGCCGGTCTCGACGACCGCGAGTATCGGCGTGGAATACGCCAATCTTCCCTTTATAGCAACTATCATATCGTTCCTTTCAATCAAATTTCCGCAACGCGAAGGCGAAGCGCGCGCCTTCGCCGCTCAGACGGCATGCGCCCGCTCCCCCAACAGCATAAAGACCGCGCACGCCAAAAACACGAGCCCCGTAATCGCGTTCCCCCAGCGCTCCAAACCGCCCGTATTGACGCCCCTCAAGCCGAAGTATAGAGCAGAAACCGCCGCAAGCATTGTAAGAAGCGTCGCCGCCGAAAACGCAACGGCGACGGCCAGCACCCCGAGCCAGTCGAAGCTCGCGGCCGGATACATAACCAAAGGTATCAGCACTTCGCACGGCCCGAAGGCGAATACCGCAAATAAAAGCCAAAAGGTCGCCCTCTCGCCCCGCTTTGCGCCCGCGCCGCAGGAAGCCTGACGCCCGCCCGCGCCGCAGGAATTTAAAGATTCCCCCGCGCCTCCGCCCGCCTCCGGTCGCCGAGAACCGGCGCCGCCGCGCAAGGCAGACCTCAGCCCAAAGGCAAAATACGCAGCCGCAAACGCCAAAAACGCCCATTTTACAATGTCCGCGCGCGAGCCTTCCACGCGTTCCAGGGCGCCCACTCCCGCCCCCAGCGCAAGTCCCGCCGCCCCGATTACCAGCGAGGACAACACATGCGCGAAACCGCAGGCAAACACCGCGCACATCGTCCGAAAATAAGACCAATTCCCAAACTTTGCAAGCGACGCAAAAGGCAGGTAATGCCCCGGGCCGACAATCGTGTGCGCAAATCCGAGCGACGCGGCTGTAAATATCAACGCTGTCAGCGAATGCGGGGAATCCATGGCGCGCTCCTACCGAATGGAGTTAATCATGTGCGCGTTGAATCCGGCGCCGAAGCCGTTGTCGATATTGACTACGCTCACGCCGTTGGCGCACGAATTCATCATCGAAAGCAGGGCCGAAAGCCCCCCGAAATTCGCGCCGTATCCCACGCTTGTCGGAACCGCGATGACGGGCGATTTGACGAGCCCCGCCAAGACGCTCGGCAAAGCCCCCTCCATTCCCGCGACCGCGACGACGACCTTGGCCTTGCGTATCTTATCCGCATTTGCAAGCAGCCTGTGAAGCCCCGCCACGCCGCAATCGGCAAAGAGCTCGACCCTGCTGCCGAGAAAGCGCGCCGTTTCGACGGCCTCCTCCGCCACGGGCAAATCCGCCGTTCCCGCGCAGACGACCGCTATGAACGAAGTCCGGCCGGGCTTTCCGCGCCCGCCCTTCAACGCGGCTTTTGGCGCCCCATCCAAACCGCCTTTTGAAGCGGCTTTTGGCGCGCCCGCGCGCCCCCCGCGGCGGCCGCCTACGGTGCGCCTGTCGACAATAAACAAACGCGACAGCGGAAAGTACTTTGCGTCCGGAAATTTTTCTTTGAGAAACCCCGCCGACTCCGCGCGGACGCGCGTGGCCATCGCCGCGCCGAAATTCTCGACGAGCTTTTCGGCAATCGAGGCGATCTGCTCCGGAGTTTTACCCTCGCCGAATATGACCTCTGCGGCTCCGGTGCGCCTGAGCCTGTCGATGTCTATTTTCGCGCAACCGACGTCCATGCAGAAGAGCTCGCCCACGGCCTTGCGCGCCCGGCTCAGCGAGATTGAGCCGTCCTTAAACTTTTTCAGTATTTCGGAAATGTCCATATCAAACTCCGTTCATATTTCCCCGGCGATAGCCGAGCAAGTCCAAAGACACGAACTTAAAACCCAGCGCCTTCAGCTCAAGCGCGAGGGGCGAAAGGCTGCCGGCGGAAAGCCGGCTCAGGAAACGCTCCGGAAGCTCAATCCGCAAGAGTTCGCCGGCGCAATGCGCGCGCGCTCTGGCTCCGGGAAATCCGGCGGCGCGCAAAATCTCCTCCGCTCGCTCGACGCGCCGCAGGAGCTCCGGCCCGACGTTCGCGCCCGTCTCAAAGCGCGTCATCAGGCAGGCCGACGCCTCCTCCCGCGCGCACTCCAAGCCCATGCTCTCCGCAAGGGCGCGTATTTCGGCCTTGCCCAAACCCGCCTCCAAAAACGGGCTCTCCACCCCGAGATTTTTAAGCGCGGCCATGCCGGGGCGGTAATCGCTCAAATCGTCCGCGTTTGTGCCGTCGCAAAGCCTGCCGATTCCCCTTTCGGCGGCGGCGGTTTTCAGCGCGGAGAAAATGCGGGTCTTGCAGACAAAGCACCTGTCGGGCGGATTGCCGCTTATCAGCGAAAACGCGTCGGAGAGATCGATATCGACAAGCTCGACGCCCGACTTTTCGCAAAGCGCGCGCGCGGCCGCCAATTCCCTCGCGACCATGTACGGCGCGCGCGCCGTGAGCGCGAGGCAGTTGCGCGCGCCCAAAACCTCCGCCGCAAACGCGGCCAAAACCGAGCTGTCAAGCCCGCCGGAAAGCGCGACGGCAATCCGTTCGGAGCGCGCCAAAACCCCGCGCAGCCTGTCGATTGCGCCGGAGCTCAAACCGACCTCCCAATCTCGCGCGAAGCCTTGAAGTACGGCAATCCCGCGCGCTCCGCGGCGGACCTTACGTCGTCGGATTCCGGCTTTGCGGACTCGCTTCCGCCCCTTTTGCAGACCTTCACCCCGACGCTTCCCAAAGGGGTGTCCGCCCTGCGCTGCTCCCGCCCGACAAACCGGCGCCCGACCTCCGAAAACCTCACGCCGAGCGTCGAGGAATTGTCTATATAGCAGGCCGAAATTTTTTCAAAGTCGGCGCGCTTCGCCAGCGCGCAAACTTTTGTCGCGCTGCGCCCCTTCTTCATGACGATATGCTCCTGCCACGCGTCGAGCGCGCCGGCCGAAAAGAGCTCGCGGCAAAACTCGGAAATTTCCTCGGCGGTCATGTCGTCGATATTGGCGGCAAACTCCACGAGGGACTCGGACGAAACTCCGCAGGCCTCCCCCTGGCCGGCCGGGTCGCCGTCGCCCTCCGAACCGCCCGCTGCACAAGCGCCCTCAATCAGCATTGCGCGAAGGAAGTTCGGAAGCTGCTCGCACTCCCTGTGCCCTATGCCTATCCCGACCCCGGCGCACCTTCCAGCGCCAGCCGCCGCGTTCCCGCCGGCGAGCGCGGCGATTATCGCCGCCCCCGTAGGCGTGGTGCATTCGTGCCGCGCACCGCCCATTGTAAACTCAAAATTTTTAGACAGCAGCGCGGTCGCCGGAGCCGGAACGGGCATGATTCCGTGCGCGCAGCGCACCGTGCCGCCGCCAAGCTCCACCGGCGAAGAAACCACCGCGTCAACCCCCAGCAGCTCCAGCCCGACCGCCGCGCCGACTATGTCTATAATGGAATCGACCGCCCCGACCTCGTGAAAGCGCACGTCCTCCTCCGGCACATTGTGAACCTGCGCCTCCGCCCGCGCGAGCACTCCAAAAATTTTCAGCGAAACCTCCTTCGCGCGCTCCGAGAGCGGCGACGACAAAATCATTCTCCTTATGTCGGAATACGCCCTGTGCTCGTGCGAATGTCCGTGGGAATGCGCATCAGAATGCCCGTGGGAATGCGCATCAGAATGCCCGTGCGAATGGGAATCAGAATGGCCGTGGGAATGAACATGAGAATGCCCCTCGGAACAGGCGTCCGAACCTCCGTGCGAATGTCCGCGGGAAGAAGCCTCCAAACTCTCGCGGGAATGGCCGTGCGAATGCGAATGCAAGAGGCTGCGGGAAGCGTCCGCGCCGCCGTGCGAATGGCTGTGGAAATGCGCGTGGGAATGAGTTTCGGACTCTCCGCCCAAATTGTCGCGCGGGCGGGCGCCGGAATGAACGCGCATTTGGGCGTTTGAATGTCCGCCGGAAATCTCGCCGCAGCATTCGTGCGCGCCATGGCCTGCGCGACCCTCCGAATGTCCGGATTGCGCGGAATCCGAAACGCCCCCGGCGCCGAGCGGGCGAGAATCGGCATCGGGGCTCTTTGCGGGCGAATCGCAGTCCGCGCCGCAAATTACGTCCACGCGCGTTCCCCAGACTCCCCCGCGCGACTGCCGCGAAACCTCCATGCGCCAGCCTTCGAGACCGAGTTTGGACAATTCCGAACGCAGCTTTTGCGCGTCAACCCCCAAATCTAAAAGGGCGGCCAAAAACATGTCGCCGCTTATTCCCGAAAAACAATCGCAATGCAAAATCTTCATGGAATGCAGTATCTTTTTTTATGGCGTTTTTTTCAACATTTTAAAATAGTAGTTAAAGGCAAAAACATCATGGAGAATTTTTCGAGATACGCCCGCCAGACCGCGCTGGAGGGATTCGGAATCGAGCGGCAGCGCAGGCTTCGTTCGGCGAGCGTCGCGGTCGTTGGGGCCGGAGGCGTCGGGTGCGGCGCGCTCGCGGCGATTGTCGGCGCGGGAATAGGCAGGGTCCGCGTCATCGACTGCGACAAAGTCCAACTCTCAAACCTCCACCGCCAGACCCTCTACCGCGAGGCCGACTTGGGTAAGCCGAAGGCCGCATGCGCCGCCTCCGCCCTGCGCGCGCTCAATTCCCAGGCGGAAATACTCCCGCTCGACATGGAGTTTTGCCCCGGAGATTCCGCCTCGGAAAACGCGGTGCAACACTCCGACATAATAATAGACGCAACCGACTCCTTCGCGTCGCGGGCGAAAGTTTCGTCCGTCTGCGAAAAGTTCGGCAAGAGGTTAGTGATGGCCGCCGCGCAGGGATTCCAGGCGCAGACGCTCCTGTTCGGAGACGGATTTTACCTGCGCGACGCCTTGGCGGACGCATGTTCGGCAAGCGGCGAATCGGGCGGCGGAGAGCCCCAAAGCCCGCCAATATTTGCGCCGGCGGCGCACATATCGGGCGCGCTCGCGGCGGCGGAGGCGATTCTTGCGCTCGCAGCCGGATTTGAACGCTACGAGCCGGGAAAATTCATTTCGTTCGACATAGCCGAATCAAAATTCTTCAAAATAAATATCCGCCCGAAAAACGCCGCAAACTCATCTTAGGCGATTCCCAAAAAAATCGGGCCGGACAACAAATGCGGCGCCCAGTATTCCGGGCGCGCCCGCGGCGGTGGAAGGAGGAAAAACTCCATTATCGCGCCCCGCGGCAGAAGGGGGGGGAATTGGGCGCGAAAAAATCCGGAGCAAAAGCCGGAAGATGCGCCCGAATGCGCCAAAGGGCGCGCCGCGGTTCGATAAGGCGCGCCGCACTTTGACGAGGAGCCCTGCGCTTCAATAGGATTCCCCGTACCTTGATAGGGCGCCCCACCCTTACGCAAGTCGCTTTCCCGAGTGATTTTTTTGTCTTGAGAAGGAGGCGCAATCCGATTTTAATGCGCAATATGAAGACGGCTAAATTTCAGATGGGGATACCGGTATTTTTTCCGCGGCTTGCGCGCGCGAAGGCGATAGCGCTGATATGCGCATTTGCGTGCGCATGCCTGTGCGGCTGCGATGAAAAAGAAAAATTTTCCGACGCAAACTTGCAGTCGCTCATAGACGCGGCGGCGGCCGCGCCCGGCAAGACGCTCGTTCTGGAGGACGCCACATATCTGCTGAAAGAGCCGCTCAAGCTCGGCAACGCCCACAGCGGGCTGACGATTACGGCAAAGGGGCGCGCGACGATATCGGGGGGAAGAAAAGTCTCCGGCTGGCAGCGCGAGGGCAAGCTGCTGAAGGCGAAAATCGACGCGGACGTTCCGGTATTCTCCCTGTTCGTCAACGGCAGGCGCGCGGAAATCGCACGCCACCCGGACGGCGACAACTTCCTGTGGGCGCTCGGCCCGAGCGCCGTTCCCACGGAGGCGGGCGAATCCTCCCAACGCGCGGCGCAGCGCAACGTGATTATGCGCAACGAGGACATCGCCGGATTGGCCGCCCTCCCGCCCGAAGAACTCAAGCGGACGTATATAGACTTCTACCTCGCGTGGTACAGCCCCAGAATACAGATTGAAAAAATCATTCCGCGCGGCGACGGAAAGACCAGCGTCGTCGTCCTGAACGACAGGGTCGACGGAAAGTACACCCAGCCGTTCAGATTCAGCCAGACGCCCCACTACCAGATAGTCAACGCGAAATTCGCGCTCACGCAGGAGGGGGAATTTTGGTTCGACCAGCCCGCCAAAACGCTCTACTATTTTCCGCGCGCGGGCGAAACCGCCGAAAACATCGACGCTTGGTATCCCGTCGTGGGGCCGATACTCGTCGCGGGCGGGGACAATTTTAAAAATCCGCTCGAAAACCTCACGCTTAAAAACCTGAAGTTCCAATACGGCAGGCAGATTCCGGAGCACGCCGGCAACAACTGGTCGAGCGCGACGCAGGCGGCCTCGTACGTGCCGGGATTCCTGCGCTTCTCAAACTCGCGCGGGGTAAAAATCGAAAACTGCGAGATAGCCCACTGCGACGCGTACGGCGTCGCCTTCGGGGACTCCGTCTGGAACTCCTCCATTGTCGGCTGCGTCTTCTACGACAACGGGGCCGGCGGAATAAGGGTCGGCGGCAGAAACGCCTCAAAGGTATTCGACGATACCGACGACATCACCAGCGGCAAAAATCTCATCGAAAACAACATCATCTACTACTACGGCCGCTGGAACAAGGCGGGCGTCGGAATACTCATATTCGACAGCCCCGACAACATCGTCAGAAACAACACAATATTCGACGGCTACTACACGGGCATATCGGTCGGGTGGAACTGGGGGACTTCGCGCACGCACTCGCAAAACAACCTGGTGGAGGACAACAGGATTTTCAACATAGGCCACGGCGTCTTGGACGACATGGGCGGCATCTACGTGCTCGGCGTCAATCCCAATTCCGTCGTGCGCGGCAACGTAATCTCCGGCGTGCGGCGCCACAACTACGGAGGCTGGGGGCTGTACAACGACGCAAACAGTTCGCACTACACATGGGAGAACAACTACGTCTGGGACACCGACGACGGCGGATACTACAAGAACTTCGGCGTCGACAACGTCCTTCGCAACAACATATTCGTCAACGGCAAATACGAGATGTTCGGCGAGGCCAGCAAGCACGACAACTCCCTCGTGGTCGAGCGCAACATATTCGTCTATTCCGACCCGTGCCGCCTGTTGCGCTACGACAGGTTCATACCCACGAAGCAAATCGTGTTCAAAAACAACATATACTGGAACGCCGCCGGCAAGCCCATGTTCGGCAAGCTGACCTTTGAGCAGTGGCAGCAAAAGGGGCAGGACAAAGGCTCGTTCGTGCTCGACCCGAAGCTCGACTTCGCCAACCCCAATCCCGTTTTCGACAAAATAGGCTTCAAGCCGTTCGACGTGAAGCGCGCGGGCGTCAAGGGCGAACAGAAGGCCCGCCTGGACGAAATACTCAAGGCGCACAAATTCCCCGAACTCTCAAAGTGCCCGCACGTCCCGCCCTTCCCGAAGGAAATAGATTTAAGCGACCTGTCGGAATATAAAATCGGCGACATGCCCGCGGGGGCAAACACCTGCCCCAACCACCACTTCCGCCCCCTCAAGGGCGCCATAAAGGTGATGGAGGAAAACGGCAAGCGCTTCATTAGGCTGACGGACAACACAAACGAGCCCGCCTACTTCCCGTATCTGCAGCTCGCCCCGATCATATCCGACTCCGTCGCCGCGGTATCCTTCAAGGCGCGCCTGAACAAGGACTCCGAGATGTTCGTCGACGTGCGCGGCGTAGACCTGCCCTTCGGCGCCGCGCCCGCAATAAGCTTTTCGAACGGCAAGGCCCGCATAGGCGGCAAGAGCTGCGACATTCCAACCGGCAAGTGGTTTGATGTCAGCTACGAGATACCCGTGGGCGAAAACGCCAAGCGCGAGGTGCGCGCGCGCATAAGCTGCGATGGCAAGACGCTGCTTGAACTCGACATTCCCTACGCCGCAAAGCAAAGCCCGAAGGCCGTAAGCTGGCTGTCCTTCCAGATGAACGGAAGGAAGGTCTGCCAGGCCGACATCGCCGACGTAAAGGTTGTGAGAAAAAAATGACGGGCGCAAAATCCGGCGCCCCCGCAGGAGCGGCAAAACGGAGCAAGCCAATGGCGGCGCGAACCAATTGACGCGCAAAAGCTCCTGCGCCGCAAAACGGCAGACCAAGGCAAAGCAAAGTGGAGGGCGAAGGCTAACTGGCGGAGAGAGAATGCCAACTGGCTGAAAGCGAACAAAGGCTAAGCGGCGGAAGGCGAGCAAAGGCCTGCGCGCGGCAAAGCGCATTGCGCCCCGCGCCCGTCCGGTTAACGCCTCATAGCAAACCGGTTAGTAGCTCAATTGAGTCAGCGCGCCAGCCCGGTTAGCTCCGTTCGCCCGCCCTGCTAACGCCCCGCGCCCGCTTTTTATGTTGCCTGCCGCCGAAAGCGATGTACAAAGGAAAGGCATGAAAGAATACTTGGATTTGCTCAAGCTCGTATTGGATCGCGGCTGCGAACGCTCCGACAGAACCGGCGTGGGCACAATCGGCGTGTTTGGAGCGCAGGCGCGCTTCGATTTGGAAAAATCCTTTCCGCTACTGACGACAAAAAAGCTCCACACGCGCTCGATTATCCACGAGCTGCTCTGGTTTCTGAAGGGCGACACAAACATAAAATACCTCAACGACAACCGCGTGACCATATGGGACGAATGGGCCGACGAAAACGGGGATCTCGGCAGAATCTACGGCGCGCAATGGACGGACTGGCGCGCGCCCGACGGCCGTTCGATTAACCAGATTAAGAATGTCGTTGAATCCATAAGGCGCGATCCGTTCGGGCGCCGCCACATCGTCTGCGCGTGGAACCCGGGCGAGCTGGACAAGATGGCTCTGCCGCCCTGCCACGCCATGTTCCAGTTTTACGTCTATCCCGACGGCGGGCTCAGCTGCCAGCTCTACCAGCGCAGCGCGGACCTGTTCCTCGGGGTACCGTTCAACATAGCCTCGTACGCGCTCTTGACGATGATGGTCGCGCAGGTGTGCGGGCTCAAGGCCAGGGAGTTCGTCCACACGTTCGGCGACCTCCACATCTACAAAAACCACCTCGACCAAGTGAGGGAGCAGCTTTCGCGCCAGCCGCGGCCGCTCCCGCAAATGAGGCTCAATCCCGACCGCAAAAATCTCGAAGACTTCACTTACGAGGACTTCACCTTGGAGGGCTATAACCCGCACCCGGCGATTAAGGCGCCGATAGCCGTTTAGGAAGCGAACATGGCTGAATATCGCGCAATAGCGGCGGTTGCCGAAAACGGGGTCATAGGGAACGGTCTGCGCATTCCGTGGCACATTCCGGAGGACTTCAAGCACTTCAAGCGCACCACGATGGGCGGCATAGTGGTGATGGGCAGGCGCACGTGGGAGAGCCTGGGAGGCAGGCCGCTCCCGGGGCGCGAAAACGTCGTCATAAGCTCGCAAATGGACGCGCCTGAAGGCGCAACGCTCTGCCGCTCGCTCGACGAATTGGACGCAAAGTTCGCCTCCGACGCCCGCCCGATATGGATTTGCGGCGGCGCAAACCTCTACGCCCGCGCGCTCGACAGATGCTCGCAAATAATCGTAAGCCGCGTAAAGGCCGCTCCGGAAGGCGACGTATTTTTCCCCGACATAACCGAAAAGTTTAAACTCGAAAAAATACTCGATAGATACGAGCTGTTCGACGTGGAGCTTTGGACGAAGAAATAGTGCGTGCCCCGGCCGGGGAAACGCGCCGCTTCAAGAGCGCCAAAGCTTCAGCCGCGCGCCGTTTTTACGATAAAATTAAGACAAAAAAAGGATAGCGAAATGACATTTTTAGTACTCATAATAATTCCGCTGATAATAGGCATGTACGCCCAGATGCGGGTGGCAAGCTCCTACGACAGGTTCAAGGCCGTGCGCTCGCGCTCGGGGCTTACCGGCCGCGACGCGGCGGAGGCGGTGCTGCGCTCGGCCGGCATAGGCGACGTCGAAATAACGTGCATAGACGGGCACCTCACAGACCACTACGACCCGTCGAGGAAGGTGCTCGCATTGAGCAGAGAAAACTACGCCGGAAGCTCGCTCGCCGCGCTCGGGGTCGCCGCGCACGAAGCCGGACACGCGATTCAGCACAAGGTGGGCTACGCTCCGCTGAACTTGAGAATGGCCCTTGTTCCAATCACAACCTTTGCAAGCCAGCTGCTGCCGATTGTCATGATCGGCGGGTTCTTCCTGTTCCACAGCGTGGCGACGCTGTATGTGGGAGTCGCAATATACCTGATTCTTGCGGTATTCCAATTAGTCACGCTGCCGGTGGAATTCAACGCGTCCACGCGCGCAAAGGCGCAGTTGAGAAGCTTGGGAATCATCGATTCCGACGAGGCCGGTGGGGTCGAAAACGTGCTGGACTCCGCCGCATTCACGTACGTTGCCGCGTTCGTCAGCTCCCTCGGCTGGCTACTATACATGCTGGCCGCCGCAAACGGCCGGCGCGACTAACCCTTCCTTTGCAAATTCCGCAATTAATTCCGCAAAATTCCGCAAACTTAGCCCGTGAAAATTTCCGCAATTTTAATAAACGCCGCCCTGTGCGCGGCCGCGGCGCTTACAGCCGGAGAGTCGGCGCAGGAGAAGATGAAAAGGTACTCCTACACGTTCGATTCGCCCGGCAAATCCGCCGTGGAAAGCATGCCGATAGGAAACGGGGACATCGCCGCAAACGTCTATACCGTCGGGGATTCGCTCTTTCTTCTCATGTCGAAAAACGACGCCTACGACGGCTCCGGCGAGTCCATCAAGACCGGGAGAGTCAAGATAAAGCTCTCCCCCAACCCTTTTGCCGCAAAGGACTTCCGCCAGACGCTTGACATAGCCGACGCGTGCGTGCGCATAGACTGTAGCGGGGTAAAAATCAAAGTCTGGGCGGACGCCAACAACCCCGTTTACAGGGTGGACATAAAGTCGGACGCCCCGCTGGACGCGGAGATTTCCAACGAATTTTGGAAGCGCAGATTTTTTCAGGACGCCGTAAAAAATTCCGGAGACGCCCTCGTGTGGTACCACACGAATCCGAACAGCGCGTTCGCCGAATACATGAATCTGTACAGGGTGGCGCATCAGGTAATCGACATCGATAAAGTCGAAGATCCGCTCCTGCACAGGACGTTCGCGAATATGGTGCGCTCGAAACAGGCGAGGCTCGAGGGCGGCAAGCTGGTCGGGAGGGGGCGCGAATTTTCAATATACATACACACCGTATCCGCCCGTGAGGACAATCCGGAAAACATACTTCCAAAGCTCGAAAGCCGCGCGAAAAAAAGCGACGAGCTGTCGGATTTTGAAAAACATAAGAAGTGGTGGGCGGACTTCTGGGACAGAAGCTACATCGCGGCAAGCTCCAACGACATTCCCGAGGACATGCGCCAAAAGCAGACCTCCCACAAGAAGTTCGGCGAGCGCGACGAGCCGGACAAGGCCTTCATAGTCTCGCAGCACTACAACGCGCAACGGTACATGATGGCGTGCCAGTCGCGCGGGGAGAGGCAGACCAAATTTAACGGCGGGTTGTTCACCGTCCCGATGCTCTATAACGACAAATTTTTCGGCGAGGACGACCGCAACTGGGGGCGGCGGCACACATTCCAAAACCAGCGCCTCCTATACTGGCCGATGATACAGGCCGGCGACTACGACCTCATGGCGCCGTTTTTCAACCACTATCTGCGCCTGTTGCCGATACGCAAGGCCATAACGAAGATGTGGTTCGGCGTCGACGGCGCGTACTACCGCGAGAATTGCGAAATAGCCGGCGAGGAAATAGGCGACGGCGGAGCGTTCAATTTCAAGAAAAACTCCGAGGGCCTCATAGAAATGGGCGACACGAAGAACCGCCCCGAGCGCAAGCATCTGATGCCGGCGGTGGCCGCGAACGGCTCTCAACAGGCCAGGCCCGAGGAATACATAGACGGGAACCTCCTGCCCAACAAGGTTGGAATCGGCGAGTTCAGGTGGATGGGCTACCACAATGTTCACATAAACAGCGGCCTTGAAATTTGTTACATGGCGATAAACTATTACCGCCACACGCGCGACGAGAAATTTTTAAACAATACGCTTCTGCCTATCGCGCGCGAAGTAATCATGTTTTTCGACAAGCATTTTCCGCGCGACGAAAACGGCAAACTCAACATCGAGCCGGGGCAGGCTATCGAGACCTACTGGTACGTCAAGAACAACACTCCGGACGTCGCCGGCCTGCACGCCGTGCTCGACGGGCTTTTGGAAATAGGCTCCGTCCCCCGCGAATACGCTGAGGACTGGAAGCGGCTGAAGGGCGAACTTCCGCCGGTGCCGACCGCCAAAGACGGCGCGGGGCGCGCGAGGCTGGCAATCGGCGAAAAAGTCATGACCGTGCCCTTTAACAGCGAGAATCCGGAGCTTTATGCGGCCTTCCCGTACGAGCTGTACGGCGCCGCGAAAGGCAACGCCGACGTCGTAAGGAACACCATGCCCCTGAGGCGCTTCAAGGGGCACAGGTGCTGGAATCAGGACGAAATATTCTTCGCCCACGCCGGAATGGCGCAGGAGGCCAAAGACTTTCTGACGCTGCGCTTCAGCTTTTACGGACAGAGCGGCACGCGCCTGCCCATGTACGCGCGCGGATACAACGACTACATTCCGGACTTCGACAACAACGGCTCCGGCTCCGTCGCCCTCCAGCGCATGCTCATTCAGGAGGACGGAAACAAAATCCTGCTTCTTCCGGCATGGCCCAAGGAGTGGGACTGCGAGTTCAAGCTGCGCGCCAACTCAAACACGACCGTATCCGGCGCGGTAAAGGGCGGCAAGCTGACGGCGCTGGAAGTCTATCCGGCCTCCCGCAGGGCGGACGTCGCGGTTGCCGACCCTCAGTGAGCGCAAGGCGGCGGCGCGCGGGCAGGCCCGGCGCGCGACGGAAAGAAAGCTTGAGCGAAAGCGAAGGCGCGAAAGCCGGAGCAAACTCGGGTAGAAACCGTCAATAATTGCTTTGCTTTTCGGCGGCGCATTTGCAAAATGTCCGCCATGCAAAAAATTTACATTTGGACTGCCGCGGCGTTCGCGTTTCTGCTGTCGGCCTGCGCGGACTCCGACAGGCGGGCGAGCGGCAACTTCGTCCGCGCGGCTCTGAAGGTCGAAAAAGCCGCCGAAAGCTTCAACGGCGCCGATTATGCGAAGGCGCAGGAAATGTGCCTTCAGGCGAAATCGGAAGTCGACGGGATACTCGCGGACTATCCGGACTCTCAAATCGCGCTGCGCATAGTCAGCCAGCCCGACGCGCAAATCGGGGCATGCTCCTACCGCGCGCTGCGCGATTCGATTATTCCGCGGCTCGAAATTTACAACAATCCGGACGCGCGGGAGGTATCCCTGGCGTGGGCGGTCGCCTCAAGCCGACCGGCACGCGAGTTGCGCGACGCCGCATACTCGGCTCTCGCCCTCCGCATAATGGACGAATGCGCCGCGGGAGAGGAGAACCGGCTAAAGGCTCCCGAAAAAGCGGTTTCGGCCTGCCTCGCCGGCGTGGAAGACCCGGAGCTCAAGGCGAAAATAGCCAGGAGGCGCGCCGAAATTTTCGGAGCAAAAAAGGGCGCGGCCTCGGCGAAACCCTCGAAGGCCGAAAGCGCCGCGGCGGCCCCGAAAAGAATCGCGGACGAAGCCGCATTCCTCGCGCAGGCGCGCACGAACGCCGCGCTCGTATCGTACGACATAAGGTCCATAGACAAGCTCGACGAATGCGCAGCAGCCGCGCGCAGGCTGTCAAATCCCGCGGAATTCGGAAAGATTCTGCATTCGGCCTTTGAGGCGTCGCAAAAAATCACAATGCGCGACGTTCGCGACATCGCCATGGGAAAAATCGCGGCGGCCTTCGTGAAATTCGCGGACATGGACTCCGCTCTGGAAATAGCCGGCAAGATAAGCTCCCAACGCCCGCTGGAGGAAATAATGTTCATTCTGGCCGACAACGCGTCGAAGAAGGACGAGTGTTTGAAGCTGCTGAAAATCGCCCCGCGCATATCGAACTCGGCCAAGCGCGACGAATTTTACGCCCGCCTGTCGGAGAGCGTCGCGGACGATCTCGGGGCGCAGGCAATAAAAATCGCGGCTCGCATCGGCGACAGCCAAAAGCGCTACGCCGCGATGGTAAAGCTTGGCGAAACTTCCGGAAATATGTCGGTATTTGCCGACGCCGTGGCCGAAATAGACCTGTCGGCATCGTACGACTGGATAAGCCACTACGGACAGAACCTCCCCGGCGAGGCTTCGGACGCCGAATCCATCGAGGCTGTCGGAAAGTTCGCGCAGCTGGCGAGGGCGCTTTTAAAGCAGAATCCCGCGCTGGCAAAGAAGATCAACGACAGAGCCGTCGATATAAAGATAAGCGCCATACCGGGCGAGAGGGAGAAAAAGCGGCTCACTTTCGCCTACATGCTCGCCGCCTCGAACATGGCGCGCATGGGGGACGGCGCGCGCGCGCTGGAATTTCTCACCTCGCAAATGCACAATCTGGACGTTCCCGCGGCGTTTGAGGAATACGCCGCAATAGCCGCCCAAGCCTATTCAAAGGACAAGGCCGCCGCCATGAAAGCCCTGTTTGCGGCGGCGAACATAGCCGCGGCGATGTCGGGGCAAGACTCGGCGCGCTGCCCTGTTTTCCTGGCGTACGTCCTGCAAACGAACAAGGTGCCCGCGGAAGACAGCGTGCGAGTGCTGTCGCCGTTCCTGCCAAAATTCGCGGACAAATAAGCCGCGAGGCTTGGACGAAGTTTGGAGCGCGGCGAAGGCTCTTTTTGTAAAGGCGTGGCGAAATTAATGAGGCGCGGACGCCTGACGGTTGACTTTTTCGCGTTGAAGTTGCGGCTCAAACTATTTTGAAAAGTCGGCTTTAGAAAGTCTGCTCTCATAAAATCGGCTCAAGCTGTAAACCTACTCGAACTACAAATCGGCCCAAACTGCCCAAGCCGCAAGCCGGATTCTTCTCGCCCGGCAGTTAACGGCGCGAAGGCACAGGCGCAATACAACAGCCTTGCGGCTCCAACCTCTTGCGGGATTCTTTACGGCTTCTCGGCTTCTTTGCGGTTTCCGGCTTCTTTGCGGCTTCCGGCCTCTTGCCACCCCTTCCCTATTTTCTCTTGCGGCTATTCTTGCGGCGGCGCGAAAGAAAGAGTGAAAGGAATTTTAAAAAGCCTCTGGCCGACCCGGCTGTATACGGCGCGAACGCGCAGGCGCAACACAACAGTCTTGCGGCTCCAACCTCTTGCGGGATTCTTTGCGGCTTCCGGCTTCTTTGCGGCTTCCGGCCTCTTGCCGCCCTTCCCTATTTTCTCTTGCGACTATTCTTGCGGCGGCGCGAAAGAAAGGTGAAAGGAATTTTAAAAAGCCTCTGGCCGACCCGGCTGTATACGGCGCGAACGCGCAGGCGCAACACAACAGCCTTGCGGCTCCAACCTCTTGCGGGATTCTTTGCGGCTTCTCGGCTTCTTTGCGGTTTCCGGCCTCTGGCCGCCCCTTCCCTATTTTCTCTTGCGGCTATTCTTGCGGCGGCGCGAAAGAGAGAGTGAAAGAAATTTCCTAAAACGCCTTATGGAGCAAGTCGCGGACTCGCGAACGCGCGCAGCGGAATTTTCGGAAGATTTTTTTAGTGTAAACTCTTTCGCCGGCCGCAAAAAAACCGCGCGGAAAGTTTCGCGCGCGGCGGCGGACAAAATCTCCGCGTGTGTCAAAAGTATCCGCAAGTGCGCATTTTTGTCACTCTCCGGAACAAGCCGCAACGCCGAAATGTCCTATTTTAACGAAAGGCGAACTGGCACAAAATGTGCTTGTTAGAAAAGAGTATGAGCAACATAAATCCCGAAAAACTTACCGAAAAGAGCATCGAGGCCGTCAACGGCGCAAGGGAGATAGCCAAAGTGCGCGGCAATACCGAAATTTTGCCGCTGCACCTGTTGGCGAGTCTGGTGGCGCAGGAGGGCGGAATAGTCGGCCTCGTTCTCAATAGGCTGGGTTCCGACAAGCGCGCGGCGTTGGAACTCGGAATCAAGCGCGCGTTGGACTCGCTGCCGAGCGTGAGCGGCGACAGGGGAGAACCGTACGCCAATGCGTCTCTATCGCAGGTCTTTGATAGGGCGGAAGCCCTCGCCAGGCAAATGCGCGACGACTACGTATCCACCGAGCACCTCTTCATGTCCATTGTCGAAAAGCCGGAGCCCGAAAGCATAGCCGCGCTACTGCGAAGCCTTAAAATTTCAAAAGACAGTATAATGGAGACGGTGAAATCCATGCGCGGCAACGCCCACGTGGACACGAAAACTCCGGAAAACACCTATGAGGCGCTCGAAAAGTACGGCGTCGACCTCGTAAAACTGGCGCGCGACGGCAAGCTCGACCCCGTCATAGGAAGGGACGACGAAATCAACCGCGTGATAAGAATACTGTCCAGAAAGACGAAAAACAACCCTGTGCTGATAGGAGAGCCGGGAGTCGGCAAGACCGCAATCGCCGAGGGCCTGGCGCAGCGCATAGTCCGCGAGGACGTCCCCGAAGGATTGAAGGACAAGAGCGTCTTCGCCCTCGACATGGGCGCGCTGATCGCCGGCGCGAAGTACCGCGGGGAATTTGAGGAGCGCCTGAAGGCCGTTCTTAATAAAATCCGCGAGAGCGACGGCAAGATAATACTCTTTATAGACGAGCTTCACACTATAGTCGGCGCGGGGCGCACGGAGGGGTCCATGGACGCCTCCAACATGCTAAAGCCCATGCTGGCGCGCGGCGAACTGAGGTGTGTCGGTGCGACGACCCTCGACGAATACCGCCAATACATAGAGAAGGATCCCGCCCTCGAGCGCCGCTTCCAAAGCGTGTACGTCGGCGAGCCGGACGTGGAAAACACCATAGCCATTTTGCGCGGGCTGAAGGAGCGTTTTGAAACCTACCACGGCGTGCGCATACAGGACCGCGCGCTCGTCGAGGCGGCGACGCTGAGCAACAGGTACATCTCCGGAAGGCAGCTGCCGGACAAGGCCATCGACCTCGTGGACGAAGGCTGCGCGCGCATAAAGACGCAGCTGGACTCCATGCCGACCGAGCTCGACACAATGCTGCGCAAAATACGGCGGCTGGAAATCGAGGAAACCGCGCTGGTAAAGGAGGAGCACGACAACAAGCGCCTGGACGAAGTCAGGCGCGAGCTCGCCGATTTGCGCGAAAAATCCTCCGCATTGAAGTCGCGCTGGGAGGACGAAAAGAAATCCGCCGACAAGGCCGTAAAGCTGCGCGAGCAAATCGAGGCCGCCAAAATCCGCATGGAGCGCGCCGAGCGCGAATACAATCTGACGCAGGCCGCCGAAATAAAATACGGCGAGCTTCCCAAATTGCAAGAACAGCTCGAAGCCGCGATGAAAACCGAATCGAGCGAAAACTCCCTGATCAAGGAGAGCGTCGGGGCCGACGAAATCGCGGCAATCGTTGCGGAGTGGACGGGCATTCCCGTCAAGAAGCTTTTGGAGACGGACAGGGAGCGCCTGCTCAATCTGCCGAAGATACTGCACGAGCGCGTAATAGGCCAAAACGAGGCTGTGGAGACAGTCGCGGACGCCATTTTGAGGGCACGCGCGGGAATCAAGGATCCGAAGCGCCCGAGCGGCGTGTTCATGTTCCTCGGGCCGACGGGCGTCGGAAAGACGGAGCTTGCAAAGACCCTCTCCGAAGCGCTCTTTAGCGACGAGGACCACATGGTGCGCATAGACATGTCGGAATACATGGAAAAGCACTCCGTCGCGCGGCTCATAGGCGCGCCGCCCGGATACGTCGGCTACGAGCAGGGCGGTCAGCTGACCGAAGCCGTGCGCCGCCGGCCGTACAGCATAGTGCTTTTCGACGAGATAGAAAAGGCGCACCCCGAAGTGCTAAACACCCTCCTGCAAATCATGGACGACGGCGTCCTCACCGATTCGCAGGGGCGGCGCGTGGACTTCAAAAACACCGTCATCATCATGACCTCGAACATCGGCGCGCGCTTCATAACCGACGCGAAATTCGACAGCGACGGCGAGCTTCCGCCGACCGCCCGGGAAGCCGTAATGGCCGAAGTCCGCGCGCACTTCAAGCCCGAATTTATCAACCGAATAGACGACCTGATCATGTTCAAGTCGCTCACCCTTGATGAAATCGTCAAGATAGTTAAGCTGCAGATAGACGACCTGAACAAGCGGCTGGAATCGCAGGACTTGAAAGTGGAGCTTACAAAGGGCGCATACGAATATCTGGCCGAAAAAGCCTACGATCCGTCCTACGGCGCACGCCCGCTCAAGCGGGTAATCAACCACAAGATCGAAAACCCGCTTGCCAAGGCCATAATAGCCGGAAATCTGAAGCCCGGAGACACTATGAAGTTCTCCGAAAAGGAGCTGAAATAACAGCGCATTAGCGCCTCATTTTACGCCGCCGCCTCCCGCCCGTAAGGGCGCGGGGCGTTTTTTTGTCCGCGCGGAATATTTTTTTATCTTGTGCAGGATATGCGATTGATATTTGCTCCCCGACATGGAAGCAACTACAAACAAAAAAAACGCCTCCGACGCGCGAACGTGGATATTGGATATACTCTGCATTTTTGCGCTCTCGAGCGTGCTGTATCTCGGATTGAGTTTTATGCGCCCGCTGGCAAGCCCGGACGAAGGCAGATACAGCGAAATCCCCAGAGAGATGGTTTCCGGCTCCGACTACGTCACCCCGCGCCTGAACGGAATGCCCTACTTCTACAAGCCGCCGATGTTCTACTGGATACAGGCCGCCTCGATAAAGCATTTCGGGATAAACAGGATTTCCCTTCGGGCTCCAAATTCGCTGATTGCCGTTTTCGGAATCGTAATGACGTACGTCGCCGCGCGGGCGCTGTTCGATAGAAAGACCGCGATATTTTCCGCGGCGATTCTGTCCACAAGCGCGCTCTACTTAGCAATGGGGCAGATCGTGACGCTTGACATGACCGTGGCGGTGTTCATATCCGCCGCGATGTTTTCGTTCATAGTCGCAATCAAGCGCAGCGGCGTGTGGAGGTGGATTTGGGGGCTGTCCTTTGCCGCGTTCATGGCGGCGGCGATCTTGACCAAGGGGCTGATCGGCGTAGTGATTCCGTGCGCGGTCGTTTTCTTGTACATGCTCGCAATCGGCTGGAGAAATTTCTGGGGGCAGTTCGGGCGGGCCGACATATGGCTGGTCCTGGCGGGAATCGCGCTCTTTGCGGCGATAGCGCTTCCGTGGCACGTCCTTGCGGCGCTGGCGAATCCGGCCTTTGAAAATGCGGAGGGATTCCTTTCGAAAAACGGCGACGGCCAAGGCTTCCTCTGGTATTACATAATTCACGAACACTTCCTGCGCTACATCGACGAATCCACAAGCATGCGCTATCAGCCGGCCTGGTTCTTTTTCGTGTTGGCCCCCGTGGGATTGATTCCGTGGATCGTATTCGCGCCCCGCGCGCTGGCCGAATACTTCTCGGATTCGCGCGGACAATTTCGGACGAAAAATACGGCGCTATTGTACATGATTATATGGGCGGTGTTCATAGTGTGCTTCTTCTCGATATCGAAGTCGAAGCTACCGCCCTACATAACGCCCATATATCCCGCGACGGCGGTTCTGCTGGGCTGGTGGGCGGCAAGGTGGTGGGACGGGCGCTCAAGGGCAATGCCGGAATCGTGGATACTCGCCGTACTCGGGTACGTAAGCCCGATCGCGTTCGTGCCGATATATTTCATACTTCAGGCGAAGGGCAAGCTTTACGATCCGCAATACGCCGCAGCCGCAATGTCATTGTGCGCGGCGACGATGGTTGTCGGCACCAGCATTTCGCTCGCGATGCTGCTGAAACGCCGGACGAGGGCGTTCGCAGTTTCGGCCTTCGCGACGATATTTTGCTTCACGCTTTTTTTCAATCCCATCGCGCTGATATTCCAGAGGCCCAGCAGCGAATCGCTCGCAAAGCAAATCCTTCCGGAATTGGGGGACGACGACGAGATTGTAATATACACCGACTACGGCGTATAACAAGACTTTCCAGTGT
>CALXMX010000005.1 GCA_944389575.1 uncultured Opitutales bacterium
CGTGCTTTAATACGGGAGCCATGCGCTCTCCCGAAGCGACCGGCGCGCGAAGCGGAACGGGATTTGGAAGCGCGGGCGCCCCCGAGTTTCCCGCCGATGTTTCCGAACACCCCTGGCAAAGCAGGCACAAAAACGCGCATGCAAAAATTCGTTTTCCGACCCAAAAAACCGTACGCAAACTCATAAAAATGATTTTAAGGCGAAGCGGTTTTGCGTCAATAAAAAAGCGCGGCAGAAACACCGCGCCCTCCCCGGCATTCGCCGCACAGCGGCGCAATGCGGAATCTTCAAACCGGCTATTTGCCGGCCTTCGGTTTTTCGCCCCCGCACTCGCCGCCTTCTTCGCGACGCTGCCGTTTGCAGCAACCCCCGCCGGCGCACGTTCCGGAGCACGAACAGCCGCCACCCTTATGCTTGAAAATAGTCCACGCCAAAAAGGCGAGGGCGAAAACCAACAGTATGTAAGCGAATATTTCCATAGCAAAACTTCCCTTCTATTGAATCAGCTTGTTGCCCAAATCGAAAAATACGCCCGTCTGGTATACGATAAGCGTCACCACATACGCGAGCGCGAAAAGGACGAGAGCCTCAAGCAAGGCCGCCTTGCGCGAATTAAGCTCGCGCCTGATTATTGCAAGCGTCGCAAAACAGGGAATCGACAGAAGGCTAAACAGCATTATGCAAAAGCCCTGCAGCGGCGTATAGTTGCTTGCCAAGCGCTCGCGCAAAGACTCAGACTCCTCGTCCGTCTCGCCCTCGGCGTACAATATTCCCAACTGCGACACAAAAACCTCCTTCGCCGCAAGCGCGCCAATGCTGGCTGTAGTGAGCTTCCAATCGAATCCTATCGGCCTAAACACAGGCTCCAAAAATCTGCCTACGCGACCACTTATCGTATATTCCAAAGATTCCGCGCTCTTTTGATTTTCCAGCGCCGCAATCTTTTCCTCCGCCCCCGGCGTCTTCTCCAGTGCCGCAATCTGCGCGTCGTAATCGGTCGAAAAGACTTTTTTTACCGGAAACGTGTTCGCAAAAAACAGAACTATGCTGGCCGCCAAAATTATGGTCCCCGCCTTGTGCACGTACATCTTTGCCCTGTCCCACATGTGGAATAAGAGGCTTCTAAGCGTCGGAATCCTGTACGGCGGCAGTTCCATCAAATAAACCTCGCCGTCGCCCTTAAAAAGGGTGTTTTTCATCAGCCGCGCCGCAATCAGGGCAATGACAATACCGATTACGTATATCAAAAACATCATCAGCGCGTGGTATTGCGCCGCAAAGAAGGCGGGGATAATCAGCGCGTAGATCGGCAGGCGCGCCCCGCAGCTCATCAGCGGAAGAACCATTATCGTTATTTTTCTGTCCTGCTCCGACTCTATCGTGCGCGTCGCCATAATTGCCGGAACGTTGCAGCCGAATCCGAGAATGAGCGGCACAAACGACCGGCCCTGAAGCCCGAAAGTGCGCATCAACCCGTCCATTACAAACGCCGCCCGCGACATATATCCGCTCTCCTCTAACAGGGCTATCGCGATGAACAGGAAAAGTATGTTCGGCAAAAATACCAACACGCCCCCCACGCCCCCGATTACGCCGTCGGTCAAAAGGGAGCACAGATACGGGGCGAAATCCTCCGGCCAAACTCCCCTCACAAACTCCGATAGCCAGGCGAACGCCCCTTCTATCCAATCCATAAACGGCTCGGCGAATGTGAAAGTAAACCAGAAAGTGGCGTACATTATGAGGAAAAACAGCGGAAGGCCGAAAAAGCGATTCGTCAAAACCACGTCGATTTTGTCCGAAATCATGCCCCTGCTCATGGTAGTTTGCGAAACGGCGTCGCGGCAGGCGCCCGCAAGCAGGGCATACCGCCTGTCGGCGATAAAGGTGTCGGCCTCGATGGCGTGCCCGGCGCTCAAGTGTTCAATGCTGCGCGCGACCTCGCCGGAAAGCCCGGAAAATTCCGGTATGCGCCCGACGCACCCGTCCGACTCCAAAAGCTTGACGGCAAAAAAGCGCGACGGAATGTGCGAATAGGAATTCGGCTTTACGGCCTCAACCGCCTCGGATATTCTTGCTATTTCGTCGTCCAAATCCGCGCCATAGCTGAGCATGGGCTTGGAAAACTTGGGCGGAGCCTTCGCAAAGTCGGCAAGGCGGTCCAAGAGCGGCTTTACCCCGCCCGATTTCGACGCGGTAGTGCGCACGATGGAAGCGCCAAAATATTTTTCCAACTTTGGAATGTCGAATTTCAACCCCTCCCTATCGGCCTCGTCGCTCATGTTCAGGACGATGAGCATCGGGATTCCCAGTTCCGCCAGCTGCGTAGTAAGATAGAGGCTTCTGCGCAATATCGTGGAATCGACCACGTTTAAAATCAGATCCGTCCCCCCCGCCGTAAGCTCTCCGAAGGCGACTTCCTCCTCCGGAGAACCCGACGAAAGCGAATAGATTCCGGGCAAGTCAACAATCTCGAAATCGACGCCTCCGACGCCGAACCTGCCCGATTTGCTTTCCACCGTGACGCCGGCGTAGTTGCCGACATGCTGGCGCGCCCCGGTGAGTGCGTTAAATATGCAAGTCTTGCCGCAATTTGGATTTCCGGCAAGAACGATTCTATACGGCTTTTTCATGACGCCTTGCCCCGCTTCAAGAGAATGTTTCTGGCGGAATCGCTGTGAATGGCCATGCTCGTCTCGAGAACCTTCACGCGCAACAGGCCGCCAAACGGCGCATGCGCCTGCATGAGGATCTCGCTGCCGACGACAATGCCGACGTCGGATAGCTTCTTTTTGCCGCGCGTATTCGGCAATATTTTGACGATAGTCGCCGTCGAGCCCACCGGAAGCTGGGCGAGAGTCATCTCATTTTTGGATTCAGGCGCGGCCGGCGCCGTGCGCGCGGCCGCGGAATTTGTCTGCCTAATTTTTCCCATAAGTTGCAAACCTTTCTGAAATTATTTATTTCAAGAAGCCTAAAAGTTTATTTCAA
>CALXMX010000006.1 GCA_944389575.1 uncultured Opitutales bacterium
GCTCCGCGAGGCGTCCTGCCAAAAGCTCTTGCCGCCGTTTGAAACGAACTTGTCGCGCAAGTCCGCTTCAAGACGCTTGGCAATCTTGCCCATCAGCGCGCCGCGCTTTTTGGTGAAAAAAGGCAGCTTTAAGGCAGCCTTTCAAATATTGCGGCTTTGCCGAAGGCTCCGGACTTCAACTCGCTTTTGGTGGCCTTTGGGAGGGCGCGGTTTCTGTTTTTGTATCCGTAGCTTTCGTATGAAGTCAGTTCGTTGAGGAGCGTATTTGACACTTCGATCCGGATCTCGTTTGTTCCGTTTTTTAGAAATTTTCCGATTTCAAATTCAAACGGAGCCCACATTCTCTCTCCGGCGAGTTTTGAGTTTACGAACACGCGCGCCGTGTGCCTGACATTCTCTATTTTTAAAATTTCGCGGCCGGTCGGGCGCGGAATTTCCACCTCTTTAACGTAGTCGAGCGTTCCGCTGAAATGCGGCATGCCTATTTCGTCCCATGCTGCGAGGCACGGCATTTTCAAGCCGCGCGTGAGGTTGTCGTTTATGGGATTCATGGAGCGGTTAGTGTAAATTTGCTTTTCGTGGTCGAGCAGAATCGTCCAGTCTTTGCTGATGTCCAAAATCTCTCGTTCGGCGGAGTCGGCGGAATTGCGCTGCGGCTCTTCCGAGGGATTGAAGGAAATCCAGAAGGCTTCGTGCGGCGCCATTTCCAACCTTATGCTTCCGTCCGGATTTTGCGGAAGCGGCGATATTTCTCCGGTTTCGCAATTCCACTTTTTTGCCGCTCCGGGCGCGGGTGCGGACATAGTGGCGCTAAACGGCTTTTCGGAGTTGTTTGCCAGCCACAGGAATGTTTTTGCCCCTATAATCTTGCGAAGGGCGATTACCTTGTCTGCGGGCTTGTCGAAGCGCGCGGCGGGTTCGAGCATTTCCGCGACATTTTCGGGCGCGCGTTTTACAAAGTTTTTCGACGCGGATATCTCGGTAAAAATTTTTTCCATTTCCGGGTCGTTTGCGCCGCGCTCGAAGGAGGCGTTTGGAAGCCGGCCTATGGAAACCACCCGGCCGCCGGATTTCGCAAAATCCAGAATTTTTTTTGCGGTCGCAAGGCGCATAATCCACGTTTCGGGAATCACGATTGTGTCGAAGGAAAAGTCTTTGTATTTGAGTTTGCCGCTTTCTGCCGACATTTGGTTGATATAGTGGGAGTCGGCGTTGAGAAATCCGACTCGCGCGAAAAACATGTTGCGCTGTGCGGTTTGGTAAACGCGGTCTATTTCGCGTATTTCGTTGGCGCGCGGATTTTCGGCGCCGATTTGATCGATTGTGATATACCCCATCTTTACGGGATTTTTCTTGTCAAACACGCCGCCGCCGGTGAGCGCCCACACCGATTCAATCGGGCAGAATATGAGCGTGGAGGCGTCCGGCCTGCCGAGCCTTCCGACGTGGACGGCGCGCCGGATAAAGTCGCACCACAGGTGGAAGGTTCGCCATGACGGGTTGTAGAGGTAAAAATCCGGAGGGTAGGATACATGTTCGAGCGTTCTGTCCGTATTTATTCCGTGGATTACGTGTTGTGTGACTCCGAGGGCGACGGCGGAATTCCCCATGTCCTTCAGCGTGGCCGGCGTGAGGTTCCAGCCTGCGACGCCGGGATATTCACACATGTTTTCGCGCCCCTCAAAGGCCGCGACCGACGCAGTCTCCGTCAGGAGCTCCGGGCGGTTGAGCACGGTATAGAAGAGCGCGTCCGTTCCCGGTATTTGGCTTGCGCGCTGTATTCTCAAAAAGTCGCCGACCATCATTGCCTGTTGGTATAGGTCGCCCTCCCAATAGTGGCACGTCATTTTCATTCCGCGCTCGGCGCACCACTTCGCCATGGGTTCGGCGAAGCATTCGGTGTAGCATTGCGACACGGCGTCGAACCAGTCGCAGCGGGCCTTCATGAATTTTCCGTCGGCGTCCTCCTCTATCAATAGCGGCAGGGCGAGGGCGATGTCGTAGCCGGCGCGTTTCTTGAACGTTTCGGCGAGATCTTCCGACCATGCGATTTTGTATCCCCAGTCGCCCTCCTGGTCGACGAACACTGAGCGCATTGTCTTGCCGAAATGTTTGCTGAAGCGCTTTTCGTATTTATCGTGCTCGAATTTTTTCCACGCGTCGAAGAACCTTTTGTCCAGATAGGTATTATTGTATTGGCTTGAAACGTCCTTGTATATGTCGAACAGAAATGCGCTTTCGCCCGCGCGTATTTTTGCGTCGTCGATTTTTCTTAAGGATGTGATTTTCCCGTCGGAGTTGCGCGTCGCGGCGACGGCGAAAAAGCATTCGGGCAGGGGGGTGTCCTCCTTCGCGTCTATTATTCGCCAGTCCAGCGAGCGCGCGTGAAGGGGGGACTCCTTGCCGAAATTTCCTATCGATAGGCAGGGGCCGCCTATCGTGTAGGTCATGTACATTCCGTTCTTTTGCGTTTCCTCGAGAGCCGCTCCGAAGAGTTCAAACCATTTGTCCGACAGCCAAACCCCGTTGTAAATCGGCCACGCCCTGACATGCACATATCCGGGGTTGAGCCTTTCCCTGCAGAAGTCAGAGGCTTCGGCGAGGATATTGTCGCGCGCGAATCCGCCGTTCCAGAACCAAAATGTGTGCGGGGCCCAATACATGTCGGGAGAGGCGAAGTTGCCCTTTGCCTCCGCAAGTTCGCGCGCGGCGGCTTCAGAAGGCGGATTGTCCGCCTGCGCGGCCGCAATCTGAGATGCCGTACATAGGAACGCGCACAAGGACGCGCACGCGGATAAGCGCAGGAACGCGCGCAGGGGCGGGCGCGC
>CALXMX010000007.1 GCA_944389575.1 uncultured Opitutales bacterium
GCATTGCGTCGGGGCTTGGGGGGAGGTTTTTGAGATTTTGCGCGGTTGGCGCGCGGCGTCCGCGGCGTCCGGCCGGAGCGGGGGAAAATTCATGCTTCATGCGGCCTCCTGCTCGCCGGAAATGGTCGGCAGATTTTGCGGGCTGGGGGCGCGCTTTTCC
Source organism: uncultured Opitutales bacterium (assembly GCA_944389575.1). GTDB lineage: Bacteria > Verrucomicrobiota > Verrucomicrobiia > Opitutales > Intestinicryptomonadaceae > Merdousia. Next base: position 161 of record CALXMX010000007.1, read on the forward strand.
TTCGGCGCGCGCGAGCTTCTTTCAAAGCGCGGCGCGCGCGCGGCAGCGGCCGCCCCGAGGGAGGCGATACTCGTCGAAAGCGATTCCGTTCCTTCCCGCGGCGAAATAGGGAAAATCTTTGAGCTTCTTGCAAAAATACGCGGCGAGAGCGCGCAGGGCTTGTCGGAAGCGGCGTTTGAAAACTATTCGGAATTTTTCAGATGAACGGCAGATTTTCAAGAAGTGCCATGCTTTACGGGGCGGATTCGGCCGAAGCGTTCGCCCGCGCGCGCGTCGCGGTGTGCGGGGTGGGCGCGGTAGGGTCGTTCGCGCTTGAGGCGCTGGCGCGCGTCGGCGTCGGGGCGTTTCTGCTGGCGGACTTCGACATAGTGGAGGAATCCAACATCAACCGCCAGCTGTGCGCACTGTCTGGAACGCTGGGGGAAAAGAAGACGCGGGTCATGCGCGAGCGCGTTCTGGAGATAAACCCGCAGGCGCGGACGGATATTTTAGACGCGTACATAGATTCCGGAAATGTCGGCGAAATCGTCGCGTGGAAGCCGGACGTCGTGGTGGACGCAATAGATTCAGCCGATTCAAAGTGCGCGTTGTTGATTGCGTGCGCGGATTCCGGAATTGCGGCGGTTTCCAGCATGGGGGCCGCGCGCAGAAAAAATCCGCTCGCGGTGAGGACGGGGGATATATTCGACACTTTCGGTTGCCCTCTCGCGTCGCGCGTCCGGCGCGGTTTGCGGGCGGCCGGCGTGCCGCGTGGGGCGGTGATGTGCGCGTTTTCTGCGGAGGCTCCCGCGGAGGGGTCGCACATGTCTTGCGCGGGCGGAGGGCGGAAAAAGATAGTCGGCAGTACTCCGGTCGTGACGGGGACGTTTGGGCTTGTACTGGCCGACTTGGCAATAGGCGCCATATTGGGAAAGTCCGGCAGGGGCTGAAAGCGCGCGCGCCGCTTTGTGTCCGCTTTGTGCGCTTGGAAAATTCGCTTCAAATTTGCCGGAGCCGCTTTGCGTCCGGCGCGTTCTGCGGGCGGCCGGCGTGCCGCGTGGGGCGGTGATTTGCGCGTTTTCTGCGGAGGCTCCGGCGGAGGGTTCGCATATGTCTTGTGCAGGCGGAGGGCGGTGGGATTGGGAGCGTCGCGCTTTTCGGCGGATTCGGCGCGCGCCCATATTTGCTCCAGCGGCAAGTTGCCATTGCTATGGATTATCATTGCGGCGGATTGGAAGGGTGCGGTTTAGAAGGGGTATGGATTGGAAGAAGCGGTCGGGGGGAAGTCGGCGCCCTCTTTTGCTCGAACGCGGCGCTTGTTTGAATGAGGCCTGTTTCATGCGACGGCCCGCCTTTCAGCTTATGCGCCGGATTTGGGGGGAGAGGCGAATTTGCAAAACGCGCGCCGGCGGGCGTGCCGGGGTACGCGGGGCTTGCCGTAAGTTGCGCGCAAAAGCCGAAAAAGGGCTTGCGGGAGTCATTTTTTTTTGAGCGAAAACGGAATTTTATTGTCAAACTAATTTGTTGCGCGGCGTTCGGCGATTTGATTTGATGGCTGCGTTTTCACTTCTATTTAAGACGCATGCTTGGGGCGCAAATGTCAATTTACGACAGGGAATATATGAGGGGGGCGCGCGGCGGATTTTCGGGCGGCCGCGCGGGTTCGTCCCCGCTTTCGCGCTTGGCCGAGGTGAGCGCGGTCAAGGTTTTGATTATCGCGAACGCATGTTGCTATGTTGTGGGACTTTTCTTCGACGGGCTTTTCGGATACGGCGCGTTTTTCGGGCTGTTTGAGCTCAGTTCGTCCGCAATCGCCTCCGGCCGCGTCTGGACTCTGTTGACGTATTCGTTTTTGCACGCGGATTTTCTGCACATATTTTTGAACATGCTCGGGCTGTATTTCATCGGCTCTCCCCTCGAAAGGATCGTGGGGAAAGGCAGGTTTTATGCGGCGTATTTTGCGGGGGCGCTGTTGGGCGGGGCGCTTTGGCTGGCGCTTTCGTGGAATGCCCGCGAGGGGCTCGTGGGGGCGTCGGCCGCGGTGATGTCCGTATTTTCGTGCTTTTGCGCGCTCTATCCGCCCGTTCCGCTCACGTTTTTGCTGTTCTTTGTGATACCGTTGTCGCTGAAGCCGATGACGATGCTCAAGATTGCGGTGGCCTTGGAGCTCGTTGGATTGGTGTCATCGTTTTCCGGCCATAGCGCGATAGCGTATTCGGCGCATTTGGGCGGAATAGGCGCAGGACTGCTGGCGGCGCGGTTTTTCAGGAGCGGCGCAAGCCTGGGTTGGAGTGGATTCCGAAAGCCGAAATTCGACTTTTTCAGAAAGTCCGCCCCGCCGCGGTTGCCGGGCGAAAAGAGCGCTTCGGACTACAAGTTTAGCGTAAATATCGGCGGCAGGCCTTCGGACTCCGACAGGGTTGACGAGATTCTGGACAAGATAAATTCCGGCGGATTCGCGTCCCTGACGGACGAGGAGCGCGAGTTTCTAAAAAAGGCGCGAGAAGGCATGAAGTGAAATTATGTTTTTGGGAGGGGAACATGTTGCGAATTTTGCCGTCGAAAAAATGCGCGCGGAGGGCGGCCCTTTAATGGCTTGAACAAAATTCCGAAATTTTTAACGTAAAAATCGTTTTTTATGAATAAGTGCAAAAAAATAAGATTTTTTGGCGCGGCGGTTCTCTCCGCGCTTGCGATGTCTTTTGCGTGCGCATACGCGGACTCGCAGGCGGACGGCGAACGCACGCCAATCTCCCTCCAGACGAGCCCGAAGATGCGCAACGAGACGCGCTACATGGTGTTCTGCCTGGAGCGCGCCCATTACCTCAAGACCGCTGTGACGGATTTGGACGTGCGCGAGTTCATACGCGAATACATGCAGAACATAGATTTCTTCAAGCTGTTCTTTACCGCCAACGACGTCCAGTATTTTCAGGATTGGTTTGCGCCGTCGATAGACATCACTTTGCGGCAGGGGTCGCTGTTGCCCGCCTTCACGATATACGAGAAGTTCTTGGAGCGCGCCGACGAGCGCATGAAGTGGATGGAGCGCCGCATGAAGGAGCCTTTCGACTTCTCCAAGCCCGACACGTTCCGCCCCGACAGAAGCAAGGAAAACTGGCCGAAAAACTGGGAGGAGGCGAACGAGCTTTGGGATAAGCGGCTAAAGTACGACATCATAAACCAGATTCTCGGCTATGGCGACGACGCGGATCCTATGCCGGAAATCGACGGCGAGCCGCCCATGACCTCCCCCGTGCCCGCGGCGAAGAAAAATTCGGAAAATTCGCCCGTGAAACCTTCCGAGAAGGCCTCCGGAAAGTCTTCCGAAAATTCGTCCGCGCAGGTTTCGGCCGAGGACGAGGCGCGCGTGGCGCAAATGCAGAAAGACTCTCCCAAAACCTTTGCCGAAAAGCTCGCAAAGGCCGAGGAGGAAGTGCTGTCGCGCTACGAGAGAATAATAAACAATTACAGGAAGGCCGACGCGATTGAGATTCAGGAAATATACCTAAACACCCTTTCGCACCTCTACGACCCGCATTCGGGGTTTCTCTCGGAGTACTTTCTGGAGGAGTTCGACATCTCCGTCAGGAACGCCCTCATAGGCATCGGGGCGGTGCTTCAGGACAAGGACGGATATTGTGTCATCAACGAGCTGATGGTCGGCGGGCCTGCGGAGGAGTCCGGGCAGCTCAAGCCGGGCGACAAGATTGTGGGCGTCGGGCAGCAGACGGGCGAGATTGTCGATACGGTCGGAATGAAGCTTCGCAAGGTGGTCCACATGATTCGAGGCCCGGAGGGAAGCAAGGTGCGCCTGTTGATTCAGCCGGCGGCGAATCCGTCGGCGCGAAAGCTCGTGGTGCTTGAGCGAAAGGAGATAAAGCTGACGACCAAGCTCGCCAAGGCGGACATTTACACGGTGCCCGTCGGCGACAGGACCGTCCCGATAGGCGTCATCGACCTTCCGGCGTTTTACGGCGACGGCGTCGGAGCAAACTCGAACGCGAAGATAGGCTTCAGCACATCGCGCGATGTGGAGGAGCTTGTGGGTAAGCTCAAGGCGCGCGGCGTAAAGGGAATAATTCTCGATTTGCGCAGAAACGGCGGCGGATTCCTCAATGAGGCCGTCGATTTGGCGGGGCTGTTCATAAAGTCGGGCCCCGTCGTCCAGGTGCGCGACGCGTCGGGAAGGGTGTCGAGGCTGCGCGACGAAAATGAGAAAATCGTCTGGGACGGACCGCTGATGATTTTGGTCAGCAGGCTTTCTGCGTCGGCCACTGAGATAGTCGCGGGCGCCCTCCAGAACCACCAGAGGGCGATAATAGTCGGCGACAAGTCCACGCACGGGAAGGGATCCGTGCAGGCCGTTTACAATCTGAACAATTTTGACCCGGAGCAGAAGTCGGCCGCGAAGGTCACCGTCCAGAAGTGGTACGCTCCGAACGGGGAGTCTATTCAGGTCAAAGGCGTGCATTCCGACATAGTGTTGCCGTCGGTTTACGACTATATGGAAATCGGCGAGCAGTACAAGGACTACGCCCTCAAATGGGACAGCATAACTCCGGATTCGATTGAGGAGCTCTACGGCTACGGTTTCCCCAAAGGCGAGGCGGAAAAGCTCATGGCCGAGCTCACAAAACAGTCCGAGGCTCGCCGCGCCAACCTCGAGGAATTCAAGGTTTGGAACGAGAGGATTGCCAGATTCAAGAAGCTTCAGGACAAGAAGGATTGGAGCGTAAACCTCAAGGAGCGCGAGGACGAGCTGAAGGAGAACGAGGCCTTTTCCGAAAAGATGAAGGCCAAACAGAAGGAGCTTGCCGCATTGAACTTCAAAAAGGAGGAGATTCTTCTGGACAGCGCGCAGGCCGAACTCGATAAGGAGGCGGCCAAGGCTGCCAAGGAGAAGTCCGATAATTCCGGCCAAAAGCCCGCGGCTTCAGACGAAGCTTCGGCCGGCGGCGCCGCCGCGGCGTCTGAGCCCGAATCTGCGGATAAGCCGGCGGAGAAGGTTGCGGATTCAAAGAAGAGCGGGAAAAAGCCTTCTAAGAAGTCCGGCGCGTCGCTGGTTGACGATTCTGACGAAGACGTGCCCGAATTTGACGTTCAACTTCGCGAGGCGCTCCGAATAATGGGAGATGTGATATCGCTGCAGGCGAAGCGGAATTCCGCTCCCGCGCCTTCCGCGGGGGAGGCTCCGAAGCCGCTGGCGCAAAGGCGTTGAGCCCTTGCGCTCGCTTGGAGCGCGGGGCGAATTTTATTCGCGTTGCGCTGAAAAACTCCGATTTTCGCCATGCGGCTTTCGGGGAAGGGTTGTAGCCATGCGGCTTGCCGGTCGCGGGGGCTTTTTTGAAGTTTGTGTTTGGGAGAAAAAGTTTTTTAGCGTTGCGGGCGTTTGAAAAATTTTTCGGGCGCCCGCAATTTTTTTAATGCTTCATTCCGGCGCCGACGCCGACTGAAATATTGCCGGGAAAAATTATAAAATCCCGCAGGGAAATTTTTGCGCCCTGTCAAAATATGGAGAAATGAAAACTGTTTAAGGCGCGGTTCGGATAATGCGTCCAAAACAGTTGCGTTTCGCGGCGGGAGGGCGCGCGGCTTGGGTTTATATCGAATCTTCCCGCAGGATTATTCGGGGGTGGGGAGCGGTTTTTCAATCGCGAAGCTTAAGCGCTTTGCGAGAGCGCCGCGGTTTTTGCAACTATCAACGCGCCGGAGTTTTTTCGGCATTAAAATGGAAGGGGCGGCTTCAATGCAAAAACAAAGCCGCGCTCGAAAAACGCCGCGCGGCTTTGCTTCGGAACTTTCAGCCTCTTTCGCTATTTTTCGCCTGTGAGCTCGGATTGACTCAACGCCATATTGAAAAGCCGCGTTCCGTCCGTTCCGAATATCGAGACGTTTACCGCGCGCGCGTCCTCCGGGCCTTCAACCGTAAATTTTGCAAATCCCCTCTGGAATATTCCGCTGCTGGGCAGGCGGAAGAAGTTCAGCTCCTGCGCCTCCTTTGCCGGCCTGCCGGTCAGAGGCGGAACGGTGAAGTCGTATATCGGATACGCTCCCGCCCTCACAAGCTTCGTCACCTCGCCGTAATCCTTGTTCGCGGATATGAATATGACGCCGCTTATTTTCTTTTCCGTCAAAAATGAAACGAGCTCGTCCCGCTCGCGGGAATGTTTGAAATGGGCGGGAGAGTTGACGGGATTCGCCGCGGGGGAGTTTATCACTATGAATTTAAACTTTGCCGTTGAGTTTTGAAGGGCGCATTTGAGCCATTTCATCTGCTCTTCTCCGAGAAAGCGCGGAGTGTCCTTCCCATGGTCGAGCAGGCTTCTGTTGGAGCAGTCGTCCAAGACGAAAAATTCCGCGTCGGAGTATTTGAAGGAATAGGCCGCCGAATCCTTCAGGGCCGATTCCGGATTCGCCCAAAATGCGTTGAATGCGCCGATCGCCCGCGGCGCGCTGGAGGCGGAGCAATCCTCATTGCTTCGGGCGAAGGTCTTTATTCCAAGCGCGCCGTAGTTGGGCTGCGCGGAAAGCAGGTCGGAAAGCCCCGGCTGGCCGATCGCGCCGAGGTAGCGGGCGTTCATTCCGCTTTGCGAGCCGAAGTCCGCATTGCGCGCCGTGTCTATGTTGTCCGCCCAAATGACGAATGAGGGGGCCGACTTGCGGATTTCGGAAAATATTTCATAGCCGCCGCCGTTTGTCCTGAACGGGGCGTCAAATTCCTTTTCGTTCGTAAACTGGTTGCCGGCGACTACAAATGAGAAATCCGGCGGCGGCGTCCTTCCCTCGTAGTCCGGAGAAGTTTTGAAGGAGCCTTTCGAGACGGCCTTGCCGTCTATTTTTATCTGATATTCGTACTCCGACGACGGCATCAGGGAATGTATGCGGAATTTCGACACGGTCGCCGCGTTTAAATGCTCGCGCGATTCGGCCGCGTGCGCCTTTGCCTCCGCCGCGGCCCCCTTGGGGAACACTTCGCATACGGCGCGTTCGGCGCCGGCGCCGGAATCGACGGACACAATCCTTGCTTCGCGCATGTCCGTTGCGCCCACCATAGACGAAGCCTGCGCGACTGTCGAGAACGCGACCGCCGCTGCGGCCGTCAAAATAGTCGCAAAAAAGTTTAGTTTGCGGAATTTCATTGGCGTTTTTTTGCTTGGGAGTTTTCCAGGAGCGTAATGCAAAGCTGGCGCAGGTCGAATATTATGGAGTTTATCCGCCGTATGCGCTCCTTCCCGTGTTCGGATTCCGGCTCGGGAATTTCGGCGGTTTTGGCCATCAAATCGTTTATGGAGGATACGGCGATTTTATAGTTGCAACGCGCAAGGGCGTCCTCTCCCAAGTCCTCGCAGCCGACGGCGACCTGCATGTAATGCGAGGTGTCCATTATCGACTTCTCAATCTCCCAGACGGATTTGGGATTCATTTGCGTCTCGTCAACGACCCTCCCGAAATGTTCTTGCAGGCATTTTACGAGGGCGTGCGCGATTATGTAAATCGGGTGGTTGATGAGCGTCCACGGTTCGTTGGAAAATTCGGCGTCGTACGCGCCGTCGTCCGAATATTCGCCCTCATCGGTAATCTGCCAGCCGGCGAGCTTAGCGATTTGCTCGAGCTGCATTCCCTTGAGCTTGCCCACCGAGTACATTGCGGCGAATTTTGAAATCTCGGCCTCCGACCGCTTTGCATAATTAAACCAGTCGCGTTCCGACCAGCCGCGCGCGCCGTTGTCGGAATATTCGTCAAAATAGTTGTCTGAAAAATATTCGTCCATCTTTTATATTTGAGATTTTTTCGATATTATCGGCCTTTTCAAGTTTATTTATGAATGCGTTTGAATTTGAGTCGCAAAGGGCGACGCGCGTTTTCCGGGGAGGGCGAGATTTTTTTACGCGCGCCGAAGTCGCGAACTCTGCGCGGCGGCTTTTGCTTGTGCGGAGCGTTCTTGCCTGTTTTGCGTCCTATGCTGCGGCGTTGCCCGCCCGAAGTGCCGGCGGCGTCTGCTTCCGGGCGCGGTGCGGCGGGCGGAGGAAGAGGGTGAGCGGCTGAAATTTCCTTCACAACCTGTCTGGCGGGGGGAGGTTAAAATTTTCTTCGCGCGGCCTGTGGTATGGGGACGTCTGGCGCTTTGGCGGCAGTTTGCGGCGCAAGTTCGGGTGTTGCAACAGCCGGGTTGTTTTTGCGCGTGCCTTGCCGAGTTTTTGAGCGTGCTTTTAGCGGATTTTATGTGGGCGTTTTTTCTGGAGCGTTCTAGCCTGTTTTGTGTCCTATGTTGCGGCGTTGCCCACCCGAAGTGCCGGCGGCGTCTGCTTCCGGGCGCGGTGCGGCGGGAGGGGGAGGGGTGAGCGGCTGAAATTTCCTTCACAACCTGTCTGGCGGGGGGAGGTTAAAATTTTCTTCGCGCGGCCTGCGGTATGGGGAATTTTATCTGCGGTATTTTTTACCGAAACATTTGGTGAGTTTGCTATGGGGTGTACTCGCTTTTTGCGTTCAAAGAGTTTTTTTATGTTACTGTACTCTACCGATTTTCAACGCATGTTCTGCGGTATGTTTTGCGCGTTCTCTGAGCCCGCAATTTGCACCGGCGATTCGTGCCGGCGGTTTTTTCGGGCGCGGCTGTTTAGGCGTTTGAGCGCAAAAAAGCCGGCGAACCCCAAAGGCTTTGCCGGCCGAAAAAATCGCAGTTTTTTAAGCGCGTTTCTTAGGGGCGGAACTACGACTGCTGCATGAGTTCCACCGGAACGCAGGAATCCTCCAATATGAAGGCGCACTTCAATCCCGGCATCGGCTCGAACGGCGGTATGAGCACTTGCGCCCCTTCGAGTTCCGCGTCAAGGTCGTCGACAAAATATGCCACATGGGTGTTGGTCTTGACTATGTCCGGCATCTGGCATTCCTCTTCAAAGAAGAGAAATTCTATGTTGTTTTTGGAGTCTTCGGGCGAAGTAATGTAGAGTTTTGCCTCGGAAAGGTAGGTTCCTTTGGAGGGTTTCTCCTTCACCGGTATACCTATATGTGCTAATTTTCTCATAGAATTACTAGCATAGGCTGCCGGCGGAGTTTTTCAAGCTTTTTTGAGAGGCCCCGATTTTTTGCGGAATTTGGCGGATTACTTCCCCCTCGAAATTCGCGCGTCGCGCGCATGGCGTCGATGCGCGGGTGAGTTTTGCGCGCTTAAAACGGCGCGCGATGCGTTGTGTGCTGCGCGCGGTTTGTATTTCGTCTTTTTGCCGGGCGCCGTCAAAATCTTGCATTCCTCATCCGCCTGCGCCGGGGCGATTTAGTTTGCCAAAGTTTTGCGCGCGTTTTTCGAGCGCGCATGCGCGGGCGGCCTTTCGGATTTGCGGGCGAAGGGTATTTGTCATACAAGGGCGACTGCGCCCGGGCGATTTAGCCCGCGCGTTCCGAACGTTCCGAATAATACACCCTTTGTCCGCCGAATTTTTTTAGCGCGCCGCCCAAAAAAATTGCGCGCGTTTCGGGCGTTGTGCGTCCGGTTTGTCCGCGGGCGATTTCTCAACGAGCGATTTGTCCGCGGGAGGTTTTTTGCGCCGAGGAATGTCGGGATTGCGAAAGGCCTGTTTTTTCTCAAGCTTTAATTTTGTGAAATTTTGGATAGCGCGCGGGTGAAGCAAATTTTGCGCGCTAAATTCCGCGCGGCGCCTGCGCGCGGCGCGCGTGGGAGGACGCGCGTGGGGGAACGCGCGTGGAGGAAAATGTTTTCGATTGAAGCCATTTTCAGGCGGCGCTTTAAGATGGCGGAACTTTCGGAAAAATTGCTTTCAAAGAGGCGGAGCTTTCGGCGGGTTGCGCCTTCGGACGGCGTTTTCTGATGACGCCTTCGCCGGGCCGTGTTTTTTTTTAATGTTGTAATATCGG
>CALXMX010000008.1 GCA_944389575.1 uncultured Opitutales bacterium
GTGTTGAGAATCTGGCCGAATTCGTCCTGCAATAGATAAGTTTTGTTTCCGTGCAAGACGCCGACCGACCCGCCGTTGAGACTCGCCGCATGGCGCCCCGTCTCCACGCCCTCTCCCGCGGCCTCCGCGCCGAACAGCCCGACCGACGAATCCTCTATGAACGGCGCAAAAAATCCTATTGCGTTGCTGCCGCCGCCCACGCACGCGATGACCTGCGCGGGCTTTCTTTCGGCCGCCTCCTCGATCTGCGCCTTCGCCTCGCGCCCGATTATCGACTGAAAATACTTCACCATCGTCGGATACGGATGCGGGCCCGCGGCGGTTCCTATGACGTAAAAAGTGTCTTCGACATTTGCCACCCAATACCGCAGAGCTTCGTTCATGGCGTCCTTCAAAGTCGCCTCGCAGCCCTCGACTTCGACCGCCACAAGCTCCGCGCCGAGCATATCCATGCGCGCCGCATTCTGCGCCTGCCTGCGCACATCCTCGGCGCCCATAAAGACCTTGCACTCCATGCCGAACAGCGCCGCGACGGTCGCCGTGGCCACGCCGTGCATTCCCGCGCCGGTTTCCGCGATGAGCTTTCTCTTGCCCATTCTGCGCGCGAGCAACGACTGCCCGACCGTGTTGTTTATCTTGTGCGCCCCCGTGTGGTTGAGATCCTCGCGCTTCAGATAAATCTGCGCCCCGCCGCAATAATCCGACAGGCGTTTGGCGTGATACAGCGGCGAGGGCCGCCCGACGTAGTTTTTTAGAATCTCGCCGAACTCCCTCTCGAAGCCGGGATCCTTCGCGGCCGCAAGAAATGTTTCCTCCAATTCCCTCAGCGCGGGCATTAACGTTTCGGCGACATACATTCCTCCGAATTGTCCGAACTTTCCGTCGCTTTTGAATGTTGCGTTCATTTGCATTCTCCTATGGTATTTAAAATTTTTTCGATTTTTTTAAGGTCCTTTTTGCGCGGGGATATTTCAACCGCGCTGTTGGCGTCTAAGCAAAACGGCGACACCTCGGCCAGCGCGCGCGCGGCGTTCTCGTCGGATATGCCCCCGGCCAAGGCGGTCGGGCGCAGCCGCGCAAGCTTCGCGGCCTCCCGCCAATCGGAGACTATCCCCGTTCCCCCGGGCGAATTTCCCGAGCGCGAATCCGCCAAGAGGACGTCCGCGGGAAACTCCAGCGCCGCCTCAAACGCCTCCGGAGAATCCAGCCAAACAGCCTTCCACACTTCCGCCGAACACGACCGCCCGACTTGGCGGGCGAACCCGACGTCCTGCCCGCCGTGCAGCTGAACCGCGTCGAGCCCGAACTCGCCAACCGCCCGCAGAATCTCCGAAACGCCGGAATCCGTAAAGACTCCGACCCTTCGCGCCCGCGCGCCGGACGACTCCAGCGCACCGCATATCGCCGCGGCCTCCGCGTCCGACACAAACCTCGGGCTCTTTCGCGCAAAAATCATGCCGACGTAGTCGACCCCCATGCGCGCGATTTCCGCCGCATCATTCGGGTCGCACACTCCGCAAATTTTCAGGCGCGTCCTCATACGAGCAAAATCTCCGCGAGCTTTTCCCCCGGATTCGGGGCGCGCATGAGCGCCGTTCCCACGAGCGCGGCGTGGGCGCCGGCGTCCCGCGCGCGCAAAAGGGTGGCGGAGTCGGCTATCGCGCTTTCGGCAACGCGCACTATCCCGTCGGGAATCTCGCGCAAGAGCCGCTCGGAGACCGAAAAATCTGTGTGAAAATTTTTCAAATCCCTGCAGTTTACCCCCACGATGTCCGCGCCGTTTTCAAGAAGCATGGCAATTTCAAACTCGTCGTGCGCCTCCGCCAGAACGTCGAGCCCAAGCGATTTGGCGAACTTGTAAAGCCGCGCAAACTTCTCGGCGTCCAGCATGGCCGCTATCAACAAAACCGCCGACGCCCCGAAAACCGCGGCTTCGCAAATCTGATATTCGCAATATATGAAGTCCTTGCGCAAAAGCGGAATTTTCACCATGCCCGCGGCCGCCGAAAGGTTGTCCAGAGAGCCGAGAAAATAGTTCCTCTCCGTCAGCACCGACAGCGCGGACGCACCCGCGGACTCGAGAGAACGCGCAAGCCCGCGCGCGTCGAAATCCCCCCTGATCAGCCCCGCCGACGGCGACGCCTTCTTCAGTTCCGCTATCACCGCCGGGAATTTCCCGCCGCCCAAGAGCGCGTCTTTAAACGGCGCCCTCGGCGCGCGGGCCTTCGCGCGGCCCAGCATGGCCTCGAAGTTCGCCTCGGTCATGAAGGGGCGCAAATCCTCCATGGAGCGCGCGCATATTTCGTCCAATATCGATTTCATTGCCTTGAAAATTCAATCAGGGTTTGGAGTTTTTCCATCGCCGCGCCGGAGGCTATCGAATGGCTCGCCATCTCGACGCCCTCGAAGAAGTCGCCGCATTTGTCCGCCGCCAATATCGCCGCGGCGGAGTTCAGCAGGCAGACGTCCGCCGCCGTGCCCGATATGCGCCCGGAGAGTATGCCCAGCATTATCTCGGCATTCTCCCGCAGGCCGCCGCCCTTGAGCTCCGACATATTTCCAAGCCTGCCTATGTACATTTCCGGCGAAAACTCGCGCGTCTTAACGCTGCCGTTTCTAAGCTCGCTCACCCGGCTCGGCGCGCAGGCGCTTATTTCGTCCATTCCGTCCGAGCCGTGGACGACGAACGCGCGCCGGCAGCCCAATTCGCGCAGGCAAAGCGCCATGATTTCGGTGTAGGCCGCGTCGAAAACCCCGACCACCTGCCCCGTGGCCCCGGCGGGATTGACGAGCGGGCCGAGTATGTTGAACACCGTCCTGAAGCCCAGCTTTCTGCGCACGGGCGCGGCATGGCGCATGCCGGGGTGCATTTTCGGGGCGAACAAAAACGCAATGCCGTGCGACTGAAGGCAGTGCTCCATGACCGCGGGGTGGACGTCGAGGTTGAATCCCAATTCCGCGAGAACGTCGCCCGACCCGCACTTGCCGGTCGCCGCGCGGTTGCCGTGCTTGGCCACCGCGACCCCCGCGCCGGCGGCTATGAACGCGCACGTGGTGGATATGTTAAAGGTGTTCAGGCCGTCGCCTCCGGTTCCGCAGGTGTCTATCGGCGAGCGCGCCCCGGCGTCGATGAACGACGCGCACGCGCGCATAGCCTGCGCCGCGCCGACTATCTCGTCCACGGTCTCGCCCTTCATTTTCAGCGCGGTCAAAAACGCCGCCAGCATGTCGGGCTGCGCGCTGCCGTCCATGATCCGCCCGAACGCCTCGCGGCTCTCCGAACGGCTCAAGTTCCGCCCCGACACAACCTTGACCAAAGCCTCTCCCAAAGCGTCCGCAGCCATATCACCTGCCCTCCAAAAAGTTCTCAAGCAGCCGTTTTCCCCCGAATGTCATGACCGACTCCGGGTGAAACTGCACGCCCTCGACTTTAAACTCCCTGTGCCTGATTCCCATAATCTCCCCGTCCTCGGCGCGCGCCGACACCTCCAGGCAGTCCGGCAGGCCGTCCTCCGAAATCGCAAGCGAGTGGTACCGCACGACCGACATCGGCGAGGCCATTCCGGAGAAAACTCCGCGACCGTCGTGCTCAACCATGCTCGTCTTTCCGTGCATCACCCGCTTTGCGCGCACAATCTTTCCGCCGAACGCCTCGCCCATGGACTGCATTCCTAAGCACACCCCGAACATCGGAATCCTGCCGGCGAACTTCCTTATGAACTCGAGGCACGCGCCGGCGTTTTTCGGGCAGCTCGGCCCCGGCGATATCACCGCGCGCTCCGGCGCGAGGGCGAACATTTCGTCCGCGCTCATGGCGTCGTTTCTGACCACCCTCACCTCCGCGCCGAGAGTGCGCAGGTAGTGAACCAAGTTGTACGTGAAGGAATCGTAATTGTCTATAAGAAGAATCATTTTCAAGCCCTCAGTTTGTCCGCATCGGCAGCCTGCAATTCCGCCGCCTTCTCGACGGCCCTGACTATCG
>CALXMX010000009.1 GCA_944389575.1 uncultured Opitutales bacterium
AACATCGCCATTAATTTTCCTCGGGAACTTTTAGGAAGCACGCAAATTTCACATTTCAAATCGCCTCCTTCTATCGCAATAAAAATTTGGCAGGCTACCGCATCGCGCCGGACAATGCGCTGAATGCGGCGCGAAGTTTTCAATATGGGCGCCGTAGCGCATCTGTTAACTTTTATAAATCGCAATCTTTTCGGAAGAGATAAAAATTGCCGCGCCGTACCGCAAATTCCAGAAAGAAAAAACCGCGTGTTCTAAGAAAAAGTCCCGCACCGACCGCTTCCGGCAGCTTTTCTCAAAAAATTTTTGGCGGCCGGCCAATGCCACTTTTAAGATGAAGTTGCTAAGTTGATATTGCGCAAGAGAATTGAAAGTCTTTAGACATTAAAAAATTCGCGATATTAGAAAGATTGCGGCGGATTTAAGTTCTAATCTGAATTAGAAATATTTTTGTCCATATCACAAACGCAATTACCCGCGCTTTAAATAAAACAAAATCTGAAACCAGTTTTCAAAAATTGGGAACTTCAATAAACCGCCCGCGCGGCGCAAACAAAATATAGGAAAAAATTTTTCCGCGCGCGGACAAAAATATAGGCCGACCACACCCACATTGCGCCCAAAACATCGCGGCGGCAATCGCTATTGTACAAAAAAAGGCGGCGACCGCATTGCAATTAGACTGTGAAGTTGCAATCTCAAAGCGAATTCTTCGCAGCGCGCCAATCGAAAGCCAACGCGAAAAGACACATTTAAAAACGCCGCTTTGCATTTATAAAATCAAACTTCTTTGCAAAGCGAATCCTCCATTCAGACCGCCGAAAAAAAACGGCGAGAACTTTTCGTTCTCGCCGCAATTTTTAAATATTAACAACTATTTCTTAACTTCGACAGGCTCGTCTTCCGAGATTCTCTGAACCGCGCCTCCGGGAGAAATAACCTCCGCATTTTGATAGACGCTTCCAGGACGCATTTCCTTGAACTGCTCGCGACCAACGCTGCCTCCGGGAGAGATAGTATTAGCCGTGACAAATATCAGCAAGTTGCGCTTCTGGCGGGACTCACCCTTCGACTGGAACAGCCTTCCGAGCAAAGGTATGTCGCCCAAAACCGGAACCTTGTCGTCCACAGTTATGACTTCCTCTCTCGTCAAACCTCCCATTACGACCGTCGCGCCGTCGAAGACCGTCACCGTGGTGATGACTTCGCGTATGGAGAACACAGGCTGCAGGAAGCCCGCCGGAACCGTCACCGTCGTGCCCGCCGATATAGCTACCGCAACGCCACCGTATTCCATGAATCCTTCAAATTCCATGACCTTAATGGACTCAAACTGGATTTGTATCGCGCCGTCCTCCTGGACTGTCGGAGTCAGCTTCATAGAGACGCCGACATCGACTTTTTCAAATTCCTGAGGAGTACCGGGCGTGATGGTGACACCAGCGCTGCCGCCAGCCGTTCCAGTGCCGCTGGAAGTACCGACGTTGGACTGAACTTCACCCCAAACCGTCGGGTAGCGCATTTCCTGGGCAACCCTAATGTCGGCGCTCAAGCCGGACATAACCGTCACCTTCGGAGCCGAAAGCATGTCCGTTCCGCTCAGCTGTTCCAAAGCCGAGACAACCATGTTTACGCTGTATCCGCTTATCACGCCCAAAACCGTGTTGACCGTGGGAACTGCGGAGGAAGCCGTGTTAATTGTGGAAGGCAGATCCGGTATGTTTCTGTCAACCGGCTGATTTTGGCCCGTCATCGAATCGTAAATGGTAATGGGCTGCACACCGCCGGAGGCAGTCTGAGTGGCGTTGTTTATCGTCCTATTGTTGAAGTAGGCCGTTGACATATCGCTGCCGGGAGTGTACGTCGAAAACAGAGTGTTCGTTCCGTTGGATATGTTCCAGTTGAACCCGATCTGCTTAAGAGCCCCCTGATTGATCTCCATAAACTTCGATTCAATCTCGACCTGTTTCACATCGGAGTAGCGCAGAAGAATATTGCGCACCTTGTCGAGATTGCGGCGGGAGTTCGTCACCCACAGTTTGGTTTGGTCGTACGCCAAGCCGGATCCCGGCTCAAATGTGACGCCCGTCTTAATGAGGAAGTTCTTGATGCCTTCTTCCGTCGAACCGGCAGCTCCGGCGCCAGCGCCGCCGCCACCGCCGCCAAACGGATTGTCGCTGTCTCCGCCACCCACGGCCTTGAGGCCAAGCATGCTCTTGACGGCAGATTCGGAAATCGGGAAGTCCTGAGTTTCCATCGCGGTCGCGGCCATGTCGTTTGCCTTGCGGACGACGACCGTCTCCTTCTCAATGTCGTAGCGATAGCCGGCCTGCTGCGTCACCCAGTCGAGAACCTGGCCGAGAGACAAATCGCGGAGCGTGAGAACGACATTTTTGCCTTCCGCGCCTTCCGCGCCGCCAAAGAGAACGATGTTTACGCCCTTCTTGCCCTCAACTGACTTGTCGTAATCGACCGAAAGCATGGAAAGCGTGTTAATAGCAGCCGACAGCGGAACGCCCGGGGCGGGGAAGCTGACCTGCGGAATAATGATGTCGCGCAATTTGGCCTCCGCGACGGAATCGACTTTCTGCGGCCCAGCCATCGCGCTCTGTCCGGAATAGACTTGCGGACGCTGCCAAGCCCTCGTGACTTCGTCAAGCATGCCAGCGCGCGTGGCCTGATAGGTAAGAGCGCCGACTTCCTTGAGCTTCTTCGAAATCAAATTCTGATAGGCCTTCGCCTGAATGTTGTTGGCGTCGAAAGTTTCAACTTGGCGGAATGTCGCATTCGCGCCGGCATAGTCGCCGTAGAGATACTGCTTGCGACCCTTGGACAGGAGCACTTCCACTTTCTTGAGCCTGTTGGCGTAGTCGGGGCTTACGTCCTCTATCCTGTTGTTGTAGGGATTGTCGGCAAACTCCTCAACGTATGCAACAAACGCCTCTCCCTTCTTGGGATCGTCGGCATTGGCGGCAAATTCGGCGGCAAAAGTCCTCGCCGCGGCGAGATTCTTTTCAGCCATGGCGATTGTCGCGCGGTCGTGCGCCATCGCAGCGCGCGCGCGGCGAAGCTCGACGCGAACCTCGTCGCTCATCGGCGAGTATTCCTTTGCCGGAATTTTCTTGGAGGCAAGCTGCAACTTTTCCGTAGCGTCGTCCCACTTGCCCTCGTCCATATCGTCGTAGGCTTTGTCTATCAAATCGTATGCGGCTATAATTGAGAGCTGCTGCTTGCGCACAGCCTCGGCGATTGGGCCGTCGGCCTTTTCGCCGTCCGCCTTATCTGCGGACTTCGCAACAGATTCTCCCTCCTTAGACTTGGATTCGCCTCCCGATTTGGCAACGGCTTCCCCATCTTTCGCTTTGGCTTCCGCGCGAGCAGCCTCTATTTTCTTAATACCCTCCTCGCCCACAAGCACGGGAGTCTCCCCTTTGTTCTTGCGTTCAATATCTTTATTGACGTCGGCCAGCAAGCGTTGAACGCCTTCATCGCCGGGGCTTATTTTCAAAAGATCTTCGAGAGCTTCCTTTGATGCGTTGAGGTCGCCGCTATCGCGCGCTTGTACCGCCGTCATCATAAGGCGGATCTTCTCCTGCGTTTTGCTGTCCTGCTGTTGCGCGTAACCTATCCACGCAAATGAGACGCAAAACAAGGCCGCCGCCGCGATTGTGGCATATTTTGGGAGTCTTTTTTTCATAATTCTATGTTTAGGTATATATGTTAGATTCTAAATAGAGTGTTTTTGTGGAAAATAAAAGATTATTTTTTACTTTTTTTGGTTTCAACCGGAGTTATCCCATCTTTAGAGACGTTCATCGTCTGGACTTCAAGATTCTTGTCCTCCGGAATCAGAGATATGACCGCGCTTTCGTTGGCAAAATCCACGCTCTTGACTATGTATTTTCCCTTTTCCGCATTTGCCTCCTCGCCGGCCTCCTTCACATGCCATTCGGTGCCGTCGGGAAGAATAAACGTCATGCGGCGCTGGTCCTCCAGTATAGTGGGCTTGTATGAATATATGGTTATATCGCGCCCGAGCTTTTTATCAAACAGCACTATCGTGACGTTCATGCTGGACAGGGTCGCCTTCTTACTGTCGACGCGGTCGGTCTTTATGGATTTTATGGTCAGGCCGAGATTCATTTTCTTGCCGGTCGACGGCTGAAGCGTCACTATCTCCTGATTGAGCTTGCCGTTGAAGTACATTTTCGTCTTCTCGTTATACAGGCTTATCGTGGGATTGTTGACGTCTCCCAGGCGACCTATGTAGCGAATGGGATAAGGCTCGTTGGACACCCCCTTGAACTTCAGCGCAAAAGACTGGCGCGCGGCCTCCTTTATGAACGGGGATTCCGTTATGAACTGCCCGTCCTTATCCACCCATATCTGCGGCGGAGTGAACACTTGAAAGAACCATTTACCGTCCTCGTCCTGCGCAACGATCTCCGGCCATTCGATAGTGCTGAAATTGGGCTTGGGCATTTTTACCTCCTCCCAAACAACGCCCTTGGGCTTGCGCGCGAGCATTTCCTTAACGGCCTTCTCCGTGCGCTCCTTGTCGGGCTTGCCGTAAAAATATATCCCAATCCCGGCGACGAGCGCCAGCAATGCAACAAGAAAAAATACTTTGTCGTAATGTTTCATATCAGGTACCCGTTATTTCTTTTCGTCGCCGTTTCCGGCTTCGGCCTTTGCCTTGGGCGAGTCTTTGACGACCTCCACATACTCTATCACAACAGAAAATTCCGATATGTTGTCCGTGACAACGGGCGTGCGGTTTTCCGACGTCACCTCGCCGCCCTCCACCGGAACGGTTCCGTCCGCGGGCACTTCGGCGGACGGCTGCATCGCGTTCAGCTGGTCGTCCGTGGGCATCGTGAACGCCATGTTGGCGTTCTGCGCCGGAAGCCCGGCCCCGTCGGCGGTGGGCATGACAAACTGTCCGCCGCCTCCTCCGCCGCCTCCCGCGACATTCGACTTGTCCGCGGGCCTTACGTCTATGCTCCTGACGACGAGCATCGCGTCAAAAGTTCTCAGCTCGTTCAAAAAGCGGCGCAACACGTCTGTATGTCCGGTAAATATGAAACGGAACGCTATCGTGCGCAGACTTCCCTCCTTGCGCGCGGTGACGGCGGGATCTATCACAAAATTGTCGCCCTTCATTGCCTGGCTGGAAGACTGCTTCCTGTTTGCCGTGCGGCGCGATACCGCGCGAGTCGGCTTCTTCGCCTTGGACTTGTCAACCTCCTCTTTCAGAATCTCGCGCTGAATGTTGACTATGCCCATCGGCGACTTCTCCGACTTCGCCGCATAAAGCTTGCCTATTATATAATCCAAAACGCAAACCTGCTTCCAAACCGGAGCGACGGCCTCCTTCGGCATCGGATCCGCCCCTGGAGCTACGTATTTCTTCAGGGAAAAATCCATATCCGCAGGAACGTCTATGTCCAAATTGCGCGCCTTCTTGCGCCACTCGTGCACCATGCCGCGCAATTCTTCGACAAGCTGGTACCCCTCGGTGGCGTTTTGCTTTTTGAACACCTCGGCGCGGGTAAGCTCCTTCTCCAAAATGTCGAGATGCGTATTCAGACTCTTTATGTTCGCCTCGGAATCCGCTATCGCCTTCTGTGTGGGATCGGCGTCTAACGCCTCCTTGTAGTCGCGCATGGATTTGGAAAGCTGCCTGTCGGCTGCCTTTTTGTCCGCCAGCAAAACCAAATTGTACGACACGCCACCGACAAACGCCGCCAGCAGCAGAAACATCAGTATATAAAAGAAAGGATATTTCTTAAAGTATTTCATCTTTCAAAGCGTTGCTGAAATTATATCGGCTTCTCCGGATCCACGACCAGAACGAATGAGAATTTCAAAATTCGCGGATTGCTCGGATCGGTGGTGACCTTCTCGTAAGACTTCAAAAACTGCGAATCGGTAAACGAGGCTATCATGGCGTTTATCTTCTTGACCGCTATGCGGTGGTCGTAGGCCTCCGGCTCGTTCGGATTGAACTCGCGAATCAAAAAACGCCCCGTCAATTCGAGCCTGTACTCCTGCTTGCCAGTCTTGGCGTCTTTGTTGCGGACGACCTTCAAATTGTCCAGCCAGACGTCCTTCTGCTCCATCAGGCGGCGCTCTATGTCCAAGAACAGGTTTATCCAGTTGGACTTCGAATTGGCCAACCCCTCAAGCCCCTCGATCTTGGCCTTTATGGATGCGACCTCGGCCTTGTTGTCCTTCAGCTCCTGCGCCCTGTCAAGCAGAACGGGAGTCAGAGACTTGAACTGCTTGTCCGCCTTTTTATCCACCGATATCTGCTCCGAAAGAGTCGCTATGGAGGGAAGCGTCGCCAGCGCGAGAACGAGCGCGCCGACAAGCATCAGCGGGCGCTTCTTCGCAAAGGCGGTTTCGGCGATTATATGCTTCGGCAAAAGATTGACGCCGTGCGCGGCCGGATTTATCATTCTGACCGCCTCGCCAACCAATTCCGAAACCTGCGGCGCGCACGCGCTCAGGAGATTCTGGTCGACCCCGGGAGCGACGGCGACGTTCAAGAGGGCATCGAGATACTCGACGCTCATCTTCTGGTCCTCCGCCAAAAATTCGGAAAGCTTGGGCACGAGAGACCCGCGACCCGTCAGGTAGATTTTAGTCGGACTGTTTACCCTGCCGACGCGGCGGTAATTGACTATCGAGCGCTTCAGTTCAAGGCCTATGCGGCGCATCATGCTCTGGACATTGCCGTCTATGTATTCGCCGGCCACGGCGCTCTCGCGTATCTGCGCGGCAAAATATTTCAGCTTCAAATCCTCCGCGACGCCGAAGGAATTGCCCATGCTGTCGGCAATCGCCTGCGTCAGGGTATTACCGCCGACGGGTATGCTGCGAACGAACAGGCCGTTGTCGCGAGCAACTATCATGTTGGAGAAGCGCGCGCCGATATTCAAAAGAACGACGTCCTCCTCAAGGCCGCAATAGCGCCACGTGTTGTAGTCGAGAATCGACGAGGCGTCTATGCTGTCCGGAATCACCCCCGCGGCCTGAACCGCCGCGCACAGGTCGTCAGCCGCCGACGACTTTATGGAAATTAGGAGTATCTCCATCTCGACGCCGTCGTCGGAGATTTTCTGGTAGTCCCAACTGACGTCCGCCAAATCGTACGGAATATTCTTTTCGGCCTCAAAGCGTATTACTTCGTCCTGCCGGCTGCCCTCCACGTGGGGAACCTTTATGGTCTTCGTCAAGAGCATCATCGCGGGGGCGATTATAGTCGCCTTGCCCTTTACGCCCATCATTCTGAGCGCAACCGTCACTTCCGGCAACCACGCCTCCGGAATGGAATAGTCGTAATGCAGATCCTGAACTTTGAAGCTTTCAAGCACCAACTTGCCGTTAGACACGGCAAAAACCGCCGCGCTGACGTGCGTCGCTGCGCAATTTATTATGAGTTTTCTTTTGGAAGCCATTTCCTTTTAAAGATTGGATTGAATTGGAAACCTGAAGACGGCAAGAGAACGCCGTCTCCCGAAAACAAAAGCGAAACGAAAGCTATTCGGCCACGTAGGTCGGCAGCGCGTACTGCGACGACCCCCTGTTGATTTCGTAATACTGAACCTGGAAGGGCGTCTTCGGCAAGGACATCAAAACCCCCGCATTCGCCTTTACCGAAGATTCAACAAGCTTCTGATAGCTCTCCAAAACCTTGGTTATATTTCCGCCGGACGCCCAGATTTTTCTGGAAAGCATCGTCTTGTAATTCTTCTTGGAAAGCGGTATCTTCGTGCCGTCGACGGAGAGATCCACGCTCCAGGCAAACGGCTCGGCCTTGTTTATGGCGTAAATGGAATAGGCCTCCGGCGGAATGTAGAACACCACCGAAGCCTCCTTGTTGGCCTCAAGCGCAAAGAGCTTCACGCTCTCCTGCATGACGACCTTCTCGCGGTTCCGCCTGTTGGTGTCCTTGTTGTCCTCGTACACCAAAGTCAGCTGCACGCCGACATTGCGAATCCACTGCGCGTTGTTGCTCGTCTTTTTTTCCGCATCGGAGATCGCCGACAAAATAATCTCTATGCGAATCCACTGTCCGTTGGACCGCAGTATATCGTTTTTTGAAAGCTTCTTGAAATCTATTTTTGAAATAGTGACAAGATCAGGCTTTGCCGACTGCGCGCGCGCCGCAAAGGGCACGACAAAAAACAGGGCGAGGATATAAAGAAGAAAATAACGGGAGTTCATGTTCAAATTCTATATATTATGCGCAGAAGCAATTCAAGTTTTTTTCTCAAACATTTGAAACTTTTATAAATTTTGCGCGTTTGCGCGAAATTTGCGCCGGCCCGCAACTTGCACAGAGAGTCAAAATGAGCCGAAAGCCGGCGTTTTCAGTGAATCGGCCTCACCCAAAAACACGGGAAAAGGAAAGGCGCGCCGCCGAAGTTCCGGGCACGCCGAACCGCTCCAAACTTCGCCCGAAAGGGCGCGCCGCAGTGGGCAAATCCGGGTCTTCCCACACAGGCGCAACAAAAGGAACGCTTCCTCCGCAAAAAAATTCTCCGGATTTGCGCAATTTCGCAAAAACAATGCGCCCGCAGAAAGCGGCACAATGCGCCAAAAGCGCAAAAAACGCCTGCCGCATCACCCATGCGCAATGCCCGCGAACGCCGGCCGCAAAACGGCTCCGCCCCGCACACCGGAACACTAACGCCCGGCGCAATAACGCCCAGGAAGCGCAAAGTCCCGGCGCCGCAATGCCAGCCCCCACAATAGCACGACGTCCCCCGCGCCACAAAATCCCGGCGCCACGCCCCTCCCGGCACGCCGGCGCCGCAACACACCGCAATGCGCCCGAAAGGCGCGCCAAAAAAAATTTGACCTTAAAAAAAAGGATTCCGCAAACGCGCCTTGCCACGCGCTACAAAGGCGATTTAGCCAACCCGGAATAATCAATCCAAAATAACCAACTCGAAATAGCCAACCCGAAATCCCGGGGGCGGCGCCCGCAAAAATCAGTGCGAAATCCTCGCGAGATTGACCGTCAGCGTCCTTGAGGCGATTATGCGCTCATTGGCAATCAATTCCAAATCGAAAACGCCCTCTTCAGTAAAAGGCATATTCTGAATCTGGAACACGACCTCCGGAGCGTCGAGCGGAGTCTTGCAATGAAGCGAGCCCTTCAAGTTAAAAAGCTCCCGCCCGTCGGAAGCGCTCAGGCGAACCGACACGGGAACTTCGCCCATTCCGTTTGTGACCGACGCAAAGATGAAAAACTGCCCGATTATGTACGGGAAACGAGCCACTTTTATGGAATTGAACAACCCGACCAGCGTTTTTTTCCCGGTGGGGACGTCCGTTATGACGGTATCGCAGCAAATGAGGGCGAGCGCCGAAAGAGTGTCGTTTGTCTCTTGCATGGATTGTACCCTACTCCAATCCTTTTGTTTTTAAAGAAGAAATTACTTGCGCCCGAAAAATTTTGTCCGATACTTTCGGCATAGACAACCAAACAACGGACGTCTTGTATGATTAGAATAAAGAAAGTAAAATCCGGAGCCCTGCAAGACCAATCCCTAAACGCATCGTTGGTTTACCGGGAATTTTTAGCCGAGCGCGACGAAATTCTGAAACACAAATGGCTGGAATCCGAAAAGGCCGGCCGCGACATCGGCTATGAAAGAGCCTTCATGGATTGGGTGATAAACCACAGGGACAAATGGCGCGCCGCTCGCCGCGCCGCGCACAGGGCGTAATTTCAAGGAGATTCCCCTCGGGGAATCTTTTTTTATTCCCGCATTTCCTCTATTTCCCACATTTCGGATAACTCTTTTGCGCCGGGTGAATTTTTTACTTTTCCCTCCGCCTCGCCCCGCGCGCGAGCATGGCGAATGTGCAAGCAAATTTTGGCGACGCGCCAAAAGCGGAACGAATGCGCCAAAGGCGGAGTTGAATATAAAAGCGGCGAAGAAAGAGACGGCGCAGAAGAAATGGAAGAGATTTTTCGGGTATTAAAAAAACTCCCATTCATTCCCCGCAATATTCCGCCTGCGAACACGCTTATTCCCGAGGTTATCGCAAAAAACGCGCCGACTTTTCCGCGGAAAAAAAAGAGGCGCGAATATTTTTTTGCGCCCCCCAAATTTCAATTTTTGCCGAAGGCATGCGACACGTTTTCGTCCTGCCACTTGAAGTAGCGCTCGTCGATCGACATGGGGTCCAGGTGTGTTTCGTCCTTCCAGTCTTTTGGGAGAATGCCGCAGGCCTGCATCTGCCGGATATACGCGCGGCTTGGGCGGAAATCGGGCGAGGTGTGGAAGGGGCTTGTCTTTTTCAAATAATCCGCGACGGCGGAAACGGCGGAGAGCATTTTGGCGTATCCGGCGTCAGACTTGTCTTTGAACACTTCCGGGTGCGAGGATTTGTCGGAACTGTCGGCAAGCCCGCCCGCGCTCTTGGAGAGCGGGAGCAGCAGTACAAGCGACTTTTCCGGACGCGTCAAATTGTACAGCGATATTCCCCTGTTCCCGGAAAGTTTGAAGCCTCCCTTCCCGTCCGGCGCGCGGAATCCGCCGTATTCAAACGAAAACGCAAACGGCCTCGAATTTCCGGCGGAGTGGCATTTTATACAGCGCTCGCGCACGACGGAGTTTATCGCCTCCATCTCTGCGGACATTCCGGCGGCGCGGTCGAAGGTCTTATTGTCAAAGTACTCGCGCATGAATCCGGTGCCCGCGGCGGCATAGGTCCCCACTTGCATGGCCCCCGTATCAAGCCACGCCCGAAGGATATTGAGCGAATCGGTATCGAGCTTCACGCCGTGGTGTCCGCCCCCGATTTTTCCCATCAGCGCGCTGCCGCCGGACCCGAAGGAGTACGGCTCCCGATTGCCCCACGCGTTAAATCCCGTGCTGAGCTGCCCGCGCAGCAAGAGAGTCATGTACGACTGAATGAAGCGCGGATTCAAATCCCCCTCCAATACGACTCCGCCGCGCCGCTTTTCATACGAGTGGCACGCCAGACAATACCTGTCGAAAATCGGCTGAACGTGGCGGCTGTAATCGATAATCGGCGGAACGGCCGCAATCGGCTCAATCTTTGAGACCTTGCCGTAGGCCATGGGCTTTGCGATTTTTCTGATCGGCGCTTCTGTTCTGCGCTCGTGGCAGCCTATGCAGCTCGTGGAGGTGGCCGGCGCAAACCCAACGAAGCTCTGCATTCGCTTGACGCAGTTGCCGTTTTCGTCCAGCGCGACAAACGCCAGAGCCTCCTGCGAGGGAACTTCAAACGACGCTGAACCGTCCTCGTAAACCGGAACAGTTCCCAAAATGCGCTCCAGGGCGAACCCCGCCCATACCCCCAGCGGGTGGAATCCGCCGTGGAAATGCACGGGCTCGGGAAGCATTCTGACGATCATGAGCTTCTTTATAGTCCCGCGCTTGACCGAAGCCATTTTGCGCCCCTCGTAGATGTCCTGAATGAAAACCGTTGCCGTCTTTTGGGAGAAGTCGGCCGAATCCGCGCGCTGCGGCGGGGCTTTCCGCGGAGCCAAAGGCTGGACGTTCCTAACAATCATTTCGCACTTGGGCGGATTTTTCATGCTCACGTTGTAATAAACTTCGGCGTCGGTCTTGAGGAGATCCGCGGGCATTTTGAAGTCGCAATAGGCCTGGCCGGAGAAGTCCATTATGTGCGGCTTGTCCGAACCCGACACGAGCATCAGCCCGTCGCCTATCGGATAGGGATCCATGAAATATCGGCAGCCCTGGCCGCTGACTATTTCAAACGCGTAAGGGTCGCTCGGGTCGAACGGCGCGACGGCGCGCGCGACCGCCCCGCGGTGGTCCTTTATTCCGTGCCCCGGGGCGAGGGTGAAGACGACGCCGTTTTCATCGGGGATTTGCTCCGCGCCGATATACAAGCCGCCGGGCTTTTCATTGCCGAGGAAAATCATCTCGCCCGAACCGTCCGGCTGGATCGTCCAGAGGTTGTGATAGCCCAGCTGATTGCGGTGGTTGTAGTCCCAGCGCATGTAGATTATCCTGCCGTCCGACAGCAGGCGCGGGCGGTTGTCGACGTCGGGATTGACGGTGATGCACCGCGTGACGTTCTCGTCCCTAAACCACCTGTGGAGATTTGAGACGGGAACATACCAGCACTGGACGGTGCGGCGGAGGCGGTCTGAACAGTAGAGTATGTCGCCGTTGGGCAGATAGCACGGCTCGATGTCGTTCCAATCGCCGGCGAAGGGGAGCTTTGTAAGGTTCTTTCCGTCGACCCCAATTTCGTAAATGTGAAACAAGTCCGAGTCGCCCTTGCGGTATGAAAAGAGAATTTTCTTGCCGTCGAACGAAACTTGCGGGTCGCGCAGGGAGCCTTTGGGGTCGTCAATCAAATAGCGGTGCTCCCCGGTGCGCAGATTGTAAACTACGAGCTTGCAACCCAAGCGCGAGAACACCTCCTTTCCGAACAGGCGGTCGGTCTCGGCGTCGCCCGACGACGGCTCCACGGTCTTGCCGAAGTTTGCATACCAGTGCCAGTCGCGGCCGTTTCCGCTGGCGCAGAATACGACCTCCTCCGTTCCCATTGCGGCGATTGCCCTGTCTAAGAGCTCGCCGCGCCAGTCGGGAATTTTCGGATACTCCGGATTGGAGGAAAGCTCTATGAAGTCGTATGTCAGCCAGAGCTGCCCCTTGTATTTCGGGTCGAAAACCGGCGTCAGCTCTATGCAGTTTTTCGAGCCGTCGCGCTTCAGCAAAGACGCGTCTATTGCGAACGAATGGGGCCTACTTGGAACGCCGCGCGAATGCGGATAGTACGCCAGCGACGCCCCGCACCTCAATCTGGACGCATCGCCCTTCGCCCACGGATAATATTCCGTGTACAACCGGCGCGCCTCGCCCACAAGCTTACCGTTCACCGAAATTTTCAAGGAGTGCCAAGTGTAGTTTGACGAGTCGCTGAAGCCGACCTTCAGATAGTATTTTGCCGGCGCGCCCGCGGACGGAGCGGCGCCGGGCGTGTCGAAAAATATCTTGTAAACCGGAGCCTCCACGCCCGCCCACGCGCAGTTGTGAAACGGGTGGATAAAGGGAAAGTCGGAATCCTTCGACTTCCCGACGACAAATTCCACCGGCTTCTTAAAGAACTCCCTGCAGCCGTCGACATCTCTGAACGGCCTGTGCGCTTCGGGGAATCCCTCCGTATAGACGTGGCGGTCGTCGCCCAGATTGCGGAAAATCCGAAACTCTCCGGCGCGCGCGTCGGGCTTGCCTATTTTAAAAACAACTTCCGCGCGCAGCGGCAATGCGCAAAAAAGCGCGCCAAACAACAACGCAAAAAACCTCATAACCGCCTCCCTTCAACGGAAACATTATTCCCGCCTCAAAGAGGCCTTTCAAGCAAAAAACAAATTTGACCCAAAAGGCGGAAGGCGGCGCGCCCCGATCCGCAACGCAAAACGCCGCATTGCGCAAGCGCGCTGCATATCCCATATCCCCCACGCGCAACCCTCTCTCAGCGCGCCGCAAAACGCGTCGCGCCGGCAGAACGCGCCACGCGGCGCGCGCAAACCACGCACATTCTTGAACCCTTACGCATTTCAGCGAAATCTACGAATCCAGAAAAACGGCAGCCGCTTCTGCACCTTAAATTTTTCGCGGGCCCTTTATTTTTTGCGCGCCCCGGAACATTCTCAGGAGTCCGCGCATTTTTAGAATATCACGCCTGATTTCGCCGCGGACAAAATAAACACATTGAGAGAACTTCGAGCGTCATATATTCCCGCACGCGCCGCACGCCCCCCGCGCGAAAGCCGCACCGGCAGAACGCGCAACACGGCACGCGCGAAACGTGCGAAAGTTGCGCCGGACGAGCAACCCAACGCAGCCCCTTTCCCCCGGAGCAGTACAATTAATTTTTTTTACAAATCAAAACGCGCAACGCAAAACGCCGCATTGCGCAAACGCGCTGCATATCCCATATCCCCCACGCGCAGCCCTCTCCCAGCGCGCCGCAAAACGCGTCACGCCGACAGAACGCACCACGCGGCGCGCGCGAAACGCGCGCGAAAGCCGCGCAAAAATATTCCTCGGCTACTCCTTGAGTTTCCCGCGCGCCTTCAGCTCTTTCTCGACTTCGCCTCTCACCTTCTCGGCGATCATGTCATAACCTTTGCCGGTCCAATGGAAGCCGTCGCGCACCATGAGATCCAATTTGTCCTTGAGCATGTCGTAGGCGTCGATTACCTCAATGCCCTCCTCCTTCATCACCTGTTCGGCGAACTTGTTGAGGCGGACGACCACGTCATTGCGCTTGTCGAATCCGAGCGGGCCATCCTTGTTTGTCTGGCCGTCGTTGACAGGAGTGGTATTCAAATAGATCAGCTTGGCTTTGGGCGCGCCTTCGCGCAGGGCGGTCGCCATGTCCCTATAGCTGTCGCAGACCTGTTTGTCGGTCACCTTATCGGGCGTCCAATGGGTGGAGTGCAGGCCGTTGTTGAACACGATGACGTCGTACGGCGCGCTCGCGGCGGCTTCGCGGTAAATTCGCTTGTCTATCTTGTGCCCGCCGGCAAAGCCGCACCAGTGGTCCACATACGCCTTGTCTCCGAGGAGCGCGGCGAGGCGCGGCTTGTAGCCCATGGAAATAGAATCTCCGTAAACCAGCACGCGCGGGCGCGACTGGTCGGCGACATAGGGAACCGCCATGTTCCAGCCCTTGCCGACCCTGACGCCCATGGGCGTCGCGGACGGGCGCTCCTTCGGCGACTTGTACGCGTAATCCTTCCCGTACACTTTCAAATCCAGTACCTTCAAATCCCCGAAATTGCGGCTGTTTTCGCCCACCCACATCGGGCGGTCGCAATCTATGACGTCGGCAAAAATCTTCGGGCCGGGCTGGTCGTCCAAATAGAACGAAACTATTCCGCCCTTTGCGCTGATAGTAAAGACCATCGGCTTTCCGACATTGGCCCTGCCGTCTTTGCCGCCGATATTCTTCATCATGGACATCATTCTGTTCACGCGCGGCACATAGCCCTCGTAATAGCGATTGCGGCTGACGGATATGCCGAATCCCCAATCTTCCTTGGCCTCGAGGCTCGCGATGTCTATCGACGCCCCAACTGGAATTTTCCCGTACGAGACGGTTATCTGCGCCGTAAAGTTGTTCTTGTCGGGAAAGGCCTTTGCGGGAACGGCGAAAGACGCGCCCGCAGGCAGAGTCACGGAGCCGTCGGATTCCGTTTTAACGCCGCCTTTTTTCAGGGCGTCGTCAATTTTGTCCCTGTGCAAATCCCACAGGGGAGTCTGCGCAAACAGCTGCACGGACAAGAGCGCGAAGGCGATAACAAGCAATTTTTTCATTTAAAACCTCTTTCTTTCCCGCGCGCAAACCCGATTAAAACCGCGCGCGCAACGCCACAATACTTAGGCCGCGAAACGCCCGGGTCAAGCGTATTTGCGTTAAAATATTTGCGCTAAAAAAAACTTCCGCCCGCCCGTGAAAGGAAACGTTCCTGGCGCGTTTGTCCGGATTTATTTTTCAACGCTCCCGCGCCCGAGCCGAGAAAAACCGAGCCGATAAAAACACACCCTCTCGATTCCAGCGCAGAATTAAAGCCCGTATCCAACCTTTCGCGCGGCGGGCAAAGCGCGCAGGGCCGAATTGGGCAAAAACTAAAGCCCTCCGCCGCGGCCGACCCGAAAGCGACTGAACCGAAAAATTTTCCGGCCGATTTTTTTCCGTCGCTTGCCTGCGCCGCCCTCCGCCGCGCCCAAGCCGTACATGCCTAAACCGAAACTTAAATCCCACACCCCGCGCGCAAGCCTCAAACTTGCCTCCAGCGCAAGTTTCGCGCCAGTCCGCAGGCGAACATAATCGCAAACAAAAAACCGCGCAAGAAACAGACTGCGCGCAAAATAATAAAGCTACTGGCGCCTTGCGAATTTGTATCCCACGCCGCGGACGGTCTCTATGAGAGTCGCCTTCGCCCCAAGCTTTCTGCGCAGATTCACAATGGCCACGTCCACCGCCCTGTCGGTCACCGGATAGCCGTCGCCGTGGACGGAGGTTATTATGGCGTCGCGCGAATACACTTTTCCGGGATTCCGCAAGAACAGTTCCAGTATGGAAAATTCGTTTGCCGTAAGCTCAGCGCGCTTGCCGTCGACTTTGACTTCGTGAAATTCCGCGTCCAGCTCTATGCCGTGCAGCGACACAGACGAACTGCGCGCCTGCGGCTCGCGCCCGGCGCTGTCGCGCAGCTGCGCGCGCACGCGAGCCAGCAACACGCGCGGGCTGAAGGGCTTTGTGACGTAGTCGTTGGCGCCCAATTCCAGGCCGCTTACGACGTCGGCGTCCTCGCTTCTGGCCGTGAGCATTATTACCGGCGCCTGAGGGAGCGACTTGTCCGTACGGTAGGCTCTGCAAAAATCGAGCCCGTCCATTCCCGGAAGCATCAAATCGAGAAGTATCAGGCTGAAATTCTCGCGCTTGAGAAGGTCGAAGGCCGCCTCCGCCGATTCCGCGCGCGCCGTCTTATATCCGTTTTTTTGGAGGTTGAACGCGACAAGTTCTGCAATGTTGTCCTCGTCCTCCACGATGAGTATTTTGCGTTCAGACATCGCTCTTTTTCCCGAATGTAATTGTGAAAACCGAGCCGTGCCCCGGCTGGCTTGAAACGGACACCTCCGCGCCGTGCAGGAGCGCTATGTGCTTGACTATCGCCAGCCCAAGCCCCGTTCCGCCCTGCCTGCGCGACCGCCCCTTGTCCACGCGGTAGAAGCGTTCGAAAATCCTGTCGAGGTGCTCCTGGGCTATTCCGCACCCCGTGTCCGAAACGGATATCCGCGCCCCGCCGGATTCGGCGCGGCCTATTGAGACTCTGATTTTACACGCCGACCCTCCGTACATGACCGCATTGCCCACGAGATTGCTTACCGCTATCCTGAGCAGGGTGAAGTCTCCCATGACAGTCTCGTTCCCGCCGCCCGAAACGGAAAGCTCATCGCCGCGGGCGGCCGCGTCGGCCTCGTGCGCGGCGACGGCCTCCTCCGCCACGACGCGCAGGTTGACGGGCTCGAAATTCTCCGCCCCCGCGCCCTGGGCGTACTCGACCCTCGAGAGCAAAAGCATGTCGTCGACAAGCAGGTTCATGCGCGCCGCGCTCTTTTCTATTATGGACAGGAAGTGGAGTTTTGAATCGTCGCGCTCGAGGTCCGAAAGCGTCTCCGCGGCGGCGCGCACAGTGGTAATCGGCGTCTTGAGCTCGTGCGAAACGCCCGCCACAAACTCCCGGCGAAGCTTTTCGTTCAGGCGCATTGAGGAGATGTCGTGGAGCACGAACAGGGCGCGGGGCTGCTTGGCCTCGTAAGGAAGTATTATACCGGCCAGCGAATACGTCTTACCGCCGGAGCGGTCGGTTTCAAAATCGCACAGCAGGTGGCCCGAAGCGAACGTCTCCTCGACGAGCCCCGCTATCTTTGAATTGCGGAAGGCCTCCGACACGTGCGGGCGGTTCTCGGCTATCTCGGCGGAAGACTCGGCCCCGAAGATGTCACAGCAAGATTCGTTGGCCCGCAGAACATGCCCGTCGCGGCGGCATATGAACACGCCCTCCCGCATGGAGGCGAATATCTCGTCAAGCTCGCAGTTGCGCTTGTGCAGCGACTTTATCCGCTTGCGCAAATCCGAAGCCATTGTGAGGACCGATTCGTTTAGCTCGGAAATCTCCGATATGGACGAACTGCGCGCGCGCGCTGAAAAATCTCCGTCGGCCAGCCTTTTGGCCGCCCGATCCAGAGACTTTAGCGGAACGCTTATGGAGCGCGCTATAAAGTAGCTCAAAAGTGCGCTGGACAAGAGCGCGAACGCGCTGGCCGCGCATATTTCGGCAAGCAGCGCCCTCTGGGCTGTCCGCAGCGAGTGCAGCGGGACTGACAGCCTTACGCAAAACCCGTAGGAGCCGTCGCCCGACTTCCCCGCGGGGGCGGATATGTAAAGCATCGGCGTCTTGAGAGTCTTGGAATAGCGCCTGGAAAATTCCGTCTTTCCGGCGAGCGCCGACCTGACGTCGGGGCGCGAAAGGTGGTTCGGCATGGAGTCCGAAGGAGCGCCGGAATCGTACACGACCCGGCCGTCGGCGGCTATTATCGTGCCGCGCACGTCAGATTTCTCCGCGAAGCCCTCGCACAGCGCCCGCGCGTCTCCGAGGCCGCCGGTCCCCCTCGCGTCGAGAATGGAGGACACCATCAGCGCGCACCGGCGCAGCTCCGCGCGCAGGTTGTCAACGCAAACCCGCTCGACCATGGCGTAATTGGCAAACGCCAAAATCGCTATTGCGAAGGCCGAAACGGCCGACGCCGACAAAAATATCCTGGCGAACACGCCAGACAGAATCCGTTTCATAAGTCGTCCTAAAGGTTAACTTTTTGGCGGACTATTGAAAGTTTTTTTCCGCCCCGTCAACCGATAATTTCGCGCTAACAAACTTCTAACGCGGCGCACACAAAATACTCACACTTACATGCAAAAATCAAACCGCAAAAAAATCAAACGCTAACGCCGAAAAAACGAAAACAAAACTTCAATATGGGATTATTTCGGCACGATAAAACGCGTTGGCGTTTGCAAACAACAAAAAATCAAATCATGAAAAATAATCTCATATTGACAATAATCGGCGCGGCGGCGCTATGCTCCGCAGGCGCTCTAAACGCGCAGGACAGGCAGACCCTCGACCTGCTCGTATCCAAGGGCGTAATAACGCGCGCGGAGGCCGACAACATCGGAAAGAACTCCGTCGCCATAACGCCGAAACAGAAGGCCGTAAAGTCCATCAAGCTCATCGGCCGCGTCCAAACCCAATACGAAAACATAAACGTGAGAGAGTACGCAGGCGGAGATTCGAGATCGTTGACGTCGAAAAACGACTTCATCATGCGCAGAATGTTTCTCGGCATGGAGGCCAAGCTCGGCGCGGGCTGGTCGGCCACGGTGATTGCGGATTTCGCAAGGGATTCGGACAACTACCTCGAATACGCCTACATTACCAAAGAAGTCGAGTACGACTTCCTGAAGGGCAAGCTGCACTTGGGATATAAAAAGACGACTTTCGCGGTCGAGGAGTACATGTCGGCGTCCAAGCTTTTCACGATAGAGCGCTCGCTGGCGACCCGCTACTTCACGGAGGGCAACAATGGGCGCAGGCTCGGAATAGGCGGGCGCCACACGGGCGTATACTGGGACGGCTCCATTCCGCAGATTGAGGGCCTGACGTACGGGGTGTCGGTGACCAACTCCTACAACAACAACCCGACCTCGATTCCCGACGGCGCGGACAACAACCTGATGTACAGCGCGAACGTCGCCTACGCCTTGAAGCTCGAGGACGTCTCCATTCAGGCCGGCGCGAACTTCTCCTACACCAACGGGACGAACGTCGCAGGAACCGCCGGCACCGTGCACGCGGAAGTTCTGGCCGTCAACCCGTACATAAAGCTCAAGGCCTTCGGGCTCGACATGTGGGCCGACTTCCTGCTGGCCGACATGAAAGACGCCAAAAACGCGTTCTCGCAGAGCGCCACGCCCATGGGCGTAAACGTCGCCGCCGAATACAGGTTCGACATCGGCGAATTCGGGCAGATCGCCCCCGCCGCGCGCTACTCGTGGATAGACACAGACGGGCGCGGTATCAAAATGAGCGACGGCGTCCGCAACGCCAATGCGGAAACCACCTACTACGCCGGACAGAGCGTGTACGTCGGCGTCAACTGGTACATCAAGGGCAACGACCTGAAGTTCCAGCTCGGCTACGAATGGGCGCAGCTCAACGGAGCCGCCAACAATAAGCACGCCGCTCAGCACTCCGACGCCAACGTCGTCCGCGCGCAAATGCAGGTGCTGTTCTAAAAATAGAATTCGAAAAATCCAAAGGAAGAAATATGAAAAACTCCATATCGAAAATTCTCAAACTGGCGGCGGTCTCGGCTGCGGCCCTCGCGGCCTCCGCGGCGCTGGCCGAAAGCAAGATTGTCATAGACGGCTCCACGACCGTGGGCCCGATTGCGAAGGCGTTTGCCGACTTCTACAAGGAGGCCAATCCGTCGGTCAACATAACCATAAGCGAGTCCGGCAGCGGAAACGGCGTCAAGAGCCTGATGAACGGCGCGTGCCAGATAGCGAACATGTCGCGCTTCATGAAGGAGGCCGAATTTAAGAGCTGCGTCGAAAAGGGCATACTTCCGGTCGCGCACGCGGTGGCCTTCGACGGCCTTGCGGTGATAGTCAATCCGCAAAATCCCGTATCGGCTCTCACGACGGAGCAGATAGCCGACATATACACGGGCAAGATAACCAACTGGAAGCAGGTCGGGGGCGACGACGCTAAAATCGTGGTCGTCAGCCGCGACACCAACAGCGGAACGTACGAAACGTTCAACGAGCTTGTGCTTCTCAAAAAGCCGGTGGCCAAGAACGCCGAGTACGTCGGCTCCAACGGGCAGGCGCGCACCAGGGTGAACACGACGAAATACGCAATCGCCTACGTGGGGCTCGGATTCGCGGACTCTACCGTAAAGCCCCTGTCGGTAAACGGCATTCTGCCGAGCTCCAAGAGCGTGTCCTCCGGAAAGTATCCGATAGCCAGGCCGCTGTTCATGTTCACCAACCGCTATCCCCAAATGGGCTCCGACCTCTATAACTTCACCAACCTGCACCTCTCCAAAGAGGGGCGCGAGATAATCAAGGACCTCGGCTTCGTCCCGGTCTGCGAATAGAAACAGGAATAGAAACAGTCCACAAAAAAAGGCAAAGGAAACGGCTATGCCTCAAACGCGCGAAAACGTAAAAAACAAGCGGCCGCTCATAATGGGCAGGCGCGACCAGGCCGCCAGGGAGACGCTGGGGCGCATCGGGCGCGCCGCGCTGCTGGCGACAACCGCGATCCCCACGGTGGCGATTGTGTTCATAATAGTTTTCATCGCGGGAGAGGCGCTGCCGTTTTTCTCGAGCCTGTCGAGGACGGCGGAGTTCTTTCTGTCCACGACATGGGCGCCGTCGAACGAGGCCAATCCGCACTTCGGCGCGCTGTCGATATTTTACGGGACCGCCATGGTGACCGTCGGTTCCTGCGCGATAGCCGTTCCGCTTGGAATAGTGGCGGCTGTCTGCTTGAGCGAGATAGTCAATCCCAAGGCGGCTCAATGTTTCAAGCCCGTGGTGGAGCTTCTGGCGGCGATACCGTCGGTGGCCTACGGGTTTTTCGCCATGATTGTGCTCGCCCCGCTGCTGCAAAACTGCGGAGGCGCAATCCTTTGCGCGCTGACGCTGATTTTCGGCTCGGCGGCGGGCTTCATTTTATCCATGCCGCTCTCCGATTTTGCGGAGCGCAAAATCTTCAAATCAGAAAAGCCGGGACTAAGAAAGATTCTGTCCGGCCTCATATTGGCAACCTTTGTGGCGGTGTCAGCCATCGCCGCGGCAAAGGTTGCCAATGTCGAAATTTCAAGCGGAACAAACG
>CALXMX010000010.1 GCA_944389575.1 uncultured Opitutales bacterium
CTTTTTTTGTTTTTTTTAGGGGGGGAATCCCGATAGTTCCGCTTGCGGCGCGCGCCTCCAATCGGGATTGGATAGTTCGCTTTCGCGCGCCTGCCCTGAATTGCCTTTCGCGCTTCGTCTTAGGGGGGGGACTCATTTTCCTTAAATCCTGCGCCGCGCTTTAATGGGCTTTAAAAAAAAACGGCAACGCCTAAGCAAAAGGAAGGCGCAAAGGCGGCCGAGCCGCGCAAAAAAAGGCGGACGCCGAACGCGCCCGCCGCAATCTTTGCCTTTTTTGACCGAGCCGAATTACTTCTCCCACTCGTGGACAACCTGCTTGTCCGACTCTTTCGCAACCTTCGCGCGGCTTCCCTTGTTCCACCAGTAGAATACGGGGCTTGCGATGAATATCGACGAGAACGTCCCCACAACGATGCCCAGCATGAACACCAGCGAAAAGTCCACTATTATTCCCGTTCCGAAGAGGAAGAGCGCGAGGGCCGCCAAGAATGTCGAGAGCGAAGTAAGCAGCGTTCTCGAGAGCGTGCGGTTGATCGCGTAGTTGATTATGTCCCTCAACGTCATGGTCGGCTTGAGCGTCAATTCCTCGCGTATTCGGTCGAACACGACTATCTTGTCGTTTATCGAATAACCCATGACCATGAGCACCGCCGCAATCATTGCCGCCGAGAACTGTCCGGTGCCTATTCCCCACAGTCCGAAAATCACGTACAGGCCGACGGTGAGCACCACGTCGTGCACCGTGGCCACTATCGCGCCGACACCGTAGCTGAATTCGAATCTCACAGCCACGTAGAGAAGTATTACCAACAGCGAAAGCCCCAGCGCCTTGAATGCGTCTATGGTTATGCTTTTGCTCACCGCCGCCCCCACGCTCTGCTGCGCTATCATGTGCAGTTTTGCGTCGGGGAACTGCTTGGCCAGCTTGTCGAATACGCGCTGCCCCTTTTCGCTTTCGACTTGAAGGACGAGGTTTTCGGCCTTGCTTGAAAGATCCGTCTTGTAGGCCGCCTGAATTTCTCCCAGCCCCGTGTCGGACGTGGATTCGCTCAGCGCCGTAATTTCGCCTATCGGAATTTTATTTGCCGGATCGAACGCCACCGTGACGACGTCCCCTCCGGTGAAGTCTATGCTCAGCGTCTTTTCGCCGCGCATGGCTATCACTCCCACGCCGATTAGCACTATCAGCCACGATATGGCAAACGACGGCCTGGCGTACTTGAAGAAGTTGATTGCCGTATTGTCCCTGATTAGCGAGAACGTCAGTGCCTTCTTGACCCAGCCGAATTTCACCACGAGCTCCAGCATCGCGCGGCTGAATACGAGCGCGCAGAAGAGCGTTGTGAATATGCCGACCGCGAGCGTGACGCCGAACCCCTTTACCGGCCCCGTGCCGAATATGTAGAGGATTATCGCCGAAAGCAGCGTGGTAATGTTTGCGTCGACGATTGTCGAGAACGCCTTTTCGTACCCGAGTTCCAGCGACGTCCACAGCGTTTTGCCCCGCTTTAATTCCTCTCGCATTCGCTCGAAAACCAGAATGTTCGAGTCCACCGCCATACCTATCGTAAGAATCAGCGCCGCTATGCCCGGCAGAGTGATCGTGGCGCTGAAGCTTGCCAGCACCCCGATTAGTATGACTATGTTGGCCAGCACCGAAATCAGGGCGATTACGCCGAACCACGTATAAATTAAAATCATGAACACAATCACTGCGGCCGTGCCTATGGCCGCCGCCGTGTAGGACTTGTCTTTGGCGTCCTCGGCGAGGGACGGGCCGATTTCGCTCAATGACGTGCGCTTCAGACCGAAGGCCAGGGGGTTGTTCAGCGCGTTGGCAAGCTCTATGGCCTCGCGGCGGCTGAAACTGCCCGTTATCTGGCCGCGCGACGAAATTACGCTCTGAATGTTTGGCGCGCTCAGGAGGCGGCCGTCGAGCACTATCGCCAGCGGCTGTTTGACTCCCGTCTTTTGGTCTTCCTCAAGTATGCTGCGCGTTATCCGTTCAAACGTTTTGGAGCCTTCGGAGGTAAATTCCATGTCAACCCTGAATCTGTTGGCGTCCTCCATTCCGGCGCTCGCCCTCGCCACTATCTCTCCGGTGGCCTCGGGGCGCTTCTTGACGTAGAAGGGCTTTTCGATGAGCTTCCCGTTGCGCTCCTCCTCCATGAGCTTGACTTCGTATCCGACCGGTATCTCCCTCGCCGGAGGCTTGGCCGACGACGGCGTTTCAAACCGGTGCACGAGCTTGAACTCAAGCTTCGCCGGACGCGACAGCTCCTCTATGGCCTCGGGATTGTCCTTGAGCGACACGCCAGGCATCTGAACCTCTATCGCGCTGTTGCCCATTATTCGTATTGTCGGCTCCGTGACGCCGAGCCCGTTTACGCGCTTGTTCATCACCGTCAGCACGTCCTCAAGCTGGCCCTTGCGCAGCTGCTCGTCGGAATTGAGCTTTTCCTTGTCGTCAACTTCGAGAGTGAACGAGACCCCGCCCTGGAGGTCGAGCCCCTTCTTTATCGCGCCCTTGCTCTGGCGGTAGAGCTCCTTCAAAAGAACGTCGTTGCGCTTTTTGAGAACCTTTATGTCCCGGACGTTTATCTCGGGAAAAAATTTGGACAGGTCTATGTTGTTGGCGTCGGAATAGTCGCGCAGGGCGATGTACAGCGTCGGAGACTTGTCCGGATTGGCTTTTGTCGCGCCCTTTTGGACGCGCTCTCCGGCCTTTGCGAGCAGCTCGGCAAATTCCTGCGTGTGCGCGGTCGCGCGCGTTTTTATGAAGTCTTCAAACGGAGTGTCGTCGAACGGAATCATTGAGGACACCGCCCACAAGATTACCAAACCGGTAATCACAAACTTCCAGAATATGCTTTTGTTTATATTGTCTGCGGACATGATGCGTGTATTTATTTATTAAAATGAACCCCCCCGCACTCGCCGGAAAGGCGGGGCGCGGAAGCGGCGGGGGAACTTCTCCCCGCAGGGGCTATTTTGCGGGAGCCTCCGAATTTTTGTCGGCTAACTTTTCCTGAATGGCGGACTTGACGAACTCGATTTTTGTGTTTTCCGAGACCTTTACCGTGAAGGTCTTGGCGTCGTTGTCGACGTTGGTTATGACTCCTATCATGCCGCCGATGGTCAGAACTTTGTCGCCTGTCTGAAGCTCCGAAATCATCTTCTGGTGCGCCTTTTGGCGCTTGCGTTGCGGCGCAATCATGAGGAAGTACATGGCCGCGAACATCAGTACCAGAAATATCAGCATGTTTGCTCCGCCCCCCTGGGGCGCGCTTTCCGCGGCGGGCGCGGCTTGGGCAAGTATCGCTAAGCTTTCCATAAGATTCCCTTTTTTTAAAAGAGTTTAGGTAATAACTTATTCCGCCGGCTTGCAAGTAAATTTTCGCTTTTTTGAGCGCAGAAGCGCGCCCCGGGCGCGTGCGAGCGGAAATTTTAAGCGCGGGAATTTTTGAAAGTATATATAAAAAGCCGGTCGCAAATAAAGGGTCGGGCAATAAAGAGCCGCTTGCGGCGCGTTCGCCCGCCGGGCATTCGCGGATTTTTGAAGTTTTGCGCGATTTTTCGCTCGCGTTCGCCTGAATTTTTGCGTGTGGGCAGGCTGCGCGATATTCGCGGCCGGCCCCGCCATTCGGCAGCGTTTGGCCGCGCGCCGAAAGCCGCGCGCCGAACGGCTTTCGCCTTTCCGTGCGCGGCGCGGGGAGTTTCGCGTTTGAGAGCCTTAAGCGGAGCGTTTAGGGAGGAAGCGGGGGGGGATAGCCTGCCTTTGTAGAGTGGCGGCGGAGTTTTGCAGGGGAGGGATTCCGCCGGGGCGCGTTTCGGCAGGCGTGGAAAACCGAGTACTGCGGGCGTTGCTTTTAGTATTCCGTAGTATTCCACCCCGCCGGACGAGCGGAAATTCGCTCCGGCTTGCGAATCCGCGCAGTGGGAGCGCGCCGAGGGCGAAAATCCCTTCGGCCGCAGTCGTACCGCTTTGGCCGCAACTTTTTCTTAGCTGATACCGTCTTGCCGCCAGTCTTTCCCCGCCGATTTTACGCCTCGCGGCGCGGACTGGAAAAAATTTTTTTTGAAAAAAGATGTTGCAATGCGCCGGGCGTCAGGTAGGTTCATTATCTTTACGCGCAATGGCGAAAGCCGCACGGGCGGCAACCGGCGCATCGAACAATAACAATCAACCCGTCTTCCTAAAAAACGGGAGGCGACACAAGGAAAATAATGAGCAAAGTAATGGAGGAATTGCTGGCAAACAGCAGTTTCGCAGACCTCAAACAGGGCTCAATAGTAAAGGGCAAAATAATTGAAATCCGCCAGAATGAAGTCGTAGTTGACATAGGCGGAAAGAGCGAGGGCGTTGTGCCGGTCGGCGAATTTCCCGATATCAACGACGTCCAGGTAGGCCAGGAGATAGAAGTCCTGCTGGAGAAGCTCGAAGACCGCGAGGGCAATCCCGTAATCTCGTACGACAAGGCCCAGCAGAAGAAGAATTGGGAGCAGATATTGGCCAACTGCCAGGAGGGGGCAATCCTTCCCGGGCGCGTGAAGGCCAAAGTGAAGGGCGGCCTCATCGTGAGCATCGGCGTGGATTCGTTCCTCCCGGCCTCGCAAATCGACGTCCAGCCCCCGAAGAACCTCGACCAATACGTCGGGCAGACCTATGACTTTAAGGTTGTAAAAATCAATGCGGAGCGCAAAAACATAGTGGTTTCGCGCCGCGAACTCATAGAGGAACAGCGCGTGGAAAAGCGCCGCAAGCTCCTCGCGGAGGTCAAGCCCGGCGACATTCGCAAGGGCGTTGTCAAGAATATCACCGATTACGGCGCGTTCATCGACCTCGATGGCCTCGACGGGCTTCTCCACATCACCGACATGAGCTGGGGCAGGATTTCCCACCCCTCCGAAATGGTGAAGGTCGGCGAGGAGATCTCCGTCATGATCATAGAGGTGGACTCCGAGCGCGAGCGCGTCTCTCTTGGATTGAAGCAGACCATATCCAATCCGTGGGAGAACATCGAGCGCAAGTATCCGGTTGGGTCGCGCGTCAAGGGCAGGGTTGTGAACCTCGTCAATTACGGCGCGTTTGTAGAGCTTGAAGAGGGCGTTGAAGGCCTTGTCCACATTACCGAGTTCTCCTGGACCAAGCGCATTACGAAGCCTTCGGAGGTTTTGAAGGTCGGAGACGAAGTCGAGGCGGTCGTTCTCAACATCGCCAAGGAGGAGCAGAAAATCTCCCTCGGGCTTCGCCAGCTTGAAGAGAATCCGTGGGAAATGGCCGTTCACAACTACCCGGTCGGCGCGCACGTGCGCGGCAAGGTGCGCAACCTCACCACTTACGGCGCGTTCGTCGAATTGGAAGAGGGCATCGACGGCATGGTTCACGTCTCCGACATGAGCTGGACGCGCAAAATCAACCACCCGTCGGAAATGCTCAAGAAGGGCGACGAAGTCGATGCGATCGTGCTTTTGGTCGATCCCGACAACCAGCGCATTTCTTTGGGCATCAAGCAGCTCTCCGTCGATCCGTGGGAGGAAATCGACTCCCTGTTTAAGATCGGCGATTTAGTCACCGGTAAGGTTTCCAAAATCACGAATTACGGCGCGTTTGTCGAACTCAAGAACGACATTGACGGGCTCGTCCACCTCAGCCAGATAAGCGAAGAGCGCGTCGGCAAGATTAAGGACGTCCTTAAGGTCGGCGACGAGGTGAAGGCGCGCGTGGTGAAAATCGACCGCGACGAGCGTCGCATCGGCCTTTCTATCAAGGCCGCCCAGTACGACGCCGACCGCCTCGCGGAAGAGGTTGCCGCGTTTGAGAAGATCCGCAAGGATCAGGATCTGGCTTCGCTCGGCGACATTCTCGACGAGGCCACGAAGTAGCCGGAGTAGCCGCGCCGCCGTTTAGGCGCGCGTTCCGCTTTTTTAGGCCGCGCCCCTGCGATTGGGGCGCGGCTTTTTTGTCCGGGCAGTTTCATTTATTTTGGGAGCCGGGAGTGCGGTCTTGGCGGTCTGAGCGGAAGTATTATGTTTGTTTGCGGATATTATGTTTGCTTGCGGCAAGCGGGTGAATGGGGAATCGGCGCCTTGAAACGTTTTTTTGGGCTTGGTACGAAAGGGATTGGCTAGCCCAAAAATTTGTCGCGGCAAGCAGGGACTATTGCAATGAGCGGAGCCGTTGCGGCAAGCATGGGTCTGAGCGGTTGTAACCGCCATAATGCGGTTTAGAAAGGAGCGCCGGGGTGTTGCGCTTCGCATTTTTTTTTGGAGTTTTTATTTTTACGTTGAATGAAAGTTTATGTTCGGCGGGTCGGCCAACGCCTATTTTTGTTTTGCGCATTGGTGGAATAGAGCGTTCGACGTTTTTTCAAATTTGAAACTGCGGCTAAATATAATGTTTTTTTGCGGTCGCTTAAAAGCTTTTGCGCCGTTGTGCGGGGAAGGGCGCGTCGAGCGTGTGAGAGTTTTTGCGCAATGGCTTCGGGAAGCGCAGGGAGACTTTTTCAAACTGAGCGCGTCATTGTTTTTTTTAGTCTTTCGGTGCGCGAGAAATTGGAGCAGGAACTTTCAGTTCCCAAAGCGGTATAAAGGGGTTTCGGGAGAAGGGATAAAGCCGCATTGCGAACGGCGGCGCCGCGCCGCTTCGCGCTTAATGCGGTAAGTTCTTAGTTTATATTTCCCGCTTCCTCCGCTCTCGTTCAAGAATGCGGATTTTTTCTGTCGGTTCGCGGGCGGAAACGGAACAGTCTTTGCGGAAACAGAATAGTCTTTGCGCAATCGGAAAAGTCTTTGCGCGAGCGGCCAGAGTTTCCGCTTTTCGGGCGGTCACAATAAGAGGAATGCGGCGGATAAAATGGCGGTCGGAATAAAGGCCGATAGAAACAGCAACACCGGCGAGACTCCGCCCTTGAAATACGGGCCCAGCACCGCAATGCCCGCAGGATTCGGCGCGTTCGCAATCACAGTCAGCCCGCCGCCCGCGATCGCGCCGGACATGACAAAGTATTTCATGGAGTCGGAAAAGTTAGGCACGAGCGAGGCCAAATACGTAATGGCGGCGTTGTCGTTGAACGCGGTCAGCACAATAGAGCACGCAAAGAGTTCGCCCTCGGAAAATTTTAGCAGCAGCGGCTCAATCCACCAGGCCTGAAGGCTCCCGTGCGTGACGAGTGCGGCGAGAAAAAGCCCGACCTTAATCGGCACGCCGAGGCGCATCTTGTACTGGTATGCGTGGGTAGATTCCACGAATGCTATGAAGAACATGAACGTGAAGAAAAAGAGCGCCGGGTGGTGGAGGCTCACCACCACAAAGAATAAAAAGTACAGGTGCGCCAGCACTATCCAAAGCGGGACGCGCTCCTCGCTCTTCTGCTCGTGCGCGGACTTTGCCGCGTTTATTTTGCGGAATTGCCCCCTGAATATAAAATAGTAAAAGAGCACCGAAGCCACTATGCCGAGCGCGGCTTTCCAGCCGAAGTTCGACAGCATAAATAGAAAGTCCCACTTCCACGCCGCTGCGACCATGAGCACCGGCGGAGCCGAAAAGTGCGACAGCGTCCCCCCGGCGGAAACTGCGACGAGCAACAGCCCGAGAGTCGCGTACTTAAACCTCGGCGACGGGTTGTATGCGTAGAAATTCTTGACTAACAGTATCGCGCAAATCGTTATTGCCGCGGGCTCCGTTATGAATGAGCCCAGAAGCGGCCCTATGCACAGGATTGAAATCCACCATGCGGCCGCTCCCCCTCCAAAGACGGAGGCGACCGCGCGGACGCAGTCAGAGGCGAACTGAATGACGGGCCGCGTGGCCGCGATGCACATTACGACAATCACGAACGCGGGCTCCACATACTTGCGCTGGACGAACACCAGATCGTCCAGGTACGACGTCAGCCCCTCCCAGCCGTACGCGAGCCAGAATCCGATGAACAGCGGAAGCAGCCACAGTCCGAAGATGATTTCAATCTCCCCGCCGAGGTGGAAAAATTTTGCGAAGAAATAACATGTTCTCCCCTTTATTATTTTGTTCGGGGCGTCGCTTTCCTCGAGCTCGGCGGCTCGTTTGTGGAGAATGTCGCCGGCGCGGGAAAAGAATCTGTATGTAAACGTGTTTAACAGGGCCAGCCCGAATATCGCGGCGGCCACAATGTTGAAGGGCGCCTGCGCCGCGCGCTCGCGCAGGGTTTGCCACAGGCTTTCGGAGACTGCCGGATAATCCGAGAGCGGAACGGGATACGGCGGCGCCGAGCCTTCCGGAACCGCCGCGGCGCATGCAAGCGGCAGAATGGTCAAAAGTGCGAGTATCGCTTTTTTCGTCTGCGTCATATCGGCTCGGCTTTGGCGGTTTGCCTTTGGAATTTACCTTTGATATTTGAAGGGATTTAAGAACTGCCGTCCCTTAAGACAAAAAAACGCGGACGATGTTTTGGCGGCCGCGTCTTTATTTCGGTTGGCTTTCGAAAAAATCAAATTCCGGAGCCTTCGAGAATCGGGTCGGAAATGCGCCCGTAGTCCTTGTCTGAATCGGGGTTCTGGTCGAGCGACTTGTTCACCATCATGGAGTTTATTTCGTCGATTGTCTTCTTGCGGTTCTTTGCGAATATGAACTTGTCGCTTATGAGGTTGTCGCGCGCGTATTCGACGAGGCTCCGCGACGGGCGGCGCATTTGAAGCAACGTGTTTATGTGCTTGTCGAGATTGACGGCGTTGCCGGACTCTATCTCGAGCCTTATCAGGTTTGTCAAAGCCAGCTGGTGGCGCGGGAAGCGCTCCACGGCGTCCGACAGCAGCCGCATCGAGAAGTTGAGCGCGCCCAGATCCTCAAAGCGGCGCGCCGTAGAAAAGAGGACGCGCGGCGAAACCTTGCCGCGTTTGAGCACCTCGTCTATCAGCGCCTCCGACATGCCTATGTTGGAGGAGCCGTAGTAGGCTATCGCGCGCAGGCATGAGAATATGTCCTCGTACTGCTTTATCCAGACGGGCTTTTCGCGCATGATATCCTCGGAAAATTTGGTCGCGTCCTTGTAGTTTTTATTCGCAATCATGCTCTCCAGCCAGAGCAGGCAGTAGGGAGCCAT
>CALXMX010000011.1 GCA_944389575.1 uncultured Opitutales bacterium
GCTGCCGTTCATCAGGCACCGCTGGCGTATTGAGGCGCTCACCATGTCGTAAAAGGAGCTTGAAAGCCTGTCGTCGGACGTGAGGTTGT
Source organism: uncultured Opitutales bacterium (assembly GCA_944389575.1). Classification (GTDB taxonomy): domain Bacteria; phylum Verrucomicrobiota; class Verrucomicrobiia; order Opitutales; family Intestinicryptomonadaceae; genus Merdousia. Next base: position 90 of record CALXMX010000011.1, read on the forward strand.
CGTAATCCTCCTGCGAATCGTTCAACGCCGCAAGAAGCGCGCGCACCCTGTTGTTCACAGCGTCCACATACTCGGAGTTTATCTTGTATATGGGGGCGACGCGCTCGGCCAGCTGGTCGCGCTTAGACTGCGTGAGGGAGTCGCTTATAAACGAAAAGTCGAACGGCGATATGATGTTTACCCTGGCGGCCTTGTTCGGCAGCAGCTGCGGAACGATGACCGGCTTGTACGCAAAGCACACCATGTACACCAAAAACGACATGGCCAACACCACCAGCGCAATGACCGGATACCTGTACCGCCTGAATTTGGACCTCCCGGCCGACGGCTCTATCTTGCGCTTTATTATGTCGGCGCGATACTTCTTTATATTTGAGAGAACCCTCATTGTTCGAGACTTGCCTTGTAGGCGTTCACAATCTTCGTGACGAGCGGGTGCCGCACCACGTCGTCGGCTTCAAAGAAGAAAATCTTTATCCCGTCTATGCCGCCGAGAATTTCAACCGCGCCCTTCAGCCCCGACTTCTTGTGCCGCGGAAGGTCGATTTGCGTAATGTCCCCCGTCACTATCATTCTCGAGCCCTCTCCGAGGCGCGTCAAAAACATCATCATTTGCTCCATGGTCGTGTTCTGCGCCTCGTCGAGAATTATAAACGCGTTGGAGAGCGTCCGCCCGCGCATGTAGGCCAGCGGGGCTATCTCGATGACCTTGCGCTCCATGAGGCGCGCGGTGTCCTCTGGGCCTATCATGTCGTACATTGCGTCGTAGAGGGGGCGCAGATACGGCAGGAGCTTTTCCTGCAAATCTCCGGGCAGAAAGCCCAAGGCCTCGCCGGCCTCGACCGCCGGGCGCGTGAGAATCACCTTTTCGACCGCCTTGTCCTGAAGCGACTTCATCGCCGCCGCCACCGCCAAATACGTCTTTCCCGTGCCGGCCGGCCCCACCCCGAACACAATGTCGTTTTCGGAGATCGCCCGCAAGTAGCGCTTCTGGTTGATGTTTTTCGGCACAATGCTCTTGCGCTTCAAATTCATCACGATGGGATTTTCAAACACGCGGATTATGTCCGACAATTTTCCGGACGCCGCGCGCTCCACCATGCTGCGGAAATCCGAATTGCCGATCTTCATTCCCTGTTTTCTCGCCGCGGCCATGGTCTCGAAAAACTTTGAGGCCGCCTCCACCTTTTCCGCGTCGCCCTCGAACCTTATCCACGCGTCGCGCGTGACAATCTTGACGCCGAACTTTTGCTGGGCCAGCTCTATGTTGTCGGGACGGCCGCAATAGGTATCGGCAAGCTGCGCCGCATTGTCGAAGTTTATAGTGTTGTCCATATTTTACATTCCGGATTTTTTTGAGCGCGCGCCGCGCGCGCGTTTCGCCGCCTTTTTCGCAGGAGTCTTAAGAATTCCCGAAAAGCGCGCAAGGCGTTTCCAAAGTTCGTCCATAGCCTCCGGAAGCACGCGGGTGTCGGATATTACAGGCATGAAATTCGTATCGCCGTCCCAGCGCGGAACGACGTGGCAATGAAGGTGCTGCGGAATACCCGCGCCCGCCTTGGAACCCAGGTTGAAGCCGATGTTGAACCCGTCCGGCTTCATTGCGCGGGCAAGTATGGACTTCGCCCTGATTACGGCGTCGAAAAACTCCCTGCGCTCCGCCGGCCCGAGTTTTTCAATGTCCCCGACTTCGCGCTTGGGAAGCACCAGCAGATGCCCGCAGTTATACGGAAATTTATTCATCACTATAAAGCAGCTGCGGCCCTTCCAGAGAATGTGGTACTTTGCATAATCTCTCGACTTGGCCATTTCCGCAAAGGGATTCCCGCCGCTTTTGCCGGAGTCGTCCCTCGGTTTAGGGGCTTCGACATAGGCCATGCGCCAATATGAATGAAGTCTCTGCATATTTAAATTTACCCGTTCATTCAACCACAGCGCCGTCTTTTTTTCAAGCATTTAAAAATTCCGCAGCTTCGGCGCCGAACGGGAATTGGGAAAAGCCGCGGCGGGGAAAAACGAGGCCGCCAATGAACTTGCCGCAAAACTTCTTTTTTCCGCCTATCCGCGCGTAAAAACGCCGCCTTTTTACCGCAAGCTCCATTCCCAATAACCGGACGCCGCACCCCTTTGGAACCGACATTTCTTATGCCGGCAATTTACAGATTTCAGAAAGACAATTTACCGGCTTTGGGAAAGTCCGCCAAAATCGCATGCGCCCCATTGTACCCGCCCGAGAAATAGCGCAACGACAACGGCTCTCCTTTCGCCCCGGATATTAAAAACTCCGCACGAGCCGCCCGAAAACCCCGCCTAAAAAAGCGGCCGCCTTTTTACAAAAAACAAAATACCTTCGATTAAAAAAGCCTTAGGCGCGTCAAGCAAAATTCAATTTGGCAAAGACCAACACGGGAGAGAGCGGATTCGGCCAGTCGGCCGACATCTCATAGCCGAATCCGCCGCGCGCAAAGAAATCCCGAACCGCGCAAAATTCCTCTTCGCCGCCCGCATGCCCGCGGTAGCACAAGACGCTCACAACGCACCCCGCAGGATCGCATACGCGCGCGAGCGCCTCCAGAGCCGCGACAGTCCCGGCCGCGGACGTGACAACCGACTTGTCGGAAGCCGGAAGCCAGCCGAGATTGAAAAACGCCGCCCCGATTTTTCCGCGCGCGCGCTCCGGAAGCAGCGTTTCCATATCGGCGTGCGAAGCCAGAAAGAATTTCGCGCGCGCCCCGTCAACGGGAAAATCCTCCGTCGAAACGGCGACTCCCTTCGACTCAAAAAGCCTCCGACTTTCCTCGATCGCCCGCGCTTGAACGTCGAATCCGAAAAGCTCCCCGCCCCCGCCAAGCAGCGACATCGCAAAGAGCGCGTCGCGCCCCCTTCCCAGCGTCGCGTCGACGGCAAAGCGGAGCTTACGCCCTCCCAGCGCCTCAGCAACCTTAATGTGCGACATTTCAGTAAAATTCATAATCCCAGTTCCGCGCGATTGAAAAATCCGCCAAAAAGCTCCGCATTATAACAAGCCCAAACCGCCGCGCCCCGCACCCGCCGCGCCGACAGACCCGAGCGCATGCCCGCCCGGCGTGCGCCAACCGCGCCAACCGCGCCAACCGCGCCGAACGCCAAATGTAGAATATTGAATATCGAATAGCAAACGCAGAATGCCGAACGCCGAAAAGTTCCCCGCCTCTCCTTTCCGAAGGGCGGCGCCGGAAAAAAATGCGCCCCAACGCGCCGCTCCGCGCAGCGCAAAGTGGACAAATCATTTCGCGCATTGAATCCCCCTTCAAAAAGATCCGCCTTCCGAC
>CALXMX010000012.1 GCA_944389575.1 uncultured Opitutales bacterium
CATCGCCAATCTCGCCATGATAGAGTTCGCCACCCATCCGGACTACCCTTTCAACCCATCCGATGACGGCGTCCACACCGCGCAAAAAAAATGAACCGGCAACCCCGTTTCAATGCCCCTGCAAGTATTTTGCAGGGGCTTTTTATTACCGGCTCAGGATATGTTTGGCGACGGCTCGACGAGGCGAAAACCGTTCCAAATCTTACTTCATTTTAGGGATTCGGCGCAAAAAGTTTCCAAACTCAAATCCGAAGGCCAAATCCGCCCCAACCCTTTATTTTTCCCGTAATTTCCCATTATTTCCCGCCATTTCCCGTTTCCAAACTCATCCTTCAAACATCAGCGGCGTTTGAAGCCTAAGTTTGGAAACGCGGGATATCGCGGGAAATGGCGGAGGGCGCAGGGATAGTTAAATGAATCGCTTGGAGTGCGGTGCTTGAAATATTCTTGACGCGCGCGGCGCGCGAAAATAAATTTTAAGCTATGAAAGGCAAATTATTTATTGCAGTTGTTTCAACCATGGTTTTTTGCGCAGCGCAGAGCTTCGCATACAACTTCCTCTTTACGGCGCATTCCAACGGCGGGCAGGTGAGCCTTGTCAACGGAAGCGGCGAAATCGTCTGGACGATAAACGCCAAACACCCGCAGCGCGCCGATGTCTCCCCGGACGGCAAGTCGATTTTCATAAGCGAAAGCCACGGCGCAAAAATGGTGGACAAACAGTCCAAAAAAATTCTTTGGGAGTATGTGACTCCGAAAGTCAAGTGGGACGGAGAGGACGCTCAGAAAGTCAAAAAGGGCGATACCGTTTGGCTCGAAAATCCCGTCGCCCAGATTTTGGGGGACGGCAGGTTCCTCGTGGGGAACGAGGGAAAATCGTCGCTTATCGAGATAAATTCCAAGGGCGAGGAGCTTAAGCGCATAGTTTCCGAGTCTCTCAGGCGCGTACGCCACGGCGAGTTCCGCCTGGCCAGCAAGACGCCTGCGGGCACGTATCTGTTCCCCCTGTTGGAGTCGTCGCTTCTCACCGAGTACGACGCCGACGGAAACCAGATTTTGCGCATAAAGACCAATGGCGGGGTTGTCGGCGCGCAGCGGCTTGCCAACGGCGACATTCTTGCCGGCGGATTTTTCGGCGTCGCCATATTCAACCGCAAGGGCGAGATGGTTTGGAATTTTTCCGCCGAGGAGTTAAAGAGGGAGTCCAAGGCCAAATCGCAAATTATTATTTGCGATGTAAAGGAGCTTCCCAACGGCAATATACTGTGCTCGACCTACGCCGGCAAAGACATGCCTGACATCATGGAGATAACGAAAGACAAAAAAGTGGTGAGGATTCTCGACTATCCTGAAATCACCCATTTTTCCGCCCTCCAGATTCTCGACGACGACTTCAAGCCGATAAAGGCGAAGTAAATTTCCGCCCGGCGCCCGCCTTATTTGCGCAGCTTTTTGTTCGCGGACTTTCGCAGGCGCGTCAAATGTTTTTGCCGACGCCGCCCTGCGCGCGTTGCGCATGCGGCGTGGTATGCGAAATTTGCGGGCGGCATTGCGATTTTGTGGGTTTGCAGACTTGCAGATTTGCCGATTTGCAGATTCTAAACCGGATGCCGTAGGCCTTTTGCTTTGTGCACGGGCGTCTTCCCGGAAGATGCGCGCGCGATGATTGAGCAAAAAAAACGCGCGCGAATATCGCGCGGGAGAATTGAGCAAAAAAGAAATTAGCGTTTGCCGCTTGGGGAAAAACGTTTTCGCACGCAATTTACTTTTTGTTGCTTTGCGCGTAAAAGATTTTTTTCGCATTCGTCTAAAATTTTTTGCCGGTAAAATTTTGCGCGCTCTGCGCGCCGATAACTGCCGAATCCGACTTGCATAGAGCTGCCTGCTGTCCGCTGCCCACTGTCCGTTGCCCATTGCTCGCGGCGGCGGAGCGGGCGCGTTTCCCGATATTTGCTTTTGCAAAATATAAGCCTCGTTGCGGAGAGGGAGAGGGAGGAAGGCTGAGCGGGCTCTAATGCGCTTAATGCGCGTATTTGAAATTTGCCGGAATCTTTGAGCGTTTCGGATTCGCGCGCATAGTTCGGGTATTGCTTACAGTGATGTTCACGGCCGCGCATTTCTTCGGAATACCGGCGCGCAAACTTCGGATTCGCCGGCCAAATTATCCCGCGCTCAGGCGCGCCCCGCGCGGGGCGTTTTATTTTTTTTCGGACGGCAAGGCTGGCGGCGCATTGATGAATTTTATTTTGCAAAAAGCGGAATAAAATTCGGAATGCGCTTCGCGTTTCCGGCGGTTGCAAAAAGGCGCCGCAACGAATCAGCCGGCAGAGCGGTATCTTGGCTTGCAATAAGCGCAGATTTGCGGCTTTGCTCTTTCGCGTTCGCGCGCCGAAATTTTTGCGGGATATTTCCTTCGCGATGCGCTTTCCGCGCGTTCGGAAATCGAGGAGCTTTTAAATTTTCAAAATTCGCTTTGATATTTTTTAATGCATTTTCAAATCGGCTAAAGCGATTTTGAATAGAAAAAGCACGGGTCGCCGGGGACGTAGTAGTCCTTCAAAACGGCCTCCAACTCATAGCCGCGCTTTTCGTAAAATTTGTGCGTGGGAATGTATTGCTCGCGCCCGGCGGTTTGCAGGAAAATTTTTCGTCCGCCCCGCGCGGCGATGTCCTCCTCGATTTTTGCGATGAGCTTCTTGCCCGTTCCGCCCCCGCGCAGGGAATTGTCAACCGCCAGCCAATATATGTAGTACGAGCCTACCGTACACGGGATTCTTCCATAGCAGGCGAATCCGGCGGTCTGTCCGTCCGCCTCGGCAAAGAGAAACAGATAGTCCTCGCTTTCCGGCGGCAGCTCCATTGCGTGCAGCAGGTTGCCGACCGCCCTGTCTATTTCGTCCGGAGCCTCCTCGAAGAATCCCGACGATTTCATTATGCGGCGCACGGTGTCGGCGTCGTCCGCGCGGGGAACGTTTCTGAATTTTATTTCCAAGTGGTCGTCCATATTTGCAGTGCGTTTATTGTTTTATAGGGCGCGCGGCCCTAATGGAGTAATGGATAATGAAAAATGAGCAATGATTGTTTTTACGCGGCTGTCTGGCGCGCTTTGCGCTTCGCGTTCTATTAATAAAGTTTTAATAAGATTTCCAGACCGCGCAAAATGCGGGATTGCGTTCTCCATTTTTCATTATTAGTTTTTTCCCGTTCTATGGGCGCGGATTCACATTTTGTCCGGCCGCGTTGCGAGTCAAGCAAAATGGCCCGCATTTCATGCGACGGCGCGCGGCGCAGAAAATACTTTAAAAAATAAACCGAGCCCTCATACTTTTAAAATATGGAAAAAGACATGAAAGACAAGGTCGCCTTCGTTAGCGGGGCGGGCAGGGGCATAGGCAGGGAAATCGCGCTTGAGCTTGCCGCGCGCGGGTGCACGGTTTTGTGCGCCAGCAAGAACGCGTCTTCGTGCGGCAAAACGGCCGAAGATATTTCCGCCGCGGGGCTGTCGGCGGAGGCCTTCGCCCTGGACGTGTCCGACCCGTCGGAAGTCAGGGACGTTTGCGCGCAGATTCTAAAGAAATACGAGGCCGTGGATATCATTGTGAACAACGCCGGCATTACGCGCGACAATCTGATAATGCGCATGAGCGAGCAGGAGTGGCGCGACGTAATCTCCACGAATCTCGACTCCTGTTTTTATGTCGTCCGCAATTTGGTTCGCGCCATGATGCAGAAGCGGTGGGGGCGGATAATCAACATATCCTCCGTTTCCGGGCAGTACGGCAATGCGGGGCAGGCCAATTATTCGGCGGCCAAGGCGGGAATCATAGGCTTTACAAAGACACTCGCCCGCGAGCTTGCGTCGCGCGGGATAACCGTCAACGCAATAGCTCCGGGCTTCATAGAGACGGACATGACCGCGGTATTGCCGAAAAACATTGTCGATGCGCTCATGGTTAACATTCCGCTGAAGAAGATGGGGCGGACTTCCGACATCGCCAAGGCGTGCGCGTTTTTGGCTTCCGACGACGCCGCGTACATTACCGGCCAGGTGCTGGCCGTCAATGGCGGGCTCGGAATGTAGCGGGCGGCGGCCGGTTTTCATGAAGATACTGAAGGCATGGTGGCACGAGAGCTGTACGGTGTGCGTGTCGCTCTCGCAGGACTACGGCGGCGTTGCCCCGCTGACGGTGGAGTCGGAATATCCCGTGGCGTCCTATTCGGTGGAGCGCGCGCCCGTGCGGCTTTTTGCGAAGTATTGCGCGTACTATATGGAGGGCGGGTTCGTGCACTTTGTGCTCGATGCCGGAAATTTCGACAACGTCTCTTTGGACAACGCCGAGTACTATCTGTGCGGCTCCTTCAACGGCTGGGGCGCGGCGGCGGGGGATCCGGCGTGGAAGATGGGGCCGGGGCGCACGGCGTCCGAGCTCGAGCTCAAGGTTGACAAGTCCTTGGTGCGCCTGTCGCACGGCGGGGCGCTGTTCAAGTTTGCCACGGCCGACGGCCGCTGGCTGGATCCGCGGGCGGATTGTCCGAATGCGGAGCGCGACGCGGAGGGCAATCTGAACTTCCGCCTAAACTCCAAATGTACGGGGCGCAATTTGTTCTTCATAAGGTTTTGCGATTTGCCCGACATACGGACAAAAATTTTCGTCCGCCTTGATAGCTCGCGTTGCCCGGTCAATGTGTCGGAGTTTCTTCACCAGATATATTCGCACAAGAGGCTGGGCGCCTACGACGCGGGCGGGGTGACGGAATTTTCCATATTCGCCCCGCGCGCGCAGCTTGCCGCCGTCGCGTGGTCGTCCCCCGATAAAAAAAAAACAAAACACATACTGACCGCCTCCACCTCCGACGGGGCCGTTTGGACGGCGCGCGCCGGCGGGGACTTGCGCGGCTGCCGCTACTGCTGGCATATTCTCGGCGTCAATATAGACGCGGGCACGGACTTCAATTCCAAGTTTCCCATTGCGGATCCCTATGCGAACGCCATGCTTTCTTCGGAGGGGCCGTCGATAGTTCTCTACGACGAGGATTTGCCAAAGCCGCGGTGCGCGCACACGCCTCCGCCGTGGTGCGACATTGTGGTAATGGAGGTTCACGTTCGGGATTTGCTGGCGAAGGCCGAAGCGCATATCAGCCCGGACGAGCGCGGCGGATTTTCCGGCCTCGCAAAATGGCTGTCGTCGCCGGACTGCTACATTCGCCGCGCGGGCGTCAACTGCGTCGAGCTTCAGCCGATTCACGAGTTTACGGCTCTCAAGAAGTCGGACTACGAATGGGGCTACATGCCGGTAAACTGGTTTTCGCCCTCGAGCTCTTACGCTTCAAATCCGTCGGAGGCCTCCCAGGTGCGCGAGTTCGCCGAGCTGGTAGAGGCCTTTCACAAGGCCGGCATCTCCGTGATATTGGACGTGGTTTACAACCATTTCGGCGATCCGAATTTCCTTTTGAAAATCGACAAGGAATACTATTTCGAGATGTCTCCGGACGGGCGGCTTGTAAATTACAGCGGCTGCGGAAACGACTTTCGCGCGCGCTCTCCCATGGCTCTGCGCATGATTGTCGACAGCCTGAAGCGAATGGTTGTCAATTACGGAGTGGACGGGTTCCGCTTCGATTTGGCCGAGCTGATCGGCGTGGAGGCGCTGCGGGAGATAGAGGTCGAGTTGAAGAAGGTCAAGCCCTCCGTGATTTTGATAGCGGAGCCGTGGAGCTTTCGCGGGCATATCGCCCGCCAGCTGCGCGATACGGGATTCAGTTCGTGGAACGACGGATTCCGCGAATACGCCTTCGGGTTTGTCGGCGGCGGCGGGGATTTTGAGGGCTTTAAATATTTTATGCGGGGCAGCTTAGGGGGCGTTGCGAAATGGCCCGCGCAGACTGTCAACTATGTCGAGAGCCACGATGACATGTGCCTCTTCGACAGGCTCTGCGGCGATAGATGGCAGTTCCCGTCGATTGACGACGTGCGGAAATTTAAGATGGCGTATGCAATGACGCTCGTTGCTCCGGGCATTCCGATGCTCGCCGAGGGCTTTGACTTGTTGCGCACAAAAGGCGGCAAAAACAACACCTACAAGGACGGCGAGGCTAACGCCCTCGATTACCGCAGGGGCGAGAGCTTTACAGGCGAGCGCGCGTGGCTGCGCGCCTTTGTGCGTTTCCGCCTTTCCGGGCTTGCCCGCGCGCTGCGGCTCAACTGCGCTCCGCGCGAATCGTATTTCAGATTTTTTTCCGATTCCGGCGCGAAGGCGTACGGCGCGCTGTTCAATGCGGACTCCTCAGCAGACTGCCGCAGGGTTCTTGCCGCGTTCAACCCGTCGAAGGACTTCGCCCGCCTGGACGTCGGCGATATGGGCGGCTTTATCCAGATTGCCGACATAGACAGATTCGACGTTCGCGGATTGGAGGACTGCGCCCCCATTTCTTCCGGTGCGCTCGAAATGCCGCCGCTTTCTTTTGCGCTGTTTCTTTCGGAGCGTTGAGTTGACCGTTTACCCGTTTGACTGATTGCCCATTCACCCGCTTGGCTGTTTGCCCGGTTGTCCGTTTATCCGGCCGCTCGCCAGCCCATTTATACAGTCGTTCGTTTGACTATTTATCCGGTTGTTTGAGTGTTTTTTCTGAAGCTGCGGCGTTTCCCGCGTTTTTTTGCGCCCCCTTTTTTGCAGGTGGGCGCAACGGCGGCCGCGCGGGTGCGCGCGCGCTGATTTATGCGCCGATTTGCGCGCCTATTTTTTTTCGCGGGCGTTTCGCATGCCGGATTTCTTCGCATGCCGGGTTCCGCGTTAAAATCCGCGTTTTTTTTCGCGCGCATTGTGCGCGGCTTGCAGGCGGCGCAAAAAAAGAAGGAACAACGAGTGCGCCGGGTGCGCCGGGGGAGGGCGTTTAGCCCGTTAATCCCAGTCCACCCGGGCAATCTATTCTTAGTTCAATTCAGCTCAATCCGGGGAAAATTCAAACTCCTCGGCGATAATCAAGTTGTCGGAGCAGGCGAATGTTGGCGGATTGTCGGACACCTTTGTTCCGGGCGCCGCTCCCTCAGCCGAGCCGCCGATTTTCGCGCGCCATATTGTGAGCTTTCCGCCGTCGACTCGCGCGAACGCTCCGGGGAACGGCCTGCTTATTCCACGCACGAGATTGAACACTTCGCGCGCGGTTTTTGAGAAGTCTATGAGGCCGTCCGCGGGCGTGCGCTTGCCGTAATAGGAGGCCTTCGATTCGTCCTGCTTCTTGAGCGGCGGATTGCCGTCGAGCAGGGATTCCAGCGCGCCGTCGAGCACGCGCACGGCCGCCGCCGCTATTCTCGGCTGTATGTCCGACACGTATTCGCCGTCGGAAAACTCGACCTTCTCCTGCGCCACTATGTCTCCCGTGTCGAATTTTTTTTCCAGAACGTGCAGCGAGACTCCGCAGTGGTCTTCCCCGTTTATTATCGACCAGTTGAGGGGGGCGCGCCCCCTGTACGCCGGCAGGTATGAGCCGTGCATGTTGTACGCCCCGAGCCTTGCCTGCGAAAATATCTCCTCCGGAATCAGGTTGCGGTAGTAGAGCGAGAGAATCAGGTCGGGCTTGAGATACTTTACCTTCCTGAACCACTTTTCGGTTTTTAGGGTCGGCGGCTTGAATACGGGAATAGAGTTTTCCGCCGCGAGCTTTTCCGGCGTCTCGAACCACCGGGTCTCGTGGGCGTCCGCATCGTGGGTAAATACCGCCACGACATTGCAGCCCCTGTCCAGCAGGAGCTTCAGGCATTTGTATCCCACGTCGCTAAAGCCGAAAAATATTATGCGCGCCTGCGTGTTCATGGGAGGTCAAATTCATTTGTCCTTTGCGTCGCCGTCGAAGCCGACGGTCTCGCGGAGTATGTACTTGGGGCGCGCCTGCACGACTTGGTATATGCGGCCGACGTACTCGCCTATCAGCCCAATTCCGATCAGCGTCATGCTCACGAGGAAGAAGAGCATTGCAAACAGCGTGAACACGCCCTCCGCCTCCGCGCCCATGAAAAAGCGGCGGTACAGCAGTATGCTGACGAGCATGAACGAGCCGAACGCCGAGAGAAATCCGAAAATCGTGAAAATCTGAAGCGGCACGAGCGTGAATCCCGTTATGAGGTCGAAGTTCAGGCGAATGAGCCTGTACAGGCTGTACTTCGATTCCCCGGAGTGGCGCGCCGCATGCTCCACCTCTATTTCGTCCGGATTCGAGGCGAACGTGTACGCCAGCGCGGGAATGAACATCGAGCGTTCGTTCGTGCTCAGCACAGCCTTAACTACGTCGCGCGTGTAGGCGCGCAGCATGCAGCCTTGGTCCTTCATGCGTATGTTCGTCATTTTGTCGCGCATGAAATTTACGAGCTTGGAGGCGTATCTGCGCCCGAATGTGTCTTCGCGCTGTTTGCGGTATCCGCCGACCGCGTCGCAGCCTTCGTCTATGCGCTTGACCAGCTTCGTTATTTCTTCGGGGGGATTTTGCAGGTCGGCGTCTATGGTGACGATTATGTCTCCGGCCGCCCGCTC
>CALXMX010000013.1 GCA_944389575.1 uncultured Opitutales bacterium
AATAAGCCCCTGCGATGCCGTTCTTCCGGCCTTTTTGGCGGCCGTCGCCACGCCCTTCTTGCGGAGTATTTCCACTGCGGCTTCCGCATTTCCGTCCGCCTCTACGAGCGCCTTTTTGCAGTCCACAATTCCCGCGCCGGTCTGCGCGCGCAAATCGGCAACCATTTTTCCGGTAATTTCCATAAAAATTTTCCTCTCAGTTTACTTTGCTTCCTCGACCTTCTCAACGTCTATGTCCGCCGAGAAGCTGACTTGCGCGTCGTCCGCGGGCGCCTCCGCCTGGACGGCCTTCGCGGCCGCGGGCTGCGGATTCTTGACTTGCACCGTGCGGCGGCTCAACCCGTTTTGTATCGCCTCCACGACCACTTCCGTTATCAGGCGAATGCTCTTTACGGCGTCGTCATTGGCGGGAATGGGATAATCGACGAGAGTCGGGTCCGAATTAGTGTCGACTATCGCGACTGTCGGAATCGAGAGCTTGCGGCATTCGGAAACAGCGATTTCCTCGTTCTTGATGTCGACGATAAACGCCGCCCCGGGAAGCTTGTGTATTTCCTTTATACCCTCGAAATTGCGGCTCATTCTGTCCATCTCGCGGCGTATTGCGGCGGCCTCTTTGGCGTAGAGCTTGTCCAATTCGCCGGAAGTTTCCATGGAGAGAAACTTCTTGTATTTCTTGAGGCTTGTCAGGATTGTTTCAAAGTTTGTGAGCGTTCCGCCCAGCCAGCGGTTCACGCAATACGGCATGCCGCAGATGTTGGCGGCCTCCCGCAGGATCTCCTGCGCCTGGCGCTTTGTGCCTATGAAGATGACGTCCTTGCCGTCGGCTACGACCTGCTCCAAAAAGGCCGCGGACTTCTCCAGCTGCGCGAAGGTCTTTTCCAAGTCGATTATGGACACGCCGGAACGGTGGTCGTAAACGTAGGGCTTGGAGCGGGGATTCCAGCGGCGCGTTTGGTGGCCGAAGTGGACGCCGGCGTCCAAGAGGTCTTTTATCGTTATATTCATAATATGTGCTCCGTATTCGCGGTGGGCGAACCTGGGATAATCTGTTTTATTTGATTGTTAGTTCTTGTTGCAATGCGGGCACTGTGCGCGCATTTAAAGAAAATGAGAAAACGGTTTTTTCGGCTTTCGGGCAAGCAAATTTTTCTTTTTTTTGCAAAATTTTAGGAAGAAATAGCCGGTTCGGATTATCCGGATTACCGGAATGATTGTCGAAGCGGCGGATTTGGCGCGGAAATTCCGCAAGCGCGCCGCAAGGCCTGCGCGCAAGTTTCCGCATTTGGGCGCGTTTTGATGTGCGTTTTGGGGCGCGTTTTACTGCCGGGGGGGGGAGGGGAGAGGCGCGCGCGGCGTTTGGCGCAAGCTCCCTGCGTTTCCTATCTCGCGAAGTTTTGCAAACTCAAACGGGCAGATTCGCTCCGCCGTCCGGCATTTCGCGCACGAAGACTTTTTTGGCGTCTGCTTTGTGCGGCGTGACAAACTTTGGGGCGCAAGGGGAACAAGGAGCGCAAGGGGAACAAGCGCGCTTTCAAAGCTGAAAAGCCTACGCCGCCGCCTCTTGGGCGCAATTCTCGCGCTCTATATAAAATTGCACGCGCTGATACCGCCGCCTGTTGCGCCGCTCGTTGGGCGCAATTCCCGCGCGGCATTGCGAAAGGCAATCGCAAAAGCCGCGCTTGCGTCACCGTTTTTTTGGGGGAGCCATTCCTGCGCGGCGTAAAAATAGAAAGTCGCGGTGGGCAAACTTGCGGGTTGCCCTATTGGGCTTCGTTTCTACGCTTAAGTTAAATCTCTAAAAACCCATTGCGCCTGTGGTACTATCCCTACGGGCGTCATTCCCGCGCGGCATTGCGAAACGCAGTCGCAAAAGCCGCGCCTGTGCCGCCGCTTCTTCGGGGCGCCATTCCCACATTTGGGGCGCGCCGTGCCGGCGGAACGTTTACAGTTTACAGCCTGTTGAATATTGAGGAAGTCGGCGGCGGCAGTGGAAGGCCGGAGAAAAATACCAGCATTCCGATTCCCGCGAACATCAGCAATACCGCGGTAATGTCGAATTTGTCGGGTATTCCCGACATTCGGTTGAACGCCATTATCATCAGCGGCGAAAGCAGCGTAATTGCGGTGACAAAGGCCGGATTCGGAGCCTCAAATGAGGATAGGTTCCCGCAGAATATCGTCAGAAAACTGGCGACCGTTATCAGGGCGGCGACCGTGGCGATGCGCTTGGGGATTGAGAACGCCCTTCGCCTTTCCTCCGCCGCGGAAGTTTTCCAATAGTATATTAAGTTTATGACTCCGCTTAAGAAAATCGCGCCGATGCAATAGTAAACCGTGGCCGAAAAGAATTCCGCATTCTCCATTATTTCCTTTCTGACAATCATCATCAGCGCGAGGGTTATCACTGCGGGAAACATGTATTTCATTGCGCCGCCGCCGTCCGCTACGCCGTCGGCCCGCGATTGTTTCGCCATTATGAGCGCGCCCCATAGGACGAGTCCCAGCGAAACCGCTATCCCCGCAAGCGCGGCAGGGCGTTCGCACAGTTCAAGAAAGCGCTCGTAGTCGATCGCCCACCATAGGACGACGCCGAAGCCGACCGCCAATATGCTTATCCTCGACGTAATGCCCGCGCCGTATTTTGCCGACGAATTGTAGAGCCTCGAATTGAAAAATGAGGATATCAGCGCCTCCACCCCCGCCAAAACCCAAAATAGCGGCCGCGTGGGAACGTCCACGAAAAACGCGAACGGGAGCGAGAGCGCCGCCACGCCCACCCCGCGCAGGCCGGACAGGAGATGTCCGTCCAGTTTGTACCGTTGGCTTATCAGCATTGTCGCCGCATTGAACAGCGCAAACAAAATTCCCGCGCACAACCATATCATGGTTTCATTCGACAGGAATTTTGCCCGCCTTTCTGGTTTTTTCTTGAAAAAAATTACTCAATGGATTGACCTACCCCGAGCTGGGGCGGGTTTTTTTGCGCGCCGGCTAATTTCTAAACGGACGAAAAATATATGAGAAAAATATTGGCATTGTTTGTTGCGGCGTCGCTGTGCGCCTGCGCGGGGACTTCATCGGATAATTCTGGCGGATCTTCCTGCCCGTGGGGCGGGGGCGGCAATGCGGGGGCTCCGGCGAAGAAGGCTCCGCGCAAAGTCGGGGTGCAAATGTACACGCTTCACAAGTTCACGCTGGAGGAGTCCATTCCAATGCTCAAGAGCATAGGGGTTGACGCGATGGGCCTGACGCGCGGCCAGAAGCTGAGCGCCAAATATCCCACGCGAATCGGCCCGGAGCTCAGCCCGGAGGCGCGCCAATACCTCAAGAAGTTAGTGAAGGACAACGGTATGAAAATTGTCAGCTACGGCGTGGCTAACGGCGGGAGCAAAGAGGGCATAGACAAGATTGCCGAATTTGTGGCCGATATCGGCATACCGATCGTCCTGACCGAAGACAACCCGAAGCTGATACCCTATTGGGACAAGGTCGCGGGCGAGAAGGGGTTTATCGTGTGCATACACAACCACGACAGCACTCAGATGAAGGCCAACAGGTACTTCAATCCGCTGGTCGTAAAAAAGACCATAGGCGATTTGAAAAACGTCTATGCGTGCCCGGACAACGGGCACTGGTCGCGCTCTGCGGTTGACAACAAGTGGGGCTACAAGACCCTCGCCGGCAAAATACGCATTTTGCACTTCAAAGACCAAAAGGAGTTCGGCAATTTGAAAAATCAGCCCGTCCCCTTCGGCGAGGGCGAACTCGACTGCAAGGGATTGCTGAAGATTCTCGACGAACAGGGCTTTGACGGCTACTTCCTCATCGAGCATGAGACCGATTGGGACAACAATCTGCCCGCCGTCAAGAAGTGCGTCGAATTTTTGAGGAACAACTAATTGTTATTAGCTAATCGTCGGCGGGCGTTGGCAATTTTCCCATTGCTTTGGGGGCGTTTTCACCCTTTGGGAAACGTCCGGCGGGATACGGCAGACTTTGCAAAGGGCTTTGCGGAAGCGCTTGCAAATCTGCCGTTTTTTTGCGTGCGCTGGCTGTCTTTCGGGATTGCGCGCCGCGCCGAAGCGGCCTGCTGTAAAACCGTTTTGCGGGCGGAGGGCGGCCTGCGCCGAATCTTGCGCGTTTGCGCGCGGCGCGAATTTTGAAAAGGGGCGTTAAAGCGATTTTGCAGAATGTGGCGCACATGCGCGGCGGGGTAGCTCAAACGGCGTTGGCATGTTGAAGCCGGGGGCTTTTGCGCGGCAAAATTAGCCCCCCGTCGGTCGATTGCGCGCGTTTCAGATTTCTTTTTTGCGTTGTGAGAGGTTTTTTTCTCTGCGGATTTTTTCGCAAATGTTTTTTGCAAACTTGCAAGGCCTTGCGCGCAAGCGGTCGCTCTGGCGCGCGTGGGATTTTTTAATCTTTTGCGCGTTGCTTGGAGAGAGGATTTTTATTTGACACTTCGTAGGCAAGGCCTTACGCATCGCATTCCGAATAACAGGTTAACAGACGGGGGGATTTTTTATGTTTGCGCGCTTTTTTTCTCGTGCGGTTTTTGCGGTGTCGGCTCTTGCGTGCTTTCACGCGCAGGCTGCGGCGCAGTTTAAGGACGCGGCGGACTTCGGCTTTCTGCCGCAAAAATCGGCGTCCGAAAACGTCGCGGCGCTGCAGTCCGCCGTTGACGGCGGGGGGACGATAACGGTGTCAAAAAAGGGGGTTTACGATGTCAACGACACTGTGTTTCTCGACAGCCATACGAAGTTGATATTCGGCTCCGGAGTGACGCTTAGAAAAGTTCCCAATCCCAAGAAGGCGTTTTCCTACGTGTTTCTCAACCGCGGCGCGCCGGATAAGAAGTGGAATTGCGACATTCAGATAGACGGGCTTTCCCTCAGCGTCAACGGCGTCGACTTCCCTTCGGGGCAGATATTCGGGCTATGCGGGCACGTGTCGTTCTTTTACGCCAGGGACGTTAAAATCACGAGGCTGCGCTGCGAGGACTTGGCGCCCGGACAGTTTTGCGTCCACGTCTGCACCTTTGAGGACTTGCTCGTCGACGACATCATCGTATACGGGCGCAAGGACGGCATACACCTAGGCCGCGGCAAGCGGTTCAGACTCTCGAACGGAGTCTTCAGGACGTTCGACGACGCAATCGCCCTCAACGCGCACGACTATTCCATATCGAACCCCGAATTGGGCTGGATAGAAGACGGCGTGGTTGAAAATATGACGGATCTCGACGCCGAAGACACCACCGGATATTTCTGCCGCATACTTGCCGGCTCCTGGACCGATTGGCGCGAGGGCATGGAGGTTCAGAAGTCCGACACCGTCGTTTCCGGCGGGCGCGTCTATCGCGTGGAGGCCAAGCCGGACGGCAAAAAATACCTCTCAAAGACCCGGCCGACCCACCTGTCGGGCATGAAGGTTCTCGACGGGATAAAGTGGTACATGGTTCAGGAGGGCGCGATATACAACGCCGGCGTGCGCAATGTGGTGTTCCGCGACATATTTTTGCGTAAGCCGCGCATCGCATTCAGCGTCCATTTTGACGACGACGTTTGGAGCCGTTCCTACTATCCCGGGGCGCCGTTCGTCGGGCAGGAGAATCTCGTTTTCGACAATGTGCATGTGGAGTACGAAAAGCTCGTCCCGTTCATATCCTCCCGCACTCCGATAAACGCGCTCGTGCTCAGAAATTGTTTTCTGCGCAACAGCCCCATTCAGATTCGCCCGCTTGCGCGCATGGGCGACAAATCCGAAACGGCCGTCAAGATGATTGGCTGCACCATAGCTCCCACCTGCGACTACGCGTTTTTCTCGGCGTCCTCCGGCAAGCCTGTCGTCTTCGAGAGCGCGGCCACAAACGTCAAGGGCGGGCGCAAGCTCGGAATAGAGGCCGACATGTCGGTGTCCAAAGTAAAATCCGATTTCGCAAATCCCAAAGGCGGGAAATAAGCCGCGCGCTTGGCGGCGCGTCAGCGCCTTCGTAAAATTTTCTTGCCACGTGCGCGGCGCCGCGGCCTCGCGCTTTTTGCCGCACCGATTCCAAAACGCCGCAATAGCCTTTAAACGCCGTATGGAGACACCGTATGGAGACACCGGATAGAAACGCCGTATAAAAACGGACTGATAGCGAAAAGCCGGATAAGAAATCCGCCGCCCGCCGCGCTTCGCGCCCGCATTGCCGCAGAAGGATAAAATTCTCGACATCAGCGGCGCCGAAATGAGCGCCGACTTTGCGGATTTCAAACGCGAAAAATATTTTCTTAGCGCGTTATTGTACTTTCTTAGTACGCCGTTGCGCTATTTGAAAAATTTTTTCTGGCCGAATTTTGGCCTCCGGCACGCAGACTCCGGATTGTTGTTCCGGAGTCCGCCGCGGGCGTCAGATTTGCGACAGCGCGGAATCGAGATCCGCGATTATATCGTCAACATGCTCGATTCCAACCGAGAGGCGCACGAGTTCCGGGCGGATTCCCGTGGCCATTTGCTCGGCCTCGGATAGCT
>CALXMX010000014.1 GCA_944389575.1 uncultured Opitutales bacterium
GGCGTTCATTTGCACGGCGCTTAAATAGTACGTTTCGGCGCGCGCGGCTGCGGAGAGCAGAAGCGAAGAACTGATTAAGGCAATTAAGTTGAAAACGGTTTTCATATAATTCTGGCTAATGGAAAAATTGTGAATTTTCAAGCTTTAAAAAAAGATTATCTTCCTATTATATCGAAAACTCTTTGCCGTTTTTTAATCTTGCCCGACGTATTCCGCACTCCCGCCTTCTTATTTTATTTCAGGTTTTATTCAGCGTCCTATTTATTCGGCGTCCCCTTTTTTTGCTTCATTTAGTGTTTGCGCTCAAGCAAGTTCAGAATTTCATAAGCGTAATCTTTGCACGATAAGCGTAATATTGGCACGATTGCCTTGCGAACGCAGATGCGGTATTTTGCGGAGGGGGATTTGTGGGCTTTTAAAAATTCTTAGGACGCCAATAATCAGGAGCCTATTGAACGGATAGCTCCAGCCTTCGGCCGGGTTCAGCCGCTTGCGGATTTTTCTGAAATGAGGGCTTTAGATGAAACAGTCAGCCCCTTTTAACAACATGTCGCCCAGCGGCGGAATATGGCGCATGGCGGATTTTGCGGGCGCGGCGCTTTGGAGCGAAAAAAAATCCGACCGCCTTTGGGCCGGATTGTCTTTTTTTCCCAAAAAAAAATTCGGACGCCGCGCGGATTTTCGCGCTCTGCTTTTAAGCGTCTTTTTGCCATTCGGGTTTTCTCTCGTAAACCCAGTCGTAGTATTCGCGCAGGCGCAGTTGCGAGGCGGCGGGTTCATCCATTATCACCTTGACGTTCTTGTGCATCTGCAGCGCCGACGCGGGAACCATCGCCGAAATCGGCCCCTCGATTGCCGCCTTTATCGCCTCGGCCTTGTTTTCCCCGAAGGCTAGCAGGACAATCATGCGCGCGTCCATTATGGAGCCTATTCCCATTGTGATCGCGTGGGTCGGGACTTTGTCCGGATCGCCCCCGAAGAAGCGCGCGTTGTCGGATATAGTCTGTTTTGTGAGGGTTTTTATGCGGGTGCGGGAGGTCAGGGAGGAGGTCGGCTCGTTGAATCCTATGTGCCCGTCCGCGCCTATCCCGAGAAGCTGGAGGTCTATTCCGCCGGCCAGCCTTATTTTCGCGTCGTATTCGGCGCAGTGCTCGTTTACGTCGTCGGCGTTTCCGCAGGGCATGTGCGTCCTCTTCTTGTCGATATTTATCTTGTCGAAGAGGTTTGCGTCCATGAAATATCTGTATGAGTTCGGGTCGCCTTCCGGGAGGCCGACGTACTCGTCGAGGTTGAACGTCGTCGCCTTGGAGAAGTCTATTTCCCCGTTTTCGCACATGCGCACGAGTTCCGAATACAGTTTCAGCGGCGTGGATCCCGTGGCAAGGCCCAGCACTGCGGTGGGTTTTTCGTCGAGCATGCGCTTGTATATGCGGGCGGCCTTCCTTGCGGCCTCGGCCGCGCTTTTGACTATTATGACTTCCATGTTGTTTACTGCTTGAATATGTTTTCGATGTCGCTGTCCAATGCGGCGAATTTGGGCGCGCCGAAGTTTCTCCACGCCCTGCCGTCGAACTTTTTTACCGCATAGATGCAGCCGAAGTCGAATTTCGGCGCCATTCCCCCCTGTCCGCCTACGACCTCCGCTCCGCGCCGGACGTTTTCGGCAAAAGCTGCGGGCATTCTGGCGTGGTAGTC
This sequence comes from uncultured Opitutales bacterium, assembly GCA_944389575.1. Classification (GTDB taxonomy): domain Bacteria; phylum Verrucomicrobiota; class Verrucomicrobiia; order Opitutales; family Intestinicryptomonadaceae; genus Merdousia. The sequence goes on from CALXMX010000014.1 coordinate 1,696, forward strand.
GTTGCGCTCCACCTCCTTTACGTGGCGCGACAGCGCGGTCATCAGCCAGCCCAGTTCGCGCGGGCCGGCCTCAACCAGCAGATTCGGCCTATCCATTCCCGACCAGACTTCGGTCTCGATCAGGAATCCGCCGTAGTCCCGGCCCAGGAGTTTAAGGGCGTCGCGAACCATTTGGCTCGTCGCCATGTGAGCAAGATTCGCGTCCCTTTTGTGCGGCGCCATGACTGCGGCGGGATTCTCGCGCCTTATGGCGGCGGCGAGCCTTTCGACGCATTCGCCCCAATATTTTGGAAACTCCTTCCGCGCGGACAGGCGAACCCGCTCAAAGCCGCATATATCGAGCTTCCAGCCCAGATATGAGCACGCCCGCCTAAGCTCCGCGGCGCGCTCTTTCCTGCGCGCCTCGTTCGAGCCCAGCGATACCGCCGCGTCTATTACCCGCCAGCCCTTTTCCGCCATTAGGCGAAGCGGGAGCAGCCCCGTCATAATTTCGTCGTCCGGGTGCGGGGCGAACGTTATTATTTTTTTGCCGCGGGCGAATTTTACCTTCGGCGGATTTTCTCCCCTGTCAAGTTCCATATTTCTGGATTTCTCCAGAAGTCTCTTGGCGGCAAGGGCGCAATCGAAATAATTTTCAATTTTTGGCATTTTCAATTTTTCTGTCTGATTTGGATTTTGCCGCCATTGCGCCGCATCGCGGCAAATTCGGCCAACCGGAAAGTTTTGTTATTGCTAAAATTTTTGCAACTTCATTTTGCGGCGGCCGATTTTTTTGCGCTAAGCTTGTATTATTTTTTACTTCGGCGCGCTTTCGGTTTTTTTGGGCCGATTATCCGGAAGGCGCAGTCTTTAGCCCGGAAAAATTACATTGCCCGCGCCGTTCGCACCGCCGCGGCCGGTGTGCGGGGTATCGCGAGTGTGAAAGTTTATTTGAATTTTCACCGCGGCCTTTTGGCGCTCGGGCGCTGCGCGATCTCCGCAAGAGTTGCGGGGAGGGCTTATTCGCAGAACTTTTCCGTCCGCCCGAATTTTTGTAGAACGCGCAATTTTTGTTTCAGCGCGCTATGTCCGTTTCGGCGCGTTATGTTCATTGCGGCGCGCAATACCCATTTGGTGCGCAATGTTTATTTGGAGCGCTGAACCTATGCAAGTTCAAAAAATGTGCGGCGCGCAATGTGCGGAGCACCGGGAAATGGAAAATCCACGCGGCGTTTGGGCGCGCGTCTTTTGCGCCGCAGAATCGGCATTGCGGAGCGCGGCGGGAGGCCGCCTGAAACTTATCCGGCACGCCAATACGCCAATACGCCGATATACCGATACACCGGTACATTGGCGCGCTGTGAAGCCGTGTAGCTGTAGAGTCGTGAAGCTGTGAAGGCGTGTAGCTGTGGAGTCGCCGCGCCGCCGCGCAAAAATGGCTAATTGCCCGCAATTCCCCAGCGGGTGCGCAATCTGTTTTCTATCGGGGAGAATATCGCCTTATCGACCACCAGCCCCACCAGTATTACGACGCTCATGACGCCTATTACCTGGTTCATATCCATCAATTCGCGGCCGTAGTGCAGGAGCTGTCCAAGTCCGAATCCCGTCAGCACCGTCACGTAAATTTCCGCCGCCATGAGCGAGCGCCACGCAAACGCCCAGCCCTGCTTCATTCCGCCGAGTATGCTCGGGAAAGCGGCCGGAGCTATGACGTGTATCCACATGTGCAGCCCCGTCGAACCCATTGTGCGCGCGGCGCGCATGTATATGGGAGGTATGCTGTTGACGCCGTGCTGCGTGGCCAGTATCAGCGACCACACCGTACCCATGACCACGACAAACAGCATCGCCGTCTCCGACAATCCGAACCATATTATGGCAAGCGGCGCCCAGCAGACGCTCGGAAGAGCCTGGAGCCCGAGCGCAAGCGTCCCGATCGTGTCCCTGAACAGCGAAAAGCGCGCGCAGAGCATTCCGACGGGAATCCCCACCGCCAATCCTATCGCGTATCCCTGCATGAGGCGTTTGACCGTCACCCAGATTGCGGAGGGCAGGGAGTTGTCCGCAATCGCCCCCCACAGATATGCGGCAACGCCGCTCGGGGCGGGCATGATGTAGTCGGGCACGGAAAATTCGCGCACTACAAATTCCCATATGCACAGCATTGCGAATACGGAAATTATCGGCAGCGTCCAGCCGAGCGTTTTCGACCTGTTCATTCCTCTGCGCTCCCTTCGGTTTGGTTTTTCAGCATGGCCGTTATTTTGCCGGAGTGTTCGGTCAGCGCGGGGTCGTTGATGTCGCGCGGGCGGGGAAGATCAATGTCGAACGTCTCTATGATTCTTCCGGGGTGCGGCGAGAACAGCACGACCCTGTCTCCAAGGCACACGGCTTCGCGTATGTTGTGCGTGACGAAAAGTATCGTCTTTTTGCGCTTCTGCCAGATTTGCTGTATTTCGCCGTAGAGCTGCTCGCGCGTGAGCGCGTCGAGCGCGCCGAAGGTTTCGTCCATCAGCAGTATTCGCGGATTCGGCGCCAGCGAGCGCGCGAGCGCCACGCGTTGTCGCATTCCGCCCGACAGCTCGTGAATGTCGGCGTTTGCGAATTTGTCGAGCCCGACCAAGTGCAGGTAGAATTTCGCAACCTCCCTGCGCTCCGGATTCGTGAGGTTCGGCTTTAGCTTCAGGCCGAACAGCACGTTGTGGAACACGTCGAGCCATGGAAAGAGCGCGTGTTCCTGGAACATCACCATTCTGTCGCGCCCGGGCCCCTTCACGGGAATGTCGTCAACCTTGATTTCGCCGCTGTCGGGCTTGTCCAACCCGGCAACCAGATTCAACAGCGTGGACTTCCCGCAGCCGCTCGGCCCCACTAAGCAGACAAACTCCCCCTCGCCGACCCTCAGGCTGACGTCGCGCAACGCCTCGACCTTTCCGCGCGACGACGAAAACGTCTTGCTGACGTTCTTGACGACAAGCTTTGCCGTCACGTTTTCAAGCTCTTCGCGTATCCCCATTATTTTATGTCCGCAAATATTTTCGAGATGTCGGTTTTGCGCTTTACGAATCCGCATTCGTAGGCGTAATTCATAAATTCCTGAAGCCCCTCGCGGTTTATTTCGTTGGTGAGAATGAGGCGCTTCCATGAGTCGACGATAGTCGCCTTGTCGCACTTTCCGCCGGTGAGGTCCTCCATTTCTTTGTGCACGAGCTCCTGCGCGGCCTCCGGATTTTTGTTAATCCAGTCCGTAAGCTCCTTGTGCGCCTCGAGAAATTTCTTCACTATCTCCGGGCGCTTTTTGATGTTGCGCATGTTTGTGACGAGCACCGTGGTGACGGCGTCCTTTTGTTCCAAAAATATCTTGGCGTTCCCGTCGCGCTCGAGGCGGCTGACCCACGGCTCCACCGTCCATACGGCGTCGAGCTTGCCGGTCTTAAACAGCGGCAACTGCTCGGGGTTGGATACGGGAATCACGTGGGCGTCCCCCCCGGAAATCGACACTTTTATGCCGTTCTTTATCAGCCACGCGCGGCAGGCGACGTCCTGCGTATTGCCCAGTTGGGGCGTTCCTATGTTCTTGCCCTTGAAGTCGGAGGGCTTTTCTATCTTGAGCTCGGGGTTGTACGCCAGCGCCGCCGCGCCGTCCGCGGAGCCGGCCAGTATGCGTATGTCGCGCCCGCGCGTCTTTGCGAAGGCGTTGAGCGCGGGATTCGGCCCGACGTACGTGATGTCTACCCCGCCTGCGAACATGGCCTCCATCGCGCTCGGACCTGCGTTGAACACCATCCATTGTATTTCCACGTCCTTGCCCAAACGCTCCTCAAACCAGCCCTTGCCCTGTCTGGACAGCTGATGGGCGACCATTCCCTGCGCGTGCGTGACGTTCGGGAAGTGTCCGACCCTCAAAATTTCCTTTCCCCTCGCTTGTGCGGGCAGGCAGCACATCGCCGCCGCGCTCGCCAAAACGGCCAACTTGAGTGATATTTTCATATATTCCATTCTATATAAAGGCGGATTATTTCAAGCAATAAAGATTGCCGCAAATATTGCGCACCTCCCCCGTCGTTCGGCGCGCCGCCTTGCGGCGTTTTGGGAAGTTTTCCCGCGCGTCTTGCACCAATTATGTCCATTGCACCCATTGCGTTCACTCGCCCATTGCGCCCATTGCGCCCGTTGCGCCCGTTAAGTTCGTTGTACCCATTGCATTCATTTGTCCACTGCGCCTTTTGGGAGTTTCGCAATTTTTGCGGGATTCGACTGTGCGATTGGCCCGGAAAGTGCGGAATCCGCGCGGAGATTATTTGGAAGTTGTGCGCTTTTTATGTTAATTTATATGGACTTGCGCGATTGCGTGCCAAGCTGCGCGCGTTTGGCGCACTTTGCGTAAGGTTGCGCGCGCTTTGCGGGTTTGTGCGGGTTTCGAGCTGTGTATTATATATAGACTCATGCGGGTTTGCGCGTGTTTTGCGCGGGCTTTTGGGGCTTATATGAGCTTGTTTGCAGGATTTCTGCGATATCTCCCGCGCGGATTTTGCGCGCGTCTCGTTCTGGGGCGCGGATTGATTCGGATTCGTTCGATTCGCCCAAAGATTCTCGCAAAATTTGTGGAAAGTTTTGAAAGTTGCAAAATTTGCGGAAAGTCGTGGAAGTTGTAGAAGCTGCAAAAGTTGCGAAAGCCTTGGAAGTTGCGGCGGCTTGTTTGGATTCGCAAAGCTTTGTCCGCATCTGCGCGCTGCGTTGCGCCGCACGGCACAGCACAGCGTCCGGCTAAAACTTCATCTGCATCTGGAGCCTGACGGAGTGCGTCTCCCCCACGTGCGATCCCGCGCGCCCGGAATTTTCCCCCGTCCAGCCCGAAAATTGCGTGTATCCGTATCCGAGCTGAACTTTTAAATCGTCGCCCATGATGTACCAGTTAAGTCCGGCGTAAAAGTCGTTTGCCGTGTCGTACAGGCCGCCGACATTGCCGGCGTTTCGGACGGCGTCGCTCATTTGAAGACCGCGTCCGTCCGTGTCTAACCACGAGTAGCGGAACGTGGGGCCGAGTTGCCCCTGCTCGCCGATGTCGAAGCGGTATTCTATGCTGAAATTGACTCCGTACGGACTGGCCTGTTCGTATCCTCCGCCCGCGACGCTTCTGCCGTCCGCCACCACGCTCGCCATGTATTCCGTCCAGAAATACAGGTTCCCCACGCGCCCGGCTATGTACGGGTTTACGGAGTACACCGAGGCCGCCGGCGCCTCTCCCATCTGCTTGTTGGCCGTGGCCGAGTACATCGTGTAAACGCCGAACTTTAATTTGGCGTTTTCAAATTTTCTTTCGTAATGCACGCTCGCCCAGTATGCCAGCCGGTTTTCGCTCCAGTTGTATTCGAGCTCGTCCTCGTGGACGGGCGAAAGCTGAAAGGAGTTGGTCACCGCAAGGGTGTAGCTAAGGCCCTCCACCTGCTTGACCTTTCCGTTCCAGCGTACCCCCGCGTAGCGGTTGCCTATGCCCAGCCGGCGGCCGTTGGGCGAGAGGGTAAAGTAGCTCGTGGCCGCCGAGCGCTCTATCGCGTCAAGCGAAAACGACGAGAGCATGTCCTCATAGCAGAATCCCGGTTTCATGTACCCCAAGCACAGGCGCCCGCTAAGATATTCGTAGTCGAGCGATTTTGACAGGTAGGTGTCCACAAAATAGCTGTTTAGGCGGCTTCTCGCCAAGTCCAGCCCCACTTGGGCGTCCCAGCCGCCGCCGAGATTTGCGAAGGCCTCGACGAATACGCGGCGCAAGAGGAAGTTGTTGCTGCCGTTCCCCTTTTGCGGCGAACCGGCCCCGGCGAAGACCTCAGAGTTTGCCCACTCGTATTGCAGCTGCATTCTGCCCCCGATTCTGAGCTTTTTCGTCTCGGGTCGGAGAATTGAGACAGTCGAGCGGTCTTTTTTCAGCGCGTCGGCTTCGGCGCGCGTTAGGGTTGCGTTTTTTACGAGCGCGTCAAGCAGGTCGGAATCGGCGGCGCGAAGTTCGCCGGCAAAAATATGGGCGGCGGCGAGCGTCGCTATGCAAAATATATTCCTTATGCGCATTTTTTTCTAATAAAGAAAGCCTTTCGCTAACAAATCCGCAACAAAAAAATCTTTTGAAAAATATGCGCATTTTTTTGTTTACGAGCTTTGAACGCATGGCATTATTGGAAAAAGTTTTACAAAAGTTAGAAAACGGTTAGAAAACAATTAGAATAATATTAGGGGTGGAAGAAGAATTTGTCAGGACGAGGAAGGCGGCAATTAGCCGCCGCGCATTTTTGAAGGGTTCGGCGGTTGCCGGGGCAGCCGCGGTTGCGCTGTATGGGGGGCTGAAGTTCTCCGGAGCGCTTTCGAGCGGCGCGAAAGGCAAGATTGTGATAGTGGGCGGAGGAGCCGCGGGGATTAGCGCGGCTGCGAGGCTTGAATCCGCCCTGCGCTCGCCCGACATAACGCTGATAGACCCTTCGGAATTGCATTATTACCAGCCCGGATTCACCTTGATTGCCGCGGGCGTCTATTCTCCGGAGGAGGTCTATCGCAAGCAGGCCGACTGCATTCCCTCCGGCGTCAAGTGGCTCAAGGATTCCGCCGTCGCCATAGATCCCGACAAGCGGACGGTCTCGACCGCGGGGGGTCTGAAGGTGCCGTACGACTTTCTTGTCCTGACCCCCGGTATGGTGTGCGATTGGGATTTGATTGAGGGCATTGACGCAAAGTCTCTCGGAACGGGCAACGCGCACTGCATATACGACTTTGAAGGCGCGATTAAAACCCGCGCGGCAATGGAGAAGTTCGCCAGGGAGGGCGGGGTTGGAATATTTGCCGACACCTACACAAAACACAAGTGCGGCGGCGCGCCCAAGAAGGTCTGTCTGCTGACAGAACAGCTCTCCAGAAAGTACGGCGCGCGCAAGAATGCGGAGTTTAACTTTTACACGGCGGCCGACCGGCTGTACGACGTCCCGCACTTCACTCCGCGTCTCCTGGAAATATACGCGCAGCGCAATGTTCCGATCAACTTGAACACCCATATTTCCGGGATAGACACTTCCGCCAAACGCGTATTTTTTGTGCGCAAGCAAAAGGGGGCCGACGGCAAGACTGTCGTTTCCGAGTTCAAGCGCGACTACGACTTCATTCACTTTCTTCCCCCCATGGGCGCGCCGAAATTTGTGAAGGAGTCCGGATTGTCGGCGACTTCCGGCTCGCATGCGAAAGAGGGCTGGGTGGACGTTGACAAGTACACGCTCGTTTCAAAGAAGTATCCGAATATAGTGTCTTTCGGCGACGTTTCCTCGCTGCCCACCAGCAAGACTTCCGCCGCGATACGCAAGCAGGTTCCCGTCGCCGTAAACAATCTGATCTGCCTGATGGAGGGGCGCGAGCCTTCGGCGAAGTACGACGGATACGCCGCATGCCCCATTGTCACGGATTACGGGCACGTCCTTCTCTGCGAGTTTGACTACGACAAAAAGCCGAAGATAAGCTTTCCGTTTTCGCTCTTGGACATGTCCAAGGAGAGCCGCGCCGCGTGGTTTTTGAAGGTGTATGCGCTAAAGCCGATGTATTTCTACGGAATGCTCAACGGGCTGGCGTGAGTTTTTTTGCTAAAATGTTCTGCGGCGCACGGGGACGGGGCGTCTTTTTTCATGTCCGCCTTTGCGCGCCGTTTTTTTGCGGAGATTTTTTCTTGCGCGCGCGGTTTGCGCGCCGGCTTCAAGGTTTGCGTTTGCCGTCGGGGTCTGGAGGCGTCGGGAGGGGGAGCGAAAGTCTTGCCGCGAATCGGGAAAGCTTTTCTTATTGCTTTAAAATAAAGGGATTGTCGGAATTGCCCGAATGCGGTTTTACTGCTTGCGATAGTTGATCATAAGGCTTCCCTTTTTCAAAACCAACTCGTTTTCCGTCAATTTTTCAATGGCAAAGGCATCTGTAAAAGAAATGGTCGTATGATTGCCGATGCTTTTGCCGGAAAGGAATAGCGTATTGCCTTTCCTTTCCCATTTTTCATATTGCAAGGTCGCCATATTGATAGAGGAGGCCTTTCCGCCTCTCTCCAAATTTACGCCTTGCGCCTGATTTTCCATTCCGGGAACAGGCTCAACCCATTTTCCCTCGACGCTGTCGACGCTGCATGCGGCAAACGCAACCATAGCCATAAGGGCGCATGCGCTTTTGAAAACAATTTTTGCGGCCATAAATCTTGCGGCGTTCGGGGAGGGGAGGTTCGACTTTATAGTTTGGATTAAGGGCGGCTTTAGGCCATCTTTAGGAGCGCGTCGCGTCCGCTCATTCCGACTTTTACTCCCAGCTGGGCGGCGGCACGGCTGACGGCGACTACCGGTTTTTCAAGCATGTCGGAATGGGAAGATACCCCCGTGACGATTGCGAGGGCGTCTCCGATTTTGTCCGCGGTTTCAACTTTCAGGTAGGCGCACGCCAGCATTCCCCTGTTTCCGCGAATCGCCAGCAGGGAGGCGTTTTGAGTGGGAATGGAGTACCCTTCAAATGCGTTGGAATCTATTTCAATCCTGTCCATGGTTCGACCATGTTTTTTTTGCGCGCGGCGCTGGCAACTCTTTTTTGGAGAATTTATTTTTTGCGGGTTGGATTTTTTGCTTTTTTTAAATTAGATAAGCGTTAAACTCGTCGGATATGAAAACGTTTTGGATTTTTGCGGCGTTGTTGTCGATTGTATTGTGCTCGTGCTGCTGCGGCTGCGCGGGCACCGGCGGGGAGGTTTCGGAGCCGCCGGCCGCGCAGGCTCCGTCGGAAAACTTTTCAAAGGCCGCCGACCGCCTTGCGGATACCGCGTGGCGCCCCGTGTTCCTCATCGATAGGGAGGACGCAAAAATGCCCCCGGAGGATTCTCAGGACGCGGTGAGGCTGCAAATTTCCAAGGATATGCGCGTCAACGGCTATTCCGGCGACAACCTGTTCGGGGGCGAGCTCGTCGTCTTGGATTCCGGATTTTTCAAAATCAACAAAATGTATTCCACGCGCCGCGCTGGGCCGTACGGGCTTTATGAATATAAGTTTTTGTCGGCTCTTGGGCGGGCGGACAGATTTGAGCTTTCGGGGGATACGCTCAAACTCTTCAACGGGAAAACTCTGCTTTTGGAGTTTAAAAGAAAGGCGAAGTAGCCCATGGCGTCCGAACGGGTGACAGTTTGCGCCTCGCTGCGGGTAAAGAAGGACGGCTTAGAGGCGTTTATGGAGGCCGCAAAGAGAGTCGCCGCGCTCTCGCGTAAGGAGCCCGGCTGCCTGCGTTACGACTTTCTCCGCGACGTCATGGATTCGCAAAAGTTCTGCTTTGTCGAGGTCTATTCCGACGCCGGCGCGTTTGCCGCCCACCGCGCCATGCCCTATATGGAGGACTTCCGCCGCGCGCGCGAGCTCGCCGTGGAGGAGTATCTCGGGGTAAGCGAGCTTAGGGAGACGCTTGCGCGTTAGGCGAATCGCCCGGCCGGCGAAAATGGAAATTTGGGCGACGCATTTAAATAAAACAACAAACGGGAAAATATCACACAATAATAAATAAAGGAGCTATATAATATGTCATTCGCATTAAGATTCAAACTCAGCGCCATGATGTTCCTTCAGTTCATGTTGGTTGCGACGTTCTGGGTGCAGCTGTCCAGCTACTTGGACAACATGAAGGTCACGGGCGTGATGTTCTCGCTCATAATGTCCACGATGGCGATAGGCTCCGTGTTTTCTCCGTTAGTGGGCATGTTTGCCGACCGCGTGGCCAATAGCGAAAAAGTCCTTGCGGTGCTCAACGGGTTTGTCGCGCTGCTTTTGATTCTCGCGTTTTTCACCGCGGATCCGACCATGATTTTCGTGTGGCTTGTCCTCGCCATGTGCGCCTACATGCCGACGTGGGGGCTCACTTCGTCGATTGCGATGGCCAACAGCACGGCCGAGGCGTTCCCGCTCATTCGCGTGTTCGGCTCGCTCGGCTGGGTGTGCGCGGCGGTGTTCGCGCTCGGCGCAAAGGCGCTTTTCAACGAGTCTATAGACGGCACGAGCATTCCTTTAGCGTGCGCGGCGGGGGTCGCCGCGTTTTCGGCCGTGTTTGCGCTCTTCCTTCCCGCGACTCCGCCCAAAGCTAAGGGCGAGCCCATGTCGGTGACCGACGCTCTCGGGCTGCGCGCCTTCGGCATGCTCAAAGACAGAAACATCGCAATCTTTATGGCGTGCGTCGTGGTTTGGACGGTGGCGTTCACGATTTACTGGATGTACGGCTCGTTCCTCGCCTCCCTCGGGGTAAAGAACATAACCCCGACTCTCAATGTCGGACAGATTTCCGAGCTTGTATTCATGGTGTCGATTCCCGTCGCCATAAAGTTTCTCGGCTTCAAGGCCACCATGGCGTTGGGAATATTGGCGATGTTCCTGCGCTATCTGATGAGCGCGTTTGCCCCCGAGGCCCACGGTTTGTACTGGGGGGCGATTGCGGTGCACGGGGCAATATTCGGCTACTTCTTCGTCGCGGCGCAGATGTACATAGACAAGAAGGCGCCCGCCGACATAAAGGCGCAGGGGCAGGGGCTTTACTTCTTCTTTTACGGGGTCGCCCAAATTGTGGGAACGTTCTTCTCCACATGGCTGATAGACGTCAACACCGCCTCCGCGGCCGGGGCGCAGGCGGCGACGAACTGGCAGGGCGTGTTCCTCGTGGAGGCTGCGATATCCGGCGCTCTGCTGTTGGCGTTCCTGCTGTTCTTTAAGAACGACGTAAAGGAGAGCGCGTAGCGCGCGCGGTACAGGGGGCTGACTCCGACTTTGCAAAATCCGCCGGGCGTTCCGGCGGATTTTTTGTTTTTTTGGGGGAGCGGGAGCGAGCCGGCGAGGCGGGCGGAAACTCGATATTTGCCGGTTGTAGAGTTTTAGGCGGAAGGGCTTTTGCGCGCGGCCCGCAAGACCTCTTTCAGATGGAGCGCAAATCCCGAAGCGAAAAAATGCGAAAAAAAAACTTCTGCGCGGCATTTGTGGAATACCCGCGCGCCCCCCGGGCCAGTGAAAAGTCTCCTTGCGCCCGGCGCCAGTATTGGGGCGAAAGCC
>CALXMX010000015.1 GCA_944389575.1 uncultured Opitutales bacterium
GGCGTTCATTTGCACGGCGCTTAAATAGTACGTTTCGGCGCGCGCGGCTGCGGAGAGCAGAAGCGAAGAACTGATTAAGGCAATTAAGTTGAAAACGGTTTTCATATAATTCTGGCTAATGGAAAAAGTGTGAATTTTCAAGCTTTTTTTAATAAGGGAAATAGAATCCGCATCCTCCCCCTTTTTCTCTCTCGTTTCGCATCGCCGCCCGGGTGAAGTTCCACCGCCCGAGCGAAGTTCCACCGCCCGAGCGAATAAAAAAAGACAGACGCGCCCAATTCGGGGGGCAAAAACGGATTCTAAGAATTAAGATCGCCTTAAATCCCCTTTTATGCGCGCAAAAACCTGCAAGTTGTAAAAGTTTTGCGGGAACGCGAACCGTTTTGCGCCGACAGCTTGTTTTGAGCGAGATTTTTAAATGTTCCCTTTTATATTTATACACTTAATAATCGATAGCGCGCGTTCTATTTCAGTTGCAAAAGTTGCAGAATCATTTGAAACGGTGGGTAAGCGGTGGGGAAAAGGTGGGGAAAAGGTGGGGAAAAGCGGGGAGAACGAAAAAAATCAACGTAAGCTTGGCGAATTTTTCGCATTTTGCGCGAATCGCGCCAGCGCGGCGCGGAGGCTCGCTGAGGCTAAAAAAACGCAACCATTAATAATTAAAGCAAATAAAGGCTTTCTATGCGGAAAACTATGCGGGAAAGCGGTTTTTTTAAGCTGAGCCAGCTGTCGGGGTCGAACCGACGACCTGATGATTACAAATCAACTGCTCTGCCAACTGAGCTAAGCTGGCTTAAAAAGTTTTACCCACAAAATAGTCTTGCGGGATTATTGCAAGGTTTTTCTATTTGCCCGCTTTTTGCAGGCCGCGCAGTTTTCGGAGGGGGCGTAGCGTTGCGCCGGCGTATTGGGCGGCAAAATTGCGGCGCATTGGCGGCGGGTAACGCCGGGGACGAGTCGCGTTGGCGGCGCGCCCTTCGGCTACGGATTGAGGCGGCGTTCGGCGGCGGCATTCAGCGGAGGCGTTCGGGGGATTGAGGGCGACGCAAAATACGACCACCACGCGCATTTTAAAATTTGACAAAAGCAAACTCCGATATAAATATTCAAAAAATTTAACCGATTTTGCCTATCGCATTTCAACAAAGTAAACAAAACGTAAAATGAAACTGAAAATAGCATCAATAATGGTTCTGGCCGCCATGTGTGTGCCATTTGCAAATTCGTTCGCCGAATCCAAGAAGGAAATCGGGCTTCAGCTTTATTCGGTCCGCAATCTCATTAAGGAAAATCGGGACGCCACCATAAAGCAGGTGGGGGATATGGGATATACGTTTGTCGAGGCTGCGGGTTATGGCGGCGGAAAGTTTTACGGTTTGGCCCCCGAGGACTTCAAGGCAAAGTGCGCGGAGGCGGGCATGAAGGCGCTGTCCTCCCACACGCGCATACCTCTGTCCAAAGAGGAGATTGAAAGCGGCGATTTTTCCAAGTCGCTCGCCAAGTGGGACGCTCTTATTGCCGCGCACAAGGCCGCCGGAATGAAGTACATTGTGGATCCCTACCTCGCCGTTCCCAAGACGCTCAAGGAGTTGAAGGTTATTTGCGACTACTACAACGCCGTCGGCAAAAAGTGCAAAGAGGCCGGGCTTTCGTTTGGCTATCACAATCATTCGCACGAATTCAAGGAAGTGGAGGGCAAGGTCATGCTCGACTACATGCTTGAAAACACCAATCCCGAAGACGTGTTTTTCCTGCTTGTCGTCTATTGGGCAACCAAGGGCAAGGCCGATCCCGTCGATTATTTCAGCAGGTATCCGAAGCGTTTCCGCCTGCTCCACATCAAGGACGTTGACGAAGTCGGAAAGGGCGGCGTCGTCAACTTTGACGAAATTTTCAAGAACATAGGCAAGAGCGGCTGCGAATATATAATCGTCGAGGTTGAGAAGCCGGCCAAGGATCAGACTATCGCCGAGACTGTCAAGAAGAGCCGCGACTATCTCCAGAACAATCCCGCAGTGAAGCCTTCCTATTCTAAATAAGGCGGTTTTTGCGCAAGTTTTGCGGCGGCGTCCGGTGCGGGCGGCGCCGCTTTTTTTATTGCGCGCTGTGTGGCGAATCGGGCGCGTGGGGCGTACTCCGGCTCGGGCGCGTGGGCGCCGCGCGCGTTGCGCTGGGCTAGGCTGTGCTGTGCCGCGCTGTACGCTGTGAGCTTGGGCGCAGTGTGCAGTGCGCGCGGCGAGCGAGCGACGTGCGATGGGGCGGCGAGCGGCGGGAAGTGCGTAGCCTTAGTCGGCTTATACTCCGGGTTGTGCGCCGAAGTGCGCGTTGGAATGCGCGTGGGACATGCGCCAAATTGTGCGGCGAACGCTTCCGGCGTTTTTGAGCGAAATGCTTTTTTTTGCGCGAAGAAAATCTGCAATAACAAGCCGGGGGGGCTTCGGCCGGATTTTTTGCGGATTTTTAGGATTGGAAAAAATTTTCTATTCGTTGCCCGCCGTTGGGAATCGGCAGATTTGGCGCCGTTTGGAAAGCGCGCTCTCTATGGAATCGGCAACGACTTTCGGCGAGGGCGGGGAAACGGCGGCCTTACGCAAGAGTACGGGCGCGCGGGCTACGCCAGCGGACAACAGCGGCGTAGATTCTTTTGGCGCTTGAAAATTTCAGAGCTATTTTTCAATAGGCGCGCTGTCACTTCGCGCGTTTGCATGCGGCGATGCGCGTTCCGTGCGAATGCGGCGAGGACGTTTTAAG
>CALXMX010000016.1 GCA_944389575.1 uncultured Opitutales bacterium
CGTCGGGCGGAAGGTGCGCTAGAAGCGCCTTGCCCGGCGCGCACGCGTGAAGCGGCTATTTCATTCCGGGCTTTCCGGTAAAGTTGAAGTCGTGCGGGCCGGCCTCCTGCTCGACCATTATGCACGAGTCTTCCATCAGGGCGCCCAGCATTACGGTCTCGCCGGCTTCGTCGCGCAGGCGGCGCATGACGTCGAAGCTTTCGGCGGGTATGTTCGGCTCTTCAAGCGCGGAGTAGGCAAGCGTCATTATTTTTCTCGAAAGCGTGTAGAGCCCGCCTTCCGCAGAGGTCGTCAGATAGCCGCTGCTTTCGAGCGTCTCCAGTATCCGAAAAAGCGTTGTCTTGCTTATCTTCAGGCGCTCCAACAGCTGCATGAACGAAACCCCGCGCGGGTTTTTAGCCACGCATTCGAGAACCTCAAAGGCCCTCTTGAGATTGGGTATGACGTAGGCGTTTTTGAGTGCTTTCTTCTTCACTTTTAAAGAGATACTTTCGGCGCGTTTTGCGCGCGCCCCGCGGAGTCTGCAGAGTCTGCGCGTTTTGCGCGGTGCGCGGGGATATTCGGACACTTTTTTCGCAAACTCAAAAAATGTCAAGTTCTCAATCCCGGCCTGCCGTTTTTTGTTGCAGTAGCGCCCCTTTTTTCGCCAAATCATCCGCGAAAATGCAAAAGGCCTTTATATTCGACTTCGACGGCACCATTGCCGAGACGATTCCCCTGACGCTGGACGCCTTTTTTGCGGCGTACGGAAAGCTATCCGTGCCGGCGCCGTCGCTTGAGGCGGTAAAATCCGAGTTCGGCGCGGAGGAGCGCGGGATACTGCGCGCGCTCAATCCGGAGATTGAGTCCGAATTGTACCGCGCCTATTTAGAGGAGTACGAGCGCCTGCTGAAGGAGCGCGGCCAGAGGCCGTTCGACGGCATTGAGGAGCTTTTGCAAAACCTGCGCGGCCGCGGCGCGCGGGTTTCCCTCGTGACGGGCAAGGGAGCCGAGACGGCCGCGATTTCCGTGCGGGTTATGGGGCTTGAAAAATATTTCGATTTCGTGGAGAGCGGCGGACTGTACGGTTCGGTCAAGCCGGAAAAGATGCGCAAAATTCTGGACAATTACAAAATCCCGCCCTCTTCGGCTTTTTATATCGGCGACAGTCCGCGCGACGTTCTGGATTCCCGCGAAGTCGGCGTTTTCCCGATGGCGGCGGCGTGGTCGGGCATAGTTTCCGCGGAGCAGTTTTCGCAGGTAATGCCGGTCGATATTTTTTATACGGTAGGCGAGGCCGCCAAGTTCGCGTTAGAGCGTCTGGGAGAATGAACCGCGCGCCCGGCGCCATGTAAGTTTTTGCTCGGCGGCTGCGGGCGGGGGAGTTTTTGTATCTTCATTTTCTTGCGCGCGTTCGCCTTGCTTGTTGCGCCGCGAAGTTTGATTTTGTAAAAACGAGCGGCCTTTTGAAAAAATATTTCGCTCTCGTAAAATCTTGCGGAAATTTTCAAAGGCGCGTTGCCATATGGCCGTTTGGGGAGGTATAGCGGCATTGCATGGAAGCGGGGAGGAAGATAGCGTTGAGGCCGGCCGCCGCCGTGGTGGCCTTTCAGTAGCCCGCGCGTTTGACAACCCTCCGCCGCGCGCGGGATAACCCCCGCAATCTTTCGACGTTCATGCGAGCATTATTGACGAAAAATCTCTCAACCGCCCGCCGCAACTTTGAATTGCGGGAGGCTCAAAGGTAGATTTTGGGAAACCTACTTTTTATACATCTTTATGACAGGTTTACCCAAAGGTATTTTTTTTAGGAAATCAATGCCGAGGTTTATCAGGCACAAAAAGAATATGAATCCGCCTGTTATGAACAGGCAAAATATAACGCATAGTATTTGCGATAAAACTGTGGGTTCTTCGGCCATTTTTATTGAAAGAACGGGGACATCACAAATTTCTTAATCGCCAAGATTGTATATTGTCGGTTCCGGATTCATTTCTTAATTTTTATATTACCGTGAATATCTCTCAAGAATTTTATGAATCAAGAAAAAACGGTAAAGTATGGCGGGCTGAAAGCGCAACATAAAATCGCGCTTAATAGTATTCGCGCTTAAAGCCCGAAAGCCCAGCTTGAAGTTCTTAAAAAAGTTCAAGGGGGTTTTCGGCGGGATAAGCAGTAAAGCAGATGCCGTCTCTGATTGCGCGCCCGGTTAAATGGCCTGCAATTTCCCCGCGCCCTCCGCAACGCTCCCGCCGGGGAAGGGGAGCTTTTTTAATCGCACTTAATTTTTCCAAAATTAAATTTCGCAATGCGGCGGACTGTTCTGCGGGCGCGGCGGCGTTGCGAAAAAAAACGCTTCGGAATTTTTCCGAAGCGCCCGGGATAGGTTCAAACGCCTTACTTTGCTTTACGCCTTTTCAACGAGCCCGGCCTTGATTGCCTTGGCCGAGACCCATACGCGCTTAACCGCGCCGCTTTCGGTGCGAACGCGCACGCGCTGCACATTGGGCTTGAATGTGCGCTTAACCTGTTTGACCAACTGCAAACCGATACCGCCGCTCTTCTTGCTTTGCCCCTTGTGGATAATCTTGCGGCCGCTGACGGGACGCTTGCCTGTTATCGAGCATATTCTTGCCATGGCTGTTCTTTCTGTATTATCTATAAAGTGTATGTTATGCCTAAATTGCAATTTTTTTAAACGCCGAATGAAAAATGCTTTTACCTTAAAAGGCAATAAAAATTTTCTTTTTGGGGCAAAAATTGTCTTTTGCAACTTTTGACTCAATTTCTTGTCGCTTATTCTGACGGCAAAAGTTCTTCCCCCCAACCCCCATTTTATTTGGCGATAATTGCCGGCCGTCGAACGTTCGCAAGAGCCTGCATTTTCCCGCGCGGGGCTTGGTTTGGAAAGATATTTTTGCGCTGTCGGACAGTTCTTTTAGGCGCTTTTTGCTTTGCGAAAGCTTCGGATATTAGCCGTTGCGCATCGGTTGCCGGCGTTTTAGCGGATATTTTCGCGGGCGGAAAGCCTTCGGGAAAATAATAATCGGAAATTAGAATAATAGCAGCGATAGGACAGTTAAATGGAACTCTTTGTAGGTAATTTGCCCTTTTCCATTACGGAACAGGAAATAATCGTCGCCTTTTCCGCGCACGGGAAGGTCGAGAGCTTGAAGATGCTCATGGACAGATTTAGCGGCAGGTTTCGCGGGATTGCGTTTGTCGTCATGCCCGACGAGTCGGAGGCGCGGGCGGCAATTGCGGCGCTGAACGATTCCGAGCTGGGCGGAAGGTCCATTCGCGTGGATCAGTCGCGCGAGAGGCCGGCGCGGTTAAGCGGTGCGGGAGGCTCTTTCGAGCGTTCCCGCCCGGCCGATGCGCGTCCGAGGGGCAGTGGCCGCGCAGGTTTTCGCCCGCGCTTTGAAAACAGCGCCGGCAGGGGCGACTTTCGACCGCACGGGATCTCGCGCCAAAGGGAGGGCGCGGATTTTAGAGATGCGCAGTCTTTCGGGGAATCGCAATAGCCGCCGGGGCGTTTTTCAATTCAATCGGGACTTCCGGCGCCTTTGAGCGGATTTGGAGGACGGGAGGTTTTTTCCTTTTCCCCACACGGTATTCGCGCGCTTTATTGAACCTTAAACCGCGCAATCGCTTCGCATGCGCAATCGCCTTCGGAAAGATGGGCTTGGAAACGGATATTGCGGCTGGCCGGCGGCAAGCTTCGGAATAGTTGAGGGATTGCGGCGAATTCGCTTTTGGACTTGGCGCGGGAAAGTTATCTTTCGCCCGAGCCGCAAAAAATTGGGCGGGATTTGAAGCGGTTTTGCAGCGGCGCGCAACTTCGGCGGCGCGATTGTGCGTCGCGGGAAGGAGGCATGCGCCAAGATTTTTTTTGCGCCTTTTGCACAGTACGCGTAAACACGCGCGCGCAAAAGAGGTTTTGGATTTGCAAACTTGCTGAAAAATCCAACTTTTTGCGGAATTTCGCCGGAAATCTTTCGAAAATGGCGGCGCCGAATATAATAGTTCCTAATATATAATAATATGTGCCGAATAAGGCGGAATGCGTCTCTCAGCGCGGCTTCTTCTTTCCCGGATATACCGGGCGGCAATTTAAGCCGTTCGATGCGGCGATAAAAAGGGCGTTTCGCAAAAATCCGAAACGCCCTTTTTTTAACAATTGTTTTTGTTTTTTCGTCCGATATTCCGCCCCGTATTTCGCCCTCGGAAATTTTGGAGGCTTTCGCCCGCCGGCCGCGGAATTCGCCGGCGCATTTGTCGCGCGGCGGAGTGATGCAGGTGCCGGGCGGCGGCGTTTGCAGCCGCCCATGCGGCCGTCTATTTCTCCTTGAACTTGCTCACGAGTTCGGTGACGGTGGCTTTTGCGTCGCCGTAAAGCATTCTGGTGTTCGGGCGGAAGAACAGGGCGTTCTCGAGGCCGGAGAATCCCGCGCCCTTGCCGCGCTTGAGCGCGAACACCGTCTTTGCCTTTGAGGCCTCGATTATCGGCATTCCGTAAATCGGGCTGGATTTGTCCTCGGCGGCGGCCGGATTCACCACGTCGTTCGCGCCTATGACGATTGCCACGTCCGCGCTTTCGAGAATCCTATTGGCGTCTTCCATCTCCTTGAGCTGCTCGTAGGGAACGTCGGCCTCGGCGAGAAGGACGTTCATGTGCCCCGGCATGCGCCCGGCCACGGGGTGAATGGCGAAATTGACTTCGGCCCCGTTGTTTTCGAGTATCTCGGCAAGCTCCTTTACGGCGTGCTGCGCCTGCGCGACGGCCATTCCGTATCCGGGAATAAACACCACGCTTTGGGCGGCTTCAAGGATATAGTAGGCGTCGTCGGCGGATATGGGCTTCATCTCGCCGTCAACTTTGCCCTGTCCCTTCGAGCCTGCGGCTCCGAATCCGGAGAACAGCACATTCGAGAGCGTCCTGTTCATGGACTTGCACATGATGACCGTAAGTATTATTCCGGAGGCTCCCACAAGGCAGCCGGCAACTATGAGGACGTTGTTTTGAATGACGAATCCGGCCGCGCTCGCGGCCACTCCGGAGAGGGAGTTCAACAGCGATATCACCACGGGCATGTCGCCGCCGCCGATGGGCATGACGGCCGCAAAGCCCAGAACTAACGAAAGTATTGCCGCCGCGAGCATCCAGTATCCCGCGCAGACCTGCGGGCCGACGACCGCAAATATGACGGAACAGACTAACAGGGCGGCCGCTATCGCCGCGTTGACGGATTTCTGGCCGGCGTAAACGGTCGCGCGGCCGGATATTTTGCCGGAGAGTTTCCCCCACGCATAGACGCTGCCCGTGAACGTGACGCCGCCTATGACGATTGCCGCGATTGTCGCCCCCTTCGTGAATAGGGCGACATCTTGGGAATTGACTATCCCGTTGTAATAGAAATCCTCGGCGCCCACCAGGAGGCTGGCCATTCCGCCGAATCCGTTGAGCAAGGCGACCATTTCCGGCATGGAAGTCATCTTGACGCGCTTGGCCACTATCACTCCGACGATCGAGCCCGCGACCAGCGTGCCCGCCAAAATCGACCACGTTTTAGCGTCCGCCGCGTCGAGTATCTGTTTGTCGAAGAGCGTTGCGACGACCGCTATGAGCATTCCGACGGACGACACCAAGTTGCCGTTTCGCGCGGTGTCGGCCTTGCCGAGCATTTTTATTCCGAGAATGAATAAAACCGACGCTACGATGTACGCGAAATTCACCGCCATTGCGAGATTCGCCGAGCCCGCACCCGAGGAAAATGGAATCATGTCTTGCATGGCTATTTGTCCCCCTTCTTTTTGAACATGGCCAGCATTCTGTCGGTGACGACGTATCCGCCGACGACGTTGAGCGTGGCCAAGAACAGCGCAACCGCGCCGAGAACGGTCGCAAAATCGCTATTGGCCGTTCCCGCGGTGGCTATCAGGGCGCCGACGATTGTTATGCCGCTGATGGCGTTGGAGCCGCTCATCAGCGGTGTGTGGAGCTGGCTCGGAACCTTCGATATGAGCTCGAAACCCAGGAAGGCGGCCAGGGTGAATATGAACAGCAGGAGAATAATTTCCATGTTTGTTGCGTGGTTGAAATTCTTGCCGAATCGGAATCCGCGGCTATTTGAAGCGCGGATTTATTACTTCTCCGCCGCTGGTGACGACGCAGCTTTTCATGATGTCGTCCTGCATGTCGACCTCGAATTGTCCGTCGCGCATGAAGTGCTCTATGAAGTTTGTGACATTGGACGAGTACATCTGGCTTGCGGTAGCGGGAACTCCGGCCTCGAGGCAGGTGTCGCCCACGATTTTTACGCCATTGGCGGTTATGACGGTCTCGTCAGGAGCGGAGCCTTCGACGTTTCCGCCGCTGCCGGCCGCCATGTCGACGATGATGCTGTCGGGCTTCATTCCGGCGACCATTTCGGCGGTTATTATGCGCGGCGCCTTTCTGCCGAACAGCTTTGCGGTCGTTATTATCACGTCGGCCTGCGCGCAGACCTTGGCCATTCCCTTGCGCTGAAGCTCGATTTGCTCGGCCGTCAGCTCCTTTGCGTAGCCCTGCGCCGTCTGCCCGGTCTCGCCGAGGTCTATCTTGACGAACTTGGCGCCGAGGCTCTTAACCTGCTCCTCGACTACCGGCCTTGTGTCGAACGCGTCGACGCGCGCCCCGAGGCGCTTTGCCGTGGCGATTGCCTGCAGCCCGGCAACCCCCACGCCCACAACGAAGAATTTTAACGGCGAGATCGTTCCAGCGGGCGTCATCATCATCGGTATGATTTTGTTGGAGAGTTCCGCCGCCCTTATCACCGCGCAGTAGCCGGCCAAATTCGACTGCGAGCTGAGCACGTCCATCTTTTGGGCGATCGTGCTTCTGGGAATCATCTCGAAGCTTGCCGCCGTCACTCCCGCCTTGGCGAACGCGCCTATCAACTCCTTTTCGTTGAACGCGTCAAGAAGGCTCAGGTGGAACGATCCGGACTTGAATTTCTCAACCTCCGAAAGCGCCGGCTGCCTCACGGAAACTACAAAGTCGGCTTCGCGCGCGAATTCGGAGTCGACAATTTTTGCGCCCGCCTCAATGTAGGCCGCGTCCGCAAAACCGGCTTTCAGCCCGGCCATGGATTCCACATTTACCGACCAGCCGGCCTCCACCAGTTTCTTTGCGCCCGCGGGAACGAGCGCCACGCGGGTTTCCCTTGGGTTCCTTTCCGATGCTACAAATAGAGTTTTCATTAACTTCCCTTTTTATATTTTGGAAATATTAAAACAAGAATTTTTTGGGATTTTTGCAAACTTCGGCGGTTTCGGCTCGCGGCGGACATTTGGCCTGTGGCGGGCGTTTTTTCTCGATTTTTGACGGAAAATCGGGCGGATTTTGGAACCGGCTGAGGTGTTGACGGGGGGCACTGGAGGGCGGTTTTTCCCATTTCAGCTTTTTTTGAAATGCAGTCTGTGTTAGGCCGGCTGAGGGGAAGAGAGAAACGGGAGGCGGCAGACACGCGCTCATTAGCGGCTCGGTGCTCGCGTCAAGGCAAAACAACCCCGCGCGCTGCGTTCAGACAATAACTTGGGCCGGAACGTCAACCTTGCAAAACGTTTGCGGAGAGTCCGCGCTTCCTGCCAATAGCAAGGTGACCGCCTACGCCAAGGCGACGGGCGCAGTCACCGCGAGCTTCAAGGCGGGCGCAAATGCGGCGCAGTCAAAAGACCTCGCGGCGGATACTTTCACGGAAATCGGCTCGTGGGTTTGCGGGGCGGCGGGAGCGTTTAGCGTTCAACCGTCCGCGGCTTACACGGGGAATATTGAAGTATATCTAATAATTGAAAAGTTATAGGAACGGGGCGCACCCAGAACCCAAAAAGGCACAATATGGAAAACGAACAGGAAAACACGCCCGAATTGGGGCTTATCAACATAGGCGGCGGGGCGTTCTGCCGCGTGAAAAAAGTAAAGGTACTCTGCGACATAACCGACGCCGACGGCAATATGCTTGAAAACGGCGGTTTTGTACAGTCTCCCGATTCGATAATCGAATTGTCCGGCGCGGAGCTGGCGGGGCTTGAATTGCCCGTTCAAACCGTGGCAGATAAAATCTACGGCCTAACCTCGGGAGAGTAAACATGGACGAAAACAACATGGCGACGTTCCTCGGCTACGAGGAAGTGGAACTTTCAAGGCCGGTGAACGGCAAGAAATCGGTGAAGGTGAAGTGCCTGCCAGTGAGAAAACTCGCGGAATATGCGGCGCTTTTTACGATAGAACCGGAGCTTATCGAGCTTGCGACGGAACTGACGGCGGAAGAGGTTGACATGCTCTCTACGGAGGACAGCGGCAGGATATTCGAGAAAGTTCATGAGTTGAACTTTGACCCTTTTTCGGGCTGGCTGAGACGGAAGGGGAAAGCCGCCGAGATGCAGGCCCAAGCTTATGGGATGGCCCTTCCGAAAGACGGACAACCGACCGATGGCGGAAAGTCTGCGAACTCGCCGGATGGATTGCCGCAAACTCAGGGCTGACATGGGAGGTTTTTAGATTTGTCGCCGTTGAGACTGCGGTTTGTGGCCCGCGCGATAGACCGCCGCCGCGCGCTCGACAAGCTCGCAATCTTCGACGCGCAGACCGCCCTCATGGACGAAAATCCCTCAACCGGCTCAACGCCGAATTGAGGGAGGTTCAAAGGTGAAAACGGGAAAGCCTACTTCTTATACATCTTTATGACAGGCCTGCCCAAAGGTTGCTTTATGAAACCATTTATCAAAAGAAGTATGAAACAGAACCCCGCAAATATGCCCAAAGCAATTACAGAGGCGACAATAGTCCCACTTATTTCGGAAGGAAGGAGAAACAAGGAAACCACTCCCGAAACTACAAGAATCACGAGCAGCAAATAAAGTCCTGTTTCCTTAATAAC
Organism: uncultured Opitutales bacterium; assembly: GCA_944389575.1. Taxonomy (GTDB): domain Bacteria; phylum Verrucomicrobiota; class Verrucomicrobiia; order Opitutales; family Intestinicryptomonadaceae; genus Merdousia. Next base: position 8,902 of record CALXMX010000016.1, read on the forward strand.
CTTCATCTGAACGTAAGTATCGCTCAAAAATTCATTAAATCAACAAAAATCGGGAAAATGGCGGACGAAAAATACAATATAGAAGTTGCTGTAAAAGCCCACCTTGAAGCTCTAAACAAAGTTCAAGACGCCATCGGCGAGATAAATAAAAACGTAGGTGTCCTTTCAGGGAGTACCTCCAATTTAAGCAATGTTTGGACGGGCGCGATGATGAATATCGGCGCGCGCATATTCGACGCGCACAATGAAGAAGCGGGAATCGATAACGCGCGAAGAAGTGACCTTTCACATGTCTTTTCCGGACATCTCAAGCAGTGAAATTTTCATCCCACAACAGGAAACCGGCACTGAATACAACGACATTTCGCGCGAGACGACAATCACGCCCGCGCAGTGGAAAGCGAAAGTGGAGGCTGGCGAATGGTTCATCTATGCGGAGCCGAAAGTCGCCTACGACGCCGAAAACGGCATCTACGAGCTTCGCGTCAAGAAGACCCCCTGCAAATAGCCCGCAACCTACCACTTTTGCAACGGAGTTTTAAACGGCTTGCAACGCCCTTGCAATCCCCACGAACGCCCCTTGCGAAAATCTTCCAAAATGGGTTTTTCCTCAAACGTTCGATTTTTTTCCTCAAACCTGACGACGCGATACAGCGGGGATATTTCAAATTGGCGGCGCGGAAATTTGAAAGCGCCGGCAACGAAGGGGAAGGGGTAGGGGGTTGCGGCGTCGGGAACGCCGTTCGTTTTCGGCTCCGATTTTCCGCCGGGAGGGAAACGGGAAAATTGGCGGACGGAGGAAAACATGTATGTGGAGTTTTTGCGCAATTTCTGATTTTCCGCCGGGAAGCGGACTCCCAAACGCTTGCCGCTTCCGCTCCGTCTTAAAAGCGGGATAGCCGATATTGCGAAGAAAGCGTTTCCATTTTTGCCGGCGGAATTTCGGGCGGCGGCGCGGGTTTTCGGGCTGGGGCGTCTTGCGGGAATTGCGGGCGAAGGAAAAAGCGGCCAAGAAAAGGGAGGGGGAACGACCAAAAGAGGGGGGGGGACGGCGCCGCCCGTTCCGAAATGGGCGGCGGCGCACAAGCGCGGCAAAGGCCGCGTTTTTTAATGCGTGCAATACTTTAGGAATGTGTAAATTCCGCGGCATTTTCCCAAAAAAAGCGTTGACATCACCAAAGGGTTGAACCATTTGGTTGAATATTTTACTTTTATGAAGGAAGGCAACTATGTTCAGGCCATGCTGGACGGGCGCGTCGGAAGCGACGCAAAATCCAAAATCATGGCCGCCGCGCTCGAGGAGTTTGGAATGAACTCCCTCGCGGCCGCGCGCACGCGCAACATAGCCAAGAGGGCCGGCGTCAATCACGCCGCGATAAGCTACTATTTCGGCGGCAAGAACGGCCTGTACGAGGCCGTTGCCCGGCAGATAGTGGAGTTTATAGAGATTTACGACCGCCGCCATTACGAATTGTTTGAAAGGGTAAAGAGGAACGGTTCGGCGGAGGAGGCTAAGGAGCTGATAAAGTCGATACTGGCCTCGCGAATGTCCTGCGAGGGCGCTTCCGGCGAATGTCTGCGCTACATAATCATGATAATAATGCGCGAGGAATTTTTGAACGGCAGGGTTTTTGAGATGTTTTTTAAAAAGGCCTTCAAGCCTGTGAGCGACATGATGTGGAAGCTTGTGGAAATAGGCAGCGGCGGAAAATACATGGGCGAGCGCGCCCACATAATCGCCGAGATGCTCATGGGGCAGGTCCATCTTTTCAACAACGCCCGCACCGGGGTGGTGAGGTCGATGAGCTGGAAGTGTTTCGACCGCGCCTGCGTGCGGCGGGTCGGCGCGGTGAGCGCGGAGTTAATAGACAAAATCTTGGAATAAGAATATGAAAGGCAAATCAATCACAATTTTCGTATCAATCGCGTTTGCGGCGGCTGCGGCGATGTCCGGTTGCGGCAAGTCGGAAAAGGGGCAGGGGGGAATGCCGTCGGTGATGTCGGAGGTCAAGTTCATCTATCCGCAGAAGAGGGCGGTTGACATTTGGGACGAGTACACCGCGAGGGTCCAGGCGGTCGCCACGGTCGATTTGCGTTCGCGCGTTAACGGCTACCTGCTTGAAAAGAAATTTCAGGACGGGGAGTACGTCAAGAAGGGCGATCTGCTATTCGTTATAGATCCGCGCCCCTACGAGGCCGCGCTGGCCGCGGCTAAGGCCGCCCGCAAGGAGGTCGAGGCTCGCCTGCTGCTCGCCAAGAGCAATCTTACGCGCGCCAAGGAGCTGTACGCGGCCAACGCCTTAGCGAAGGAAGTTTTGGAGACGCGCCAGAGTGAGCTGTTGTCCGCGGAGGCTGCGCTCATGAATGCCGACGCCCGCGAAAAGGAGGCCCAGCTCAATCTCGACTACACGCACATACGCGCGCCGATGTCGGGGCGAATGAGCGAGAGGTTTGTCGATATCGGCAATCTTGTGACGGCGAATTCGACCCTCCTTGCCACGATTGTCGAAAGCGACGTCGTCCAGGTGTACTTTGAAATTAGCGAGCGCGACTTTGTGAACTACGCCAAGAACGGGGTATTCAAGAGCATAGACATGGTCAAGCGGACGGGGCCGGAGGTGTATTTCACCATGGTCTTGGGCGACCACCAGACGTTTAAGGGGACGCTCAACTACTACGACAACCGCATAGGGCAGGAGACTTCCAGCCTCACCATGCGTGCCGATTTCGACAACAAGGACGGATATTTGGCTCCCGGCATGTTCGGCAAGTTGAGAATGCGCCCCGGCACGGTTGAGGATTCGCTGGTAATTCCGGAGGAGATAATCGGCACGGACCTCGTCAGCCGGTATGTGATAGTCATTGACAAGGACAACGTGGCGCAGTATCGCGCCGTGAAGGTCGGCAGGCTCGACGGCAAGTACCGAGTGATAGAGGAGGGGTTGTCGCCGACCGACCGCGTGGTTGCGCAGGGGCTTCACCGCGCCGTTCCGGGGGCGAAGGTGATACCTTCCGAGCTCAAGGAGCAGCCTGTTGCGGCGGACGCCGGGAAAAAAGACGCCCAGGCGAAGTAGGGGCGTTTGCGCTTCCGGTAAAAAAGGGGAAAGACAATGAAATTTTCGCACTTTTTCATAGATCGCCCGATATTTGCGTCGGTCGTTTCAATCATAATAACGCTGCTTGGCGTAGTCGGGTATGTGAGGCTGCCGGTCACGCAGTATCCGGAAATCGTGCCGCCGACGATAGCGGTCATATTGAATTATCCGGGCGCTTCGCCGGAAATTTTGATGAACACGGCGATAGCGCCGCTGGAGCAAGAGATCAACGGCGTCGAGAACATGATGTACATGTCCAGCCAGTGCAACGCCGACGGCAGCGCGACGATAAACGTCACATTCGAGCTTGGGACGAACATAGACATCGCGCAGGTCCAGGTTCAAAACCGCGTCTCCATGGCCAGTTCGAGGCTTCCGGAGGAGGTGCGCAACATAGGCGTGGTCGTCAAGAAGCGCTCTCCGGACATGCTTGTCGCCGTCAACCTCTTTTCTCCGGACGGCTCGCGCGACAAGATATACATGACCAACTACGCCATCACCCAGATGAACGACCGCCTCGCGCGCATCTACGGCGTCAGCGACATTACGGTTTTCGGTTCGCGCGAATACAGCATGCGCATATGGCTCAATCCCGACAGGCTCGACCACTTCAACATGACCGCGTCGCAGGTTGTGGCCGCTTTGCGCGAGCAGAACAAGCAGGTTGCGGCGGGAAAAATCAATCAGCCCCCGATTTCCTCTCCGGACGCCGCGCACGAGCTCATCATCAACACGCAGGGCAGGCTGACCTCGCCGGAGGAGTTTGAGCGCATAATAATCAGGTACACCCCGGACGGGAAGATCGTCCAGCTCAAGGACGTGGCCCGCATAGAATTGGGCTCCTACACTTACAGCGACGACTCCTACATGAACACCTCTCCGGCCGTGACGATGGCCATTTACCAGCTGCCCGGCACGAACGCCCTCCACACTGTGGAAGTCATACGCAAGACGTTGGAGGAAATGAAGGCCGACTTCCCCGCGGGAATGGACTACTACATAGCCGTCGACAACACCGAATACATACGCGCCTCCGTGGACGCGGTCTACCACACGATTTTCGAGGCCGTCTTGCTGGTCGTTCTCGTCATGATGGTGTTCCTCCAGGATTGGCGCGCGGCCATAATTCCGCTTTTTGCGATTCCGGTGTCGCTGATAGGGACGTTCTTTTTCATGTCGCTGTTCGGGTTCTCGATAAACAACCTCAGCCTGTTCGGGCTCGTGCTGGCTATCGGCATAGTCGTCGACGACGCCATCGTCGTCGTCGAAAACGTCGAGCGCAATCTGCGCGACGGCCTCGGTATAAAGGAGGCCACCAAGAAGGCCATGACGCAGGTGCAGGGCGCGCTCATAGCCATAGTGCTGGTGCTCAGCAGCGTGTTTGTTCCGACGGCGTTTATCGAGGGGATATCGGGGCAGTTTTACAGGCAGTTCGCGCTGACGATAGCGGTTTCCACGATACTTTCGGGCGTAGTGTCGCTGACTCTTTCTCCGGCTTTGTGCGCGCTGATGATGAAGCCGCAGGAGCGCCCGGACACGTTCAGCCGGGTGTGGAATTTTTTGTTCGGCTGGTTCTTCAGGGCGTTCAATGTGGGATTTAAGTGGATTTCGGACATATACGGGAAGTTTGTGCGCATAGTCGTGAAGCTGTGGGCGCCCATGTTCGTGCTGTATGCGCTCATGCTGGCATTTAGCGTGTACCTGTTCGACATTACGCCCAGGGGTTTCATACCCAAGCAGGATACCGGCTATGTGTTCTGCACGGTGCAGCTGCCCGACGGCGCTGCTCTCGACCACACGGACGGCGTGATGAGGAAAATAGTCTCCATAATACGCACGTTTCCGGACGTCGATACCGTCATGTCCGTCGTGGGGTTGAACGGAGCCACATTTGGCAAGGCCTCCAACGCCGGCGCAATATTCATGAAGCTCCACCCGAAGTCCGAGCGCCTGAAGAAGGGGTTGCATTTGGATTCGTTCATCAGCGGGCTGTCATTCGCCCTGATGAAGCAGGTGCCGGAAGCGTCGACTTTCGTCCTGACGCCGCCGGCCGTCAACGGCATAGGAGCCGGGGGCGACTTCAAGGCGATGGTGCAGGACAGAACTGGAAAGGGAATAAACGCCGTGGAGGAATGCACGCGAATGCTGGCGATGAAAGCCATGCAGGATCCGGCCGTGTCGCTCGCGTTTACGACTTTCCGCGTCTCGTCGCCCCAGCTCTATGTGGACATAGACCGCGAGCGCGCGCAGAAGTTGAACGTTCCCATTTCCTCCATATTCGAGACTATGCAGTTCAACCTCGGTTCGGTGTACGTGAACGACTTCAACATTCTCAACAGAGTATATCGCGTCATGGCGCAGGCCGAGGGCGGGAACAGGAGCGAAATATCCGACATATACAAGTTGAAGGTTCCGAACGTGCGCGGGGTCAACGTTCCGCTTGGGTCGGTTGCCGACGTAAAGCGCACGATAGGCCCGGAGCGCGTCGGCCGCTACAACCTGTATCCGGCGGCGGAGCTGATGGGCAACTGCGGAATAGGCTATAGCACGGGGCAGTCCATGGCGGCCATAGAGAAGATCGCCAAGGAGAACCTGCCCGCCGGCATGGACATAGAGTGGACGGATTTGGCGTTCCAGGAGAAGCGCGTTGGCAACACGTCGATTTACATATTCGGAATGTGCGTGCTGTTTGTGTTCCTCTTGCTGTCGGCGCTCTACGAGAGCTGGAAGCTGCCGCTGTCGGTGATTTTGGTGGTGCCGCTGGTGCTGCTGTTCGCAATAAGCGGCGTCCTGCTGCGCGGAATGGACAACAACATCATGACGCAGGTCGGGTTTGTCGTGCTAATCGGGCTTGCGTGTAAGAACGCGATTCTGATTGTCGAGTTCGCAAAGCAGAGGCAGGAGCGCGGCGAGGAGGTAATCAGCGCCGTAAGCGCGGCGTCGAGAAACAGGCTGCGCCCGATTTTGATGACGTCGTTTGCGTTCATTTTGGGCGTGGTTCCGCTGGCTTACGGGACGGGGTCGGGCTCGGAATTGAGGCAGGCTTTGGGGACGTCGGTGTTTTTCGGAATGCTTGGCGTGACAATTTTGGGCTTGCTCTTTACGCCGGTATTCTTCTATGTAATTCGACGCGGGTACAAGCCCGCATTGCCGGAAAAGTGATTTTATGGAGGGGAATGGAAGTATGAAAGATTATATAAATATTCTGGCGGCGGCCTTAGGGGCGGGGCTGTTGTGCTCGTGTACGGTCGGGCCGGACTACGAGAATCCCGATTCCGAAGTGGCGAAGTGGGACTTGACTGCCGAGCACTTCTCCAGAGACGACGGGCTTTGGAAGGAGGCCGTGCCGAGCGACACCCTGCCCAAGGGCGAATGGTGGTGCATATTTTCCGACACCGCGCTCGACAACCTCATCGCTCTGAGCTCCAAAAACAGCCCGAATCTGGCTGCGGCCTTTTACGCGGTCGAGCAGGCCAGGCAGAATGCCCGCATGAACGAGGCCGACTTGTATCCGCAGGCTTCGGCAAACGCTGACTACGCGCGCACGGGGTCGTCGAGAAACTACCAGCAGTCCGGCAGCGGGACGTACAACCGCTGGGCGGTGGGCGTCGGGCTAACCTGGGATTTGGACTTCTTCGGCAGGGTTCAGAGCATGGTCATATCCGCCGAGGGGCAGGCGCAGGCCAGTTTGGACGCGTACTACAACATGATGCTGATACTCCACACGAATGTGGCCTCGACATATTTCACAATTAGGCAGTACGTTTCGGAGAAGGACCTGCTTGTCCGCACCCTTCAAGTCCGCAAGGAGCAGACTGAATTTGTGCGTCGCCGCGTAAAATTTAACTACGCGAACGACTTGGACCTGCACCGGGCGGTGCTTCAGGAAAACGAGGCCGCCGCGCAGTTGTCGGCGGTGGAGCGTTCAATGGCGCTGGCGATAAACCAGCTGGCGATATTGGTGGGCGTGCCTCCGTCGAAATTCAAATTTGAGGCCAAGCCCCTTGAGGAGAAGCTTCCGCAGCTTCCGCAGGCCGTTCCGTCGCAGCTGCTCGAACGCCGTCCGGACGTGGCGCAGGCCGAGAGGGAGGTTTTTGCCGCCAACGCGCAAATAGGCGTCGCGCAGGCGGGGTTCTTCCCGACGGTTTCCATTACGGCCAACGCGGGCATGCAGAGCAACAATTTTGAGAAGTTGCTCGATTCGGCGAGCTTTGCGTGGGGCGTCAGCCCGCAGGTGTACATACCGATATTCCAGGCCGGGCGCATCTACGCCCAAAAGCAGGTCGCGCTTGCGGCGCACAAGCAGGCGCTTGAGCGCTACAAGGCCACGGTTCTGACGGCGATAGGCGACGTGGAGAACGCGCTGACTTCAATCAATCATTTGAACGCGGAGTACGCGCGCCGGCGCGAGGTGACGAAGTCGTCTTTGAAGGTCCAGGACTTGACGCAGAAGCAGTACGACCTCGGAGCGGAGGACTATTTTGCAGTCAGCGACGCCCAGCGTTTGGCGCTGTCGAACGAGCGTTTGCAGCTGGCCCTTTTGGGCGACAAATACCGCGCCTGCGTAGAGCTGATAGGAGCGCTCGGCGGCGGCTGGACGCACGCAATGCAGGCCACTGCGGAGGAAATGAAGGCGGACATGTACTCGCCTATACGCAGCCAGGAGGAATTTGAAAAGGCGGAGAGAGAGTCCGTCAATTAGCCTTTAATCGGCTTTTGTCCGGCCTGCCCGAAGCGGGAGTTATTCGGGCGGTCGGCGGAGGAAGGCCAAAGCCGCGCAGGGAGTTTGCGCGGCTTTGACATGTTCGCATGTCTTAAGCTTGCGCGCCTTGCGCAGTGCGAAAAAGCGCGAGCGGATTCCGACTTTGCCCGCGATGCGCTTGCCGCAAAAGCCGCGCGTTTTGCTTTTTGCGCGTCTGCGCTTTCACCCGCCTTGCATTTGTTTGCGCGGGCTAAACCTTTGCGCCAAAGGTGCGCGGGAATTTTGTTTTTCGTATGCGCAAAAGATATTGTCGCCCCGTCGTTGAACTGCGGCGATTGCTGCGGAATAGCTTTTGCTCCCGATAACGCGGAGCTGAATCCAAGTGGCGCGGTTGTCCTTGACTGGCGAACGGCCGCAACAAATTGAGGCGATATTTTGTAGCGCATTTTTCCCGCAGAGTGTGAAAAATTTTGCGCGCCTTGCTTTTTTGCGCGTCTTGCGGAGTTTTTCTTCTTTATGCAAAGAGTATTCGCCCCGTTGAACTCAGCCGGTGTGGCGGCGGTTTTGGAGGTTCTTTAACGCATTCCGACTTTTCCGACTTTTTGCCTCAGGCTTCGCCGCAAATAGACAATAAAAAATTGCGGACGCCGCGCGCCGGATTGCGTTTTCTATAACCACTGCCGCCCCGCGGCGCCGGAGCTTATGCCTGCCAAAGGAATTTTTGTTACGGCCGCGGGGATCTATGGGCTGGCGAAATTTATGGGCCGGGCGGAACCCATGGCGGCGGGCGGGAGGATTTTTCGTCATTCCGCCGCGGGGCGGGGAAAGAGAATTTCCTGCGGGGCGGGCTTTGCGCCGGACAGCGCGTTGGACCACTCCAAATTTCCGGCGTAAACTTCCGCGGGCGCTGTTCCCATTAGGCGCAAAATTTTGGCCGAAATTTCCGGCATAATCGGCGAAAGCAAAACCGAAGCTAAGCGGAGCGCCTCGGCCATGTTCGCAAGGGTTGTTTCGAGCGCGCGCCTGTCGCTTTCGTCGGAGCTTTTGGCGAGCTTCCACGGGGCGCGCTGTTCGGCGTATCTGTTTGTGGCGCGAATGAAATTGAAGGTCTTTTCCAGCCCCAAGTGAAACTGCATACCGTCGTAGTGGGCGATTACTGCGGGAACGGTCTCGGCTGCGAGGGCTTTGAGGGAGCGTTCAAATTCGCCGTCCTCGCCCGCCGCGGGAAGCGTGCCGGCGCAGTAGCGGTGCGTCATATTCAAGAGGCGGCTCAGCAGATTGCCGAGGTCGTTGCCGAGGTCCGAAGTGTATCTGGTGACGAACAGATCGACGGAGAAGTCGGAGTCCTGCCCGACGTTCATTTCGCGCATGAGGAAGTAGCGGAATGCGTCCGCCCCAAAGCGGTCCACAAGGTCCAGCGGGTTGACTATGTTGCCCAAGCTCTTGGACATCTTCTGCCCCGACGACATCCACCAGCCGTGGACGAGCAGGCTCTTTGGAAGCTCTATGCCCGCCGCCTTTAGCATCGCCGGCCAGTACACGGCGTGCGGCGGAACGAGAATGTCCTTGCCGATTACGTGGAAATCCGCCGGCCAGTTTTTCTCAAACTCCGGCGTTCCGTACCCGACGGCGGATATGTAGTTCACGAGGGCGTCGAACCAGACGTATGTCACATAGTCGGAGTCGAACGGCAGTTCTATTCCCCACGAGAGGCGCTCTTTGGGGCGCGATATGCACAGGTCGTTCAGGGGCTCCTTCAGAAATTCGGCGACCTGCTTAGCGCGGAAGCGCGGGTAGATGAAATCGGGGTGAGAGGCGATGTACTCGACGAGCCACGGCTGGTACGACTTCAGCTTGAAGAAGTAGTTGCTTTCGGTTATCTCGGTCACCTCGCCGAATATCTCTGGCCACTTGCCGTCGACTTTGTCCTTCTCTTGGAGAAATTGTTCCTGGCGCGCGGAGTAGAATCCCCTGTATTCGGCCTTGTATATTTCTCCCTTGTCGAACAGCTTTTGGAGTATCTGCTTTACCACCTCGACATGGCGCGGCTGGGAGGTACGGATATAGTCGTCGTTGGAAATGTTTAGCATGCGGCAGAGGGCCTGGAATTTTTCCGCCTGCTCGTCGCAGAAGGCGATCGGCTCGACATTCGCCTTTTTTGCGCTCTGCTGAACTTTTTGGCCGTGTTCGTCCAGCCCCGTCAAAAAGTGGGCGCGCACGCCCGAAAGCCGCTTGTGGCGCACTATTACGTCGCTGAGCACTTTTTCGTATGCGTGTCCCAAATGCGGGGCGCCGTTTGCGTAGTCGATGGCGGTTGTCAGGTAAAAATTCTTCATACTGCGCAGAATGTAAGGCAGACGCTCCTTTTTAAAAGCTTTTTTTCGCGCATATTGCATTGCGGAGAATGCTCTTGAGAGATTTAATGGCGCCGCCCGTTGCGGAAGCTCCGGAATGGGCGTTGGCGGCTTGGGCGGGACAATCGTTGCGGCGGGCGGGCGCGTTTTGGAAAAAGGCGGCGTTGGAGGCAATAAAACATGTCGCGCGAAATTCGCCGCGATGATTGTCGCGTTCAGCGGATGTGGCGAAGCCGCGCGGTTTCATCGCGCGGCCATATGTTCCTTTCGGCGGCTCTCAATGGTTGTCCCATTCAAAATCGGGCGTCTAAAATCGGGCGTCGGGCAAAACTCTTTTTTTTGTTTGGCCGGTTCGCTCTTTTCAAAAATCTATTTTTCGCCTGTCCGTCCGCATTGGCCGGCAAAGCCTTGATGTTTGAGCTTAGGCAGGGGGGGACGGAACTTCGCCGGTTTAAATCGGCGCGGGAGCGGGGGCAAGCGCCGCCGTGCGGAGGCCGAAAATTTCTTGATTTTTTGCGCGCCTGAAAACATTTTGTCGTCAATGAGAAAAAAGCCGACATCGGTATCCGCCTCCCGCCGTCGCGGCGAAGATCGGACGGGGGATTTGGAAATGTCGGTGCTCTACGACATAAGCAGGGCGATGGTCAACCGCGGCAGGGTTTCCGACATGATAGGCAGAACTCTGGAAATTTTGCGCGAGAAACTCGGCCTGCTGCGCGGCACTATCACTCTGCGGGAGGCGGATCTCCTTTTCATAGAGGCGTCGAACGGAATGAGCGATTCCGCCGTCAGGCGCGGGGTGTATAGGGTCGGAGAGGGCGTCACCGGGCGCGTGGCGCAGGAAGGCAAGTCCATAGTCATACCCGACATTTCCAAGTCTTCGGAATTTCTCGACAGGACAAAGTCGCGCGGAAAGAGCCTGAAGGGGATTGCGTTCATTTGCGTTCCGATAATTTATCTCGAACAGGCGATAGGCACGCTCAGTATCGACGTTGAGGGAAAAAATTGCGCCGGTTCCGATTTGGAGAGGTACAGGGAGCTTTTAGAGACAATTGCCAACATACTCGCCGACGCGATTTCGACAATTTATCTGCGCCACGCCGAAACCAAGAGGCTGCTTGACGAAAACAGGAGGTTGCGCCTCAAATTCGGGGGGGCGCTGATAAGACCGAAGAACATGGTCGGCAACTGCGGCGCGATGCAGAAGGTTTACGAGGGCATGGCGAGGGCTTCGGCGGGGACGGATTCCGTGCTCATATTCGGAGCGCCGGGCACGGGGAAGGAGCTTTGCGCGCGCGAAATTTGCTCGGCGTCGCCGGATTTCAGAAAGTCGTTTCACGTGGTAAACTGCGCGGCGCTGTCTTCGGAGGAGCTGCTTTGCGAGGTGTTCGGCTGCGAGGAAAAGTACTTGGGCTCAAACTCCCCCGCCAAACACGGGCTGCTCGAGCGCTTTCGCAACTGTACTATATTTTTCGACGAGCTCGCCGAGCTTTCCTTTGAGGCCGTTTCCCTGCTGTCAAAGGCCGCCCGCAGCGGCACGTTCAGGCGAATGGGGGGCGCGTGCGAACTCAAAAACCGGGCGCGCTTCGTGTTTGCCAGCTGCGCCGACATGGAGGAGCTGTCCGCCCTGCCGACGTTTTCGCTGGAGTATTTCAAGAGGCTGGCGGAGGACGCCATTTACATTCCCGCCCTGAAAGACAGAAAGAGCGACATACTTTTGCTCGCCGAGCATTTTCTCGAGAAGTTCAACGCCGCCTTCAACCGCAAAATAAAGCGAATCTCCACCCCCGCGATAAACATGCTGACGGTTTACTCGTGGCCGGGCAATGTGCGCGAGCTTGAAAACTGCATAGAACACGCCGTGGATTCGTCGCACGACTCCGCGATTTCGGGATACGACCTCACCGCCCAGGTGCGCGCGAACTACTCTTCAAAAGAGGCGCGCGGGGAGGATTTGGACTTCCTGTCGCTCGTGCAGTCGTTCGAGAGGGAGCTTATAACCGAGGCGCTGAAGTCCTCCGGCGGAAAGGCCGCCGCAGCCGCCCGCAAGCTTGGGCTCAGTGCGCGCATGATAAACTACAAGATAAAAAAATATTCGATAGTTCCCGGCTGGTACAAATCCAGATAGCGCGCGGGGTAAATATTTTTCCCGTTTGTCCCGCGCTTAAAATGCGCCACGCGGGTGGTTGGAAGGCAGTACATTGTTGCGGCGTTTGCGCGGCGGTTAAAGGCGTTGGCGTGTTGGCGCGGGGATTAGCGTTGGAGTTGCGCTTGTGTGGCGTTGCGGCTGTATGGCATTGCGGCGGCGCGTTAGCGTTGCGGCGGTGCGTTAGCGGTTCGGCGGTTAATATGGCGGCGTCGATGCGGCGGTAAGCGGTATGGCGTTGCGCGGCGGTTAAAGGCGTTAACGTGTTGGCGCGGGGATTAGCGTTGGAGTTGCGCTTGTGTGGCGTTGCGGCTGTATGGCATTGCGGCGGCGCGTTAGCGTTGCGGCGTTTGTTCGGCGGCGAAAGATTTTTTTTCTGTTGCGCGCGCGCAAAAACAATTTATCGCTTTCAGTCTGCGTTTTTGAATATGGGCGAAAAAATTATGGTTGCGCTTTCCGGCGGCGTCGACAGCGCGGTCGCAATGCTTCTTCTGAAGCAGGGCGGTGCGGAGGTGTCGGCGGCCTACATGAAGACGTGGATGAACGAGGAGGGAATCGACGTGTTTGGGGATTGCCCGTGGCATCAGGACATTCTCGACGCCGAGGCCTGCGCGGAGCGCGCGGGCGTTCCCTTCGAGGTCGTGGATTTTATACGCGAATACCGCGAGCAGG
>CALXMX010000017.1 GCA_944389575.1 uncultured Opitutales bacterium
GAAACGCGAAGAACGCCGCCCCGGCAATGTATCGGCGGGGCGTTTCGTTCCGGCTACTTTCGGCTACTTTAACAGGGTGCGTTTTTCAAGCTCTAACAGCTCGAAGCTGAGCGCTTCCAGGCCGTCGTCGCTCTTTTTTGCGGATTCTATCAGGCGGCGGACCGTATTTAATACGGCGCGCTCCATATCGGAGATGTCCGCCTCGCAGTGCGCGGGAATCTCGTTGCAGAATATAAGTTCCTCGCCCCTTATTTTTCCCTCGTACAGGTATTCCTCCGATACGCCGAGAGCCTTGGCGACTTTCGTCCGCGTATTTCGATTCTTGGGAAGCTTCCCGTTCTTCCATGTCCCTATTGTGGAAATGGCGTTTCCGGTACGCTCGGAAATGTCCTTCAACGTCAAACTCCTGTTTCCCATCAGCGTTCTGAAACGCCTTGCAAAGTCCTCATTTATCCTATTGCGGCTCGTTCTGCTCATGTATAAAAATGGAATTTTTCTATTTTTTTGATTGACATTGTTAATTAATATATATTTACTATCATCTTTTCATAAAAAGATAAAGCAAAACTTCAACAAAAAAATATACAACACACGCAAAGCCGAGAAGGGAACAAAAAATGAGAGATAGCACAAAAGCGAAGGCGGCAATGGATTTTGACGATTTCATTCCGCCGAACCAGCAATGGTTCAGTCCGAAGGAGGTCGCGTCGATAATAGGCAGGTCAGACCAGTTTGTCAGAAACAGCTTTTACAACGGCAAAATCTTCGGGCACATGTCGAACGGGCTGGCCAAGAAGGGAGAGGAGAAGAAGTCGTATTTGAGGGTTCACAGGGACGCGATACTGATATATTTGCTCGAGTCGGCCAACTATTCGCCGGACATATTCATGGAGGGGATAGAAAAGCTCCTGCGCAACAGGAGCCAATACCAGCTGATGAGGCTTGAAAAAATAATTAGGGAGCGCCTCTACGGGGAAGGCGCAAAGGGCTATTAGCAAAAATGGCCGGGCGGAATGACCGTCAGAGGACGAGCATTGCGTCGCCGTAGGAATAAAAGCTGTAGCCTTTCGCGACTGCGGCGGCATAGATTTCCTTGAGAATTTTTATGCCGTCGCGGCCGCCCGGCGAGATAAACGCCCCCACGAGGCACATGAGAGTGGAGCGCGGAAGGTGGAAATTCGTTATGAGGGCGTCGGCCGAAAGCAGGGTTTGGGGGGGATATACGAATATGTCGGCCGAGCCGAATACGGAAGCCGCGCAGTTCGGCGGGAGTTTGCCGGACTTTCTGTAAAAATCCTCCATCGCGCGGAGGGAGGTCGTGCCGACGGCGAGGTTTGGACGGCGGCGGTCGAACATGGCGCGCAGGGTGTCGGCGGGAATTTCGTACACTTCCGAGTGCATTTTGTGGTCTTCGACGGCATCGCACTTCACGGGTTGAAAGGTGCCCATTCCCACGTGCAGCGTGAGGTTGAAAAACCTGCTGCCGGCGGCGGAGAGCCTGTCTTGCAATTCCTTCGTAAAGTGCAGCCCCGCCGTGGGGGCCGCGGCGGCGACGCGCTTTGCGGAGTCGGCATACACGGTTTGGTAGCGCTCGTTGTCGAAATTTTTGTCGTACCCAGGCGAGCGTTGGTCGCGGGCTATGTAGGGGGGAAGGGGCACTACGCCCAGCCTCTCGCTCAGCGCCTCGACTCCGCCGCAGGAAAACGTGGAAAACCTCACCGCGGCGATTCCTCCGTCCGACTTTTCCAGCACTTCGGCCTCAAATTCCCCCTCGACGCCGAACTTTGCCCCCGGGCCGAGCCGCTTGCCGGGCTTTAACATGCAGTTCCATTCCGCCGGATCGCCGCTGTCCGCCGGCCTAAGCAGCAGGCATTCAACTTGTCCGCCGGTGCTCTTTTTCGCGAATATGCGCCCTTTGAGAACGCTGGCGTCGTTCCTGAAAAAATCGAATCTTCCGCCGACGAAATCCGGCAGGTTTTTAAAAACGCTATGCTCCGTCTTTCCCGTTTTTCTGTCGTATACGAGAAGGCGGCATTCGTCCCTCTCCGCGGAGGGATAGCGCGCGATTCTGTCCGCGGGAAGTTCGTAGTCCAAGTCAGACGTCTTCATACAGGGGGCAGTAAGATGCAGAAAATCACCCTGCATCTCAACAATTTTTTGCGCCCTTTTTGCCGGCGCTTTTGGTGAAATCTTCCAAAACTGCCGGCCGGCCGCCGATTTTCGCGCGGCGGCGGCGCGGTTTATTTCGATGAAAATTTTGTTTGCCAAAACGGGATTTAATGACATCTCTAACCAATGTGAAAGCGACGATTTTGACGATTTTTTCCGCGGCGCTGGTATGCGTCGGATTCGCAATGCCCAAAGATCCGCTTGTGGGCTACTACCGCGCGCCGGCAGACCGCGGCACGTACATGTGCGCCGAAGTTTTTCGCACGGGAACCGAAGCCCAGCCGCTCTATCGCATAAAATTTATGCCGGCAATTATGAACCGCTGCGAGACATACGCGGCGATAAACTCTGTAAAGCCGGAAAACGGGGAGCTTAAATTCGACAACGGCGCGTTCAGCGGGACGGTGTCGAACGGGGGAATTAAGCTTGCGCGCAAACACAAATACGGCGTGTCGAAATACGATTTGAAGAAGGTCGATTTCGTCTCTCCCACAATGGGGGCGAAACCGCCGGAGGACGCAATAATACTCTTCGACGGCAAAAATATGGACGCATGGGAGCATCTCGACGGTTCCAAGCCGATGTGGGCTCTCGAGGGCGGGGAGATGATAGTCAAGCCGCGCGTTAAAAACGCCGAGGGGAAAAATTCCGGCGGCACCATGCGCACTAAGGAAAAATTTTCCGGCCCGTTGCGCCTTCACGTTGAATTTAACCTTCCCCCGCGCTACGGCAGCGACGCCCCCGGCGCGCGCGCCAATTCCGGCGTCTATTTTGGCGACTTTGAAATACAGGTGCTTGAGGGCTTCGGATTCGAGGGAAATTGGGGCGACATCGGGGCGGTGTACAGGCAGGTCGCCCCGCATGTCAACGCATGTACCGAGCCCGGCTCTTGGCAGACCTTCGACATAATTTTCAAGCCCGCCAAAATAGAGGGCTGCAAAATTCTGCTGCCGCGCTTCACCGTGTGGCACAACGGGGTGCGCATACATAACGACTCCCCTGTGCGCTACGGTACGGCGCTCTTCCCGGACGCCGGGGTAAATTACAAGCACAGCGAGGACCCGATCGCCATAAAGCTCCAGGATCACGGCGCCCCCATACGTTACCGCAACATCTGGCTGCAAAAGCTTGATTAATGCATCTGACCGGCCTATCCTTTCAATAACAATCGCTTAAATATTATGATGAGGAAAACTATAATTGCCGCATTGGCCGCATTGACTATAACGTTGTCCGCATTCGCCCAGAAAGACGAATTTGCGGGCTTTTACAAGGGGACTGTGGAGGCGAAGAAGTGCTATCCGTCAACCACCTGCCCGGACGTATATGCGGAAGTTTATCGCGGCCCGAACCAGAAGTATCGCCTGCGTCTGCTTCCGGTGATAATGAACCGCTGCGACGTCTTTTACGATCTTGACAATCTGGAGGCAAAAGACGGCAAGATAGAATTTAAGGGAGCGTCGAAGTACTACGATCTCAAGGGTGAAATAACTCCCAAGGAAATCGTGGCGGAGGGCTTTGTGCAGGGCAAGAATCCCGCGAAACTGAAGCTTGAGAGAATGGAAATAGTTCCTCCGACGCTCGGACAAAAGGCTCCCGAGGGCGCGGTCGTCCTCTTCGACGGCAAAAACTTCGACGCCTGGAGGCACGGCGACGCCAATATCCCCGTGAATTGGACTCTCAAAGACGGCGTCATGACCGTTCGTCCCGCGATTAAGGAGGGCAAGAAGCGCATAGGCGGTTCCATTTTCACCAAGGAGAAGTTCGGCCCGTTCAAGCTGCATCTCGAATTTATGATGCCCTGCTACTATGACAAGCTGGGGCAGGCGCGCGCCAATTCCGGCGTCATAGTGGGCGACTACGAAGTCCAGCTGCTCGACAGCTTTGGCACGGAAGGTCTTTGGAACGAATGCGCCTCCGTCTATCGCCAGGTAGCTCCGCTTGTCAATGCCAGCACCGAGCCGGGAACGTGGCAGACGTACGACATCATATTCAAGCCCGCCGTCATCGAGAACGGCAAGCTCGTAAAGCTTCCGACATTTACCGTATGGCACAACGGGGTGCTCGTGCAAAAGGACACGGAAATAGCCTACAGGACTTCCCTCTTCCCCGACAAGGGAGCCGAGTACCAGCACAGCGGCGAGCCCGTGTCGATTCAGCTTCAGGATCACGGAGACTTGTTGTCGTTCCGCAATATCTGGCTGCAAAAACTTTAATTTGTATACTCAAAATAACGGGGCAAATCCGATTTCGGATTTGCCTTTTTTTTTGCCGCAAACTATTCTTGCGCTCGAATGAAAGTTTTTAAAGCTATGGCGACATTGCTCGCAGTTTCCGTTGCGGGGAGCTCTTCCGCAGAGCTTGTGGCGCACAGGGGCGCAAATTCAATGGCTCCCGAAAACACGCTCGAGGCTTTTGAATTGGCCTTTAAAAACGGAGTAAAAACAATAGAGGGAGATTTCTACGCATTGGAAGACTCCAATATCGTATGCGTCCACGGGGCCGGAGAGCTGAAAAAATACTGGGGGCTGGACGTGCCGCAAAGCCGCCTTCAGAAACTCGCGCTGTCCGACTACAAGGCGCTCAAATATTGCGGCGCGCGCGCCGGCAAATTTCCCGAAGCAAAGATTCCGACATTGGAGGAGGTTTTCAAGATAATGCCTCCGGGGGCTGTCATATTTGCGGAAATAAAGGGATACTCCCCGGATTTCGCCTCCGCTTTTGACGGAATCCGCAAAAAATGCGGGTTGAAGGAGGAGCAGATCCGCCTGATAAGCTTTCTGCCCGGCGCGCTGAAAGACTTCAAGGCGAAGTATCCGAAGTACAAGACCTTTCTTCTTACCGGAATGCGCAAGAATCCCGGCAGGAAAGATTCCGCAATTCGCACTCCGGACGAAATTGTGAAAATGTGCGCCGACTGCAATGCCGACGGCATCGACATCGGGGATTCGCGGCTCGTGACAAAAGACTTTGTGGACGCAGTCAAGAAAGCGGGGCTTGAATTTCACGTCTGGACTGTCAACAATCCGGACGAGTGCCGGCGCCTGCTAGATATCGGCGTAGACAGCGTCACCACCGACAGGGCAGTGGAGTTTTTAAGTTCCGCAAAATAAGGCCGGGGGAGGAACTCCGAGATGGGTCGAAGCGCCTCCGCTCCCATTCCAAACGCCTCGCGCGAGAATCCGGAAGCAACGACAATCCGGAAGCAAAATAAATAAAAAAGATTTGTTGACGAATTGACTTTCAAGGTGCACTCTGGGGAGAATGAGTTCTTTTTTATTTTTGCCTTTTCGCCTGTTCGCGTTGCCCAATGCGCGCGGCGGAAGGGCGAAAATCCATTTTTAATACGACATAACTATGGAAAGTGTACTGATATTCGCGGCGGCGCAGCAATGCGCACTTTCGGAGGTAAACGCAGTCTTCTGGCTGGTTCCGCTGGCCTCGTTGATTGCGCTCGGTTTTGCCTGGCGTTTTTACGCGGGCATGAAAAAGGAGGAGGAAGGCTCCGAAATTATGCGAAAGATTGCCATGCACGTCCGGCAGGGCGCGCTGGCATACCTCAAGCAGCAATATAAGATAGTTGCGACAGTATTCGTAATTCTCACTCTGTTTTTCGCGTTTTTGGCCTACGGGCTAAACGTGCAAAACGGCTGGGTTCCCTTCGCCTTCATAACGGGGGGATTCTTCTCCGGGTTGGCCGGATTTTTCGGAATGAAGACGGCGACGTACGCTTCCAACCGCGCGGCGTGGGCGGCGAAAAACTCCCTCGACCACGGGTTGCGCGTGGCGTTTCGTTCCGGCGCGGTGATGGGATTGGTCGTCGTGGGGCTTGCGCTTCTCGATATTTCGCTCTGGTTTATAATTCTTAATACGTTCATTTCCGACGCAAGCCAGACCCACAAGATGGTCGTGATTACGACCACCATGCTGACGTTCGGCATGGGCGCCAGCCTCCAGGCCCTCTTCGCGCGCGTCGGCGGCGGCATATTCACCAAGGCGGCCGACGTGGGCGCCGACTTGGTTGGGAAGGTGGAAGCCGGCATTCCGGAGGACGACCCGCGCAACCCCGCCACGATTGCCGACAATGTGGGCGACAACGTAGGCGACGTCGCCGGTATGGGTGCAGACCTCTACGAATCCTACTGCGGCTCGATTTTGGCAACGTCCGCTCTCGGAGCGGCCGCGTACATGACGAATGCGGCGACGCAGATGAAGGCGATTTTGGCTCCGATGGTCATCGGGGCAATCGGCGTGGTTCTCTCTGTGGCGGGCATATATTTCGTCCGCGTCAAGAAGGGGGCGGACAGCAAGGAGCTTCTCAACGCGCTCGGAAGAGGGGTAAACCTAAGTTCGGTTTTCATAGCGATTTTTTCATTTGTACTGCTCTATGCGATCGGGCTGCCGAATTGGCTCGGAATCTGGGGCTCCATAATAGTCGGCTTGGTGACCGGATTGTTCATAGGAAAAATTACGGAGTACTACACTTCCGAGGCCTATTCGCCCACTAAAAACATAGCCGAGCAGGCCAAAACCGGCCCGGCCACGGTAATAATCGCCGGTATAGGAACGGGCATGATTTCAACCCTCTATCCCGTGATTGCCATAGTGATTGGAACTTTTTTGGCGTACGGATTTTCCGCGGGAGGGTTTTCCCAAGAGGCTCTGCTCAATATGAGCCAGGGGCTTTACGGCATAGGAATAGCGGCGGTGGGAATGCTCTCGACGCTCGGCATAACGCTTGCGACCGACGCCTACGGCCCGATAGCCGACAACGCCGGCGGCAATGCGGAAATGTCCGGGCTCGGCAAGGAAGTGCGCATGCGCACCGATATGCTCGACTCTCTCGGCAACACCACCGCGGCGACGGGCAAGGGCTTCGCAATAGGTTCGGCGGCTCTCACCGCCCTTGCGCTGTTGGCTTCGTATGTTGAGGAATTGCGCATCGGCCTGATCCGCATAAAAGACGATCCGAGCATTTCCGAATACGCAAAAAGTACGATTTCCAAATTCAGCGAGGTCGTGCAAAATGGCGGGATTGAGTCGGCGAGCCTGATGGATTTTATGAGCGTCTACCAGGTGTCGCTGATGAATCCGAAAGTTCTTCTCGGAATGTTCATAGGCTCGATGATGACGTTCCTGTTCTGCGGCCTGACCATGAATGCGGTGGGTAGAGCCGCGAACCAAATGGTCAACGAGGTACGCCGCCAATTCCGGGAAAATCTCGGAATCATGGCGGGCAAGTCCGACCCCGACTACGCGCGCTGCGTGGAAATTTCCACGAAGGCCGCGCAAAAGGAAATGCTTTTCCCCGCATTGCTGGCCGTGATAGCTCCGGTTGCTATGGGAATATTTTTCGGCGTCGCGGGCGTGCTCGGGCTTCTCGCAGGCTCGCTTTCGGCGGGGTTTGTTTTGGCGGTTTTCATGGCCAATAGCGGAGGCGCATGGGACAACGCAAAGAAATACATAGAGCAGGGCAGCTTTGGCGGTAAGGGTTCCGACGCCCACAAAGCGACGGTCATAGGCGATACCGTGGGCGATCCGTTCAAGGACACTTCCGGCCCCTCCCTGAACATTCTCATAAAGCTCATGAGCATGGTCGCGATTGTGATGGCCGGATTTACGGTTTCGTACACCATATTCTAAGCTTTTTCAAAACCCGTTCAAAGTATGTGCGGCGCGCCTGTGAGATTGTAGGCGCGCCGCATTTTTTTAAGCGCGATAAAAACCTTCCCAGATCTCTCGAGTTTAGACAGCGGACACAGAGCCTCAGACTGAACTATCCAAACGGCGGCTCTTGCGAAAGAAATGGGGGGTACGCGACGACAAGTTTTGGCCGGCGGACTTTAGTTGCGAATTGAGCGCCGGACTTTTGCATGCGGCAAGCAGCGCTTCCAAGCGGCGGCGGTTTCTTTTATTGTGAAGACAGAGTGCGCGCGCGAATGAACCTAAATGCGACGAAGGCCTTGCGGTAAATTTACCGTAAAAAATTTCGCTCCAATTAAGCGTCCGCAATTTAAAAATTGTATGGAGGCGAAGGGAAGCGCGGGAGACGCCGTGCGCAATCTTTTTATTCGACAGCGCGCCTTGCGGCCTTTGACGAGACGCAAAAATCAGGCCGTAAAACCGTCCCGTGCAGAATCCGCTTGAAAATTTCCGAAGTTAATCCAGCGAGGCGGTATTCTTTTAATTGGAATATTCGGCGCGCGCGGGCTTGCGCGCCGCGCCTAAAAATTCCTTCAAGCGCATAAAGCTGTGCGCCGCATTATTTCTTTCATTGCACGCTGCCGTTCGGAAAACTAAAGCCCGCCTTTCGGATTTTCGATAGCGGCGTTTTAACTCTTGGGAATTGCGGCTGCGGATTTCGAATACTTCGGCATGGAATCTCGAAAGAAGCCTGCGCGCGGCGCCGCGGGAATCAGATTGCGTCCATGCTCCGCAACTTTTTTAAAAAATTTCATCTTCCGCATGTCAAAACGGTTGGAGAAGGCGCATTCGAAGGCGGGCTTTCCGATCGCGCCAAAAGTAAATTTTAGTCGATGGGCGTGCGGAAAAATTTCCCGCGCATTCGGAACAATGTTTAACTTTGCCGCAGAATTCAATTTCCCGACGGTAAACGTTAAAAATATGTGCGGCTTCGGGACAATGGCGGCGATGGGGCGTTTTTTTTCGTGATAGTTTATCGCGAAACAAGAGCAGGGCAATGGGAAAACAAAGCGCAAAACACCCCTCAAAACCGGCGCGACAAAGACGGCGCATAACGTGACAAGGAGGGCGGCCCGGTTAAAGGTCGCCTCAAGCCGTAAAAATAATCAAAAATAAAACGAAGCGGAAATCTTACGGCCTAAGGCTCCAAACTTAAATTAGTTTCAGGAGAAAGCGAAAACAGGCAGAGGCAAAATCGGAAAGCGCGCAGATAAGCGCGCGGCGCGTTTTGCCGCCTATTCGGTCTTGTTCGGCTTTTCCGCTACAGAAGCCGCATTCGCATTCCGCTTTTGCGCATCGTTTTTGCGCCGCCTTATTTCCGCGCGATAGACGCGCAATATGTGCGCCTCCGTTTCGGCCATGTCCGGGCCGGCTGATATGGCGATGCCGCTTTTTAAATACGCGGGCGTCCTGTCCTTCAAAAGGGAATTTATGCGCTCGAGCGGATTGTCGACATTGAGGAGCGGGCGGCTCTTGCCGTTCTTCACTCGCTCGTAAATTTCCTCCGCGGACGCGAAGAGAACTATGCAGACGCCCTTCGAGCGGACGAGCTCCGGCATTCCCGGGAAGCACACCAGTCCGCCGCCGCATGCGACAACGCACCCGCTGTCCCTATGCCCGCCTTCGAGAAACTTCCTTTCCATTTCCCGAAATTTTTTCTCCCCGAATTTGGCAAATATGTCGGAAATTTTCATTCCGCAGGACTTTTCAATCTCGACGTCGGAATCCACGAATTCGTACCCGAGGGCGCGCGCAACGCGCCGGCCGAGGGTCGTTTTCCCCGTGCCCATAAAGCCCACCAGATACAAATTCGGCTTTTCGGATTCCTCTGGATTTTCCGACATCTCGCCCTTGCGCCGCTATTGGGATATGAGGGAATTACCGGTCATTTCCTCGGGTTTTTTCAGGCCCATCAGCTGGAGAACCGTCGGTGCGATGTCGCCCAATTCCCCGCCGGAGCGCATCTTCAAGCCCTTCAGCCCGCGCCCGTAGATTATGACTTCTACGGGATTCATCGTGTGGCGGGTATGCGGCTCGTTTATGGAAGGCTCGAAAAGCTGGTCGCTATTGCCGTGGTCGGCCGTAATTACGAGGGCGGCTCCGATCTTGTCGGCCGCTTCGGCTATTCGGCGCACGCAGACGTCGACCGTCTCAATGGCCTTGATTGCCGCCTTGAGGTTTCCGGTGTGCCCGACCATGTCGCCGTTGGCAAAGTTGACGACGATGAGGGCGTACTTGTCCTCGCCTATCGCCTTGACGACGGCGTCGGCCACTCCCGGGGCGCTCATCTCCGGCTTTTGGTCGTAAGTCTGCACGTCGCGCGGAGAGTCTATGAGGATTCGGTCTTCGCCGCGGAAGGGCTCCTCGCGGTAGTCGTTGAAAAAGAATGTGACATGCGCAAACTTTTCCGTTTCGGCGCAGCGCAGCTGCGCCAATCCCTTGGAGCTGATATATTCGCCCAAGATGTTGGCCATTTTGGGAGGCTTGGGGAACAGCACGTTTTCGCACAGGCCCACTTTGTATTCGGTCATTGTGACAAAGAACACCTGCGGCCATGCGGCGCGCTTGAATCCGTCGAAATTCTTATCGACGAACGCGCTCGTCATTTCGCGCGGGCGGTCGCCCCTGAAGTTGAAAAATATGACTGCGTCGCCGTCGGAAACCCTGCCGATAGGCTTGCCGTTCTCCTCAATCCATGTGGGGAGTATGAATTCGTCTCCCTGCATGTTGTCCGACGCGGGGTGTTCGTAGTAGTTTTTGAACGCGGCCTCCGCATTGTCCGCGCGGGCCGCGGTCTTGACTCCGACGAGGCAATCGTAGGCGCTCTCCACGCGGTCCCACCGCTTATCGCGGTCCATTGCCCAGTAGCGCCCGATTACGGAGGCGACTTTTCCCACGCCGTATTTCTTCATTTCAGACTCAACCTGCCTGATGAAATCCAAGCCGCTGGTCGGGGGAGTGTCGCGTCCGTCGGTAAAGGCGTGCAAGAAAACTTTGCCGTACTTCTTGTCGGCGCAGATTTTCAGGATAGAATAGAGGTGGCGGAGCATGGAATGTACGCCGGCGTCGCTGCAAAGCCCGAACAAGTGCAGGGCGCCGCCGCCGTCAAGCTTCTTGAACACCTCTTGAAGTACGGGGCTTTGAAGGACGGAACCGGTTGCAAATCCCTTGTCGATTCTGACGATTTCCTGATCGACTATGCGTCCGGCCCCGATGTTTTGATGGCCGACTTCGCTGTTTCCCATTATGCCCTCCGGCAGGCCGACGCTCAATCCGCAAGCCGCGATTTCCGTGCGGGGCCATTCGGCGGCGAGCCCCTTGCAGAATGGGGCGTCCGCGAGCTTTATCGCATTGTAGCGGTCGAGCGAGGCGTCGTGATTTTCGCCCCAGCCGTCGCGGAT
Source organism: uncultured Opitutales bacterium (assembly GCA_944389575.1). Taxonomy (GTDB): domain Bacteria; phylum Verrucomicrobiota; class Verrucomicrobiia; order Opitutales; family Intestinicryptomonadaceae; genus Merdousia. The sequence continues at coordinate 11,274 of CALXMX010000017.1, forward strand.
TACAAGTACGACGGGCCTTTTAATTCCGTTGATTTTTGTGTGTTCCTGATTTTCCATGATATTGAAATTCCTCCGATAAAAAATATCTGTAGCAAGCATTAAACTTTGCGCCGCCTTTGACAACTTAAAAAAAACGCGCCCATTTCTCCTGCTTTGAGCGCCGGCGCTTTAGACGCAAAAAAGCGGTTCCGCAATCGGGAACCGCCGAATGAAAAAAATCTCACCGATTGATTTTATCGGAAAATTTAATCCGCGAATAAGCCGCAAATTAAATTTAAAATTGCGAACTTTCGCCTCTCCGCAAAAAACGACGAAGCCGCAATTTTCGCCGCGCAAACAAACGCGACCGAAGCCCGATTGGCGAAAATGCGCGGCGTTCAAATTCCGCGCGAATAAGCGCGCCGCATTTTACAGGGGAATCGGCGAGCTTTCAAATCAGCGCGCTTTCATGGCTTGGGAAGCCTCGAGTATTTGGCCGTCCGCCAGCAGTTTTGCGCGAAGCTTTGAATAGTCGATATCCTGCACGCCGCAATTCGAGTCTATCGCCTGCGCCGCCGCCGTAGCCGCCGAGTGGCCGAGAATCATGAACACGGGCTCCATGCGTATGGAGCCGTACGCGATGTGCGAGGCGGAACAGGCGACCGGCACGAGCAGATTTGAAACTTCGGAGCGCTTCGGCACTATGGAGCCGTATGAAATTTTGTACGGGCGTTTCACATGCACGCCGATATCCCCCTCGTTTTGGACAAACCCGTCCGGTTTTACGTAACGCTGCACGTTGTGGGAATCGAGCGTGTAGGAGCCCATTCCTATGGAATTGGGAGTGTCGGTTTCGGAAAGGCAGTCGCGCTCGGTCATGACGTATTCGCCGACCATGCGCCGCGCCTCCCTTATGTAGAGGCAGAAGGGCCAGTTGTCGGTGTCGGTGAACTCGTCTTTCGCCAGTCCGTAGGTGTTGAAAATCTTGCGCAGCTCGGGGGCGACCCGCGGATCGTTTGCGAGGAAATAAAGAAAGCCGCGCTGGTAGTCGGCGTGGGCCTTGACAATCTTGGCGCGCTCCGAATAAGACGCCTCGGGATATTCGTAGTTGCCGCCGATAAAGTCAAAGCTGAAAGCCGACTTATTGTTTGTGTCGGTCTTGCCGTTGGGCATTCTGTCGGGCTTTATGATGTCGGTCCGACCCTCGGCGTCCCAGTAGCGCAGGGCGAGAATGTAGTCGTCGGGATTGTAGTTGTCGGGCTTGGGGAAGGGGCGGCGGTTTTCCGGAACGTCGGTCATGCACAGCCTGAAACAGTAGGCCTGTATTTTGCCGTCGCCCGCGCCCTTGTCGCCGGGGTAATCCGGGCTGACATGCTTTATTAAGCCGCTATTGGGGTCGCCTTCAACGCGGTAGGGCGAAACGTTCTTTCTGAAAAAGTGGTCGTGGTGGAGGACTCCCGTTTGCACGCCGTTCCATTTTTCCCCGTACGTCGAATTCGATTCGCGCCCAACGCTGTACGTGCAGCCGGACGCGGCCATTAGATCGCCCTCAAACGTCGCGTCTATAAACACCTTTGCGCGAAATTGCGCGCCGTCCAGCGTCCTTATTGAGACGATCTGCGCGCCGCTCTTTTCGACCCCGCCGTCCCTGTCCAAAAGTTTTCCCCTGAACAAACGTACGTTTTTTTCGTCGGCAATCCAGTTGTCAAACACGCGTTCGGCCACCTTGGGCTCGAATATCCACATGGTTTGGTCTTCGTCGTTTATGGCTTTTGTCTGTTGTCCCTTCAGAACGTCGTCCTCGCGCTTTACCCAATTCCATGCGCCCGGGTTTTGATACTCCTTCCATATGCGATGGTAAAACTCCCTTGAGATTCCGCCGATGACGTGCGCTTTCCCGGCGTCGGTATAGCCCAATCCGGCGCTGCTCATGGCTCCCAAATGGAGGTCGGGGGAGACAAGAAGCACGCTCTTTCCCTCCCGCGCCGCCTGGACGGCCGCCGCGACCGCCCCGCTGGTTCCGCCGTACACGACGATGTCGGCCTCATGAACCTCGCCTGAAATTCTCCCTTGTCCGCCGCCGCATGCCGACATGAAAACTGTCAAAATCGCGGCGACCGCCGCGCCGAATAATCTTTTGCGCATTTTTATTTTTCCCCGGTTGAAATTTTTATTTTTGCATATATTTTTGCATATCGCATTCGTTTTCACCAAGAAAAAAAGCGCCGGACGGCGAAGATTTTTTCCATATCGCCGGGAAGGAAAATCGGCAAAATTTTTGGCAATAAAAAATTTCGCAATGTTTTTTCTTGCAATTGCGGCGATTATCGGAGATACGCATGGGATATTTTTAATAATTTTAACTTCAGAAAGGACGATTGTGAGCAACTTAAAGAAAAAGAGACGCCTCAAGATGAACAAGCACAAGCGCTCAAAGCGCGCCAAGCTCAATAGGCATAAGAAGCGCCAGTGGGGGTGCTAAAAAGTTGCGGACAAATTTGCGCGGGAACCTTTATTCCTGCGCTTTTTGTCTGCGCTTTTTTATGTCGTTTTTAGCCGTTTTTATGCCGTTTGGCGCGGCGTTTAAAGTTTGCGCCCGCCGCGTTTTTTATTTAGGTTTGGTTGGTACTTGGAAGACGGCGGGGTAGGGTGCGCGGTGACGCGCAATATTTTAACTTCGCAATGCGGCGAAAAAAATAAAGCTTTTGCGTATAAAAAACAAGGCGACAAGAGAATTTGAAGCGCGCCGCACGGCTATAAAATTTTATTTTTGCAGCTTTTTCTCGCCCTTAGCTTTTGCTGATACGTGTTCTATGTCGAGGCGCAAAACAGCCGTTCTTCCAATAGATGCGTCTATGTATTTTTCGCCAACCTCCTCAAAGCCCTTTGAATATTTTTTCAACAACATGCGCAGCGCCTTGCGCTTTTCATTTTCATCGAAAATCTGTTTGATTTCCCCCTGCGCCATGACGCTTTGATATGAGGTCGTAAATTCGCTCGGCCGTACTCTCGTTTTGCCGACCACAACGAACGACACGTTTGCGCAATTTTTTAACGCGTTAAGTTTTCTGCCGTCGGGGGCGCAATGAAAATAGAGCTTCCGGCCTTCGCGCGCATAGCTTATCGGAATGCCGTAGCCCGAATTTTCGTCGGAAAACGACAAAACGCCGTACTCCGCATTCGTCAACAGATCATCGGCCTCCTCTAAATTCCAAATCCTATCCTTACGTCTAATTTCCGCGTATTGCATAATGCCGTCTGTTTCTAAGTTATTATGCGCGCGTTGAAAAGTAAAATTCGATTCGCAACTAAGAAGTTGTCCGTAAAATGGAATCCGCAAATGGGAATTTGGGCAGGCGCGCCGCAATGGCGAATATCGGGGTGAAGTGGCAATCCGGGAAGACAGTCTTTTTCTCTCGGCAAAAAATTTACTTTTTGAATTAGAATGAGCTTTTGCCTGATTTGGCCTGGTATAAATGGCGGCGATTTTTTCGTTTTTCTATATGGCGCGCGATGCGCCGCAGGAAAACTTTTTTCGATTGTTTTAAGCATAAACGAAATTAACTTTTGCGCCCGATATTGGGATTATTGGAGGGGGAATTATTAACCCGGAAAACCGGGAAAGGAGGAGGTCGAAACGCGGAAAGGTACTTTTTTGCGCGCTATGGCGCCGCGCTCTACTTTTTATCATGCGCGGCAACTACCCTATGCGCACGGCAATAAAAGGACGACTTTGGCTTCGGCGATCCCGCAGTGGAGATGCTGCTGTTCGCCGTATACAAATCTAATGCGATTCATATATGCCAATTTATAGTTTGCTTCACCGTAAAAAACGGAGAAATTTTCGCACTTGGTATTGATAGAGTTCGATAATTATTTGTTAATCATAATGTAAAACAGATACAACTCTTAAAATATCGGTAGAGCACAAGAAAATTTGGGAAGAGGTAAAAATTTTTGTAAAATTATATTGAAAATCAATTGAAAATATATTTATTCAGTTAATACATAAAATAGATTTAAGTCTATTTTAGTTTTACGCCTTATATTAAACATAGTTATTAGAGTATACAAAATTCATAGGAATGGGAGGAGACTCCCATTCCTATTTCATTTATGCCGCATGTGCCCAAAATTTATATTTTGGGCGCTCGGAATATAGAACCTTCAATCGAGCATAACAGAAAACGGAAAATATATCGGGGACTTGAAGGCGACAATTCCGTCTATGCGTCAAACAGTGAAAGCTGCCTTCGTCAATATACCAATTCGCCGTTTCCCATTGCCGCCCGCGCGGCGAATTGCCAGCACGCGTTCAATAAACTCGCAACCTTCAACGCACAGGCGGACTCTTATCAATAAAAAATCCCCCAACCGACTCGACGCCGAATTGAGGAAAGCAGGGATATTTTAATCCCGTCCGTTCAAAACGTCATCAAAAGAATATCCGCCCTTGACCGTAGTATGCTTTATAAAACCGTTTATCAAAAGAAGGACGAAGCAAAATCCCACAAATATCCCAAAGGCAGTTATGACGGCGACAATAGTCCCGCTTATTTCAGAGGGAAGGAGAAACAGAAAAACCACTTGTAATTCAATATAATACCTGAAAATAACTATGTTTCTAGCCCCATTGCGATTTGTCGCACAATATATATTATGTCTAATTATATGGATGTTCTCGAAATTTGGGCTTTTTGGGGGTCAAAATTTAGTTCACTACCTATTTCTATTTTAGTATTTTTGAGTCGGTATTTACTGATTGATATGCACTAACGGAAATTATCCTAAGGTAAAAATATCCGATTAGACGTTTACAATATTGTGCAGAAAAAACCCCTATTTTTGGCAAAAATAACCTTCTCAGGAACCCGAATTTACCAAATTCTGACAAGTTCTTGAAAAAATCCGCATTAAAAACAGCAACTTACGGAAATTTGTATGTCACAAAATGCCAAATCGTGACGGATTTGGCAAAATTCGCAACTTTTGTGCAGTTTTACCCGCTATTTTGAAGGTATAGGCTTCCCCGTATACCGAGGCATTTTGCGGCGGCAGTTAATGCCAAAAATTGCCTTTTTCTGAAAAATTTTACTTTAAATTTCCAAAATCTGAACGCTTATAGATAAGACGTCAGATTATGAGCTCAAAAATAAGAATATATCCGCCTAGGAAATTGAAAACACGCTATTTGCATTACGACTATACCGTAGTGTATTA
>CALXMX010000018.1 GCA_944389575.1 uncultured Opitutales bacterium
CGCCCGGCCGCATTACCATGGGGCGCTCTCGGGCATAGACTTGCAGATAATGTATTTTGCCCCAATAGGTGCGGTATTCGGGATTGTTGGAGACAACTTCCGTATCTAACCAATTTCCCTGGAAGTCGTCCTTCTCAATGCCGACGCCCTGGCCGTTTTCGCCGATGGCCAGAGTGAGCGGCACGCGAAATTCCGAATGCGGCGCCCCCACCGCTACGACGATTCTCATCGAATCCAACGAGGTCTGGGAATTTACCGAATATATGAAATCCCCCACCATTTTGTTTTCGGAAAACGACCACGACACTTTGCACGAGCCGATTCCCTTGAGAATTTCGCCGTCAACGGATATGAGATCCGGCTGCTCATAGCGGAAGAAGAACGAATTGCGCAGCCCCAAACCGGTCGTGCAGCGCCTCCCGTAAAACGAGGGCGTGGTTTTTTTGCCGCCGAATGTGAGCTCCGGAACGATTATGGGCAAATATCTGTCGGCCGGCCAGTCGAACACGCCGGGCATGTGGGGAAACGCCAGCGACGACGAATCGTTGCGCGCGCCGGGCGCAATCAGCGGAAGGTGCACATGCAGGCCGGTCTGGCCGTTCATATACACAAACAGCCCCTGCTCCTTCCTGTTCGACCTGTCGAATGAAACGTATTTGCCGTACGACTTCGGGGCCGAAACTTTCTGCTGCAACATCGGGCGGCCCACGGTCTTTGCCAAGCGGGCCCACTGGCACAGGTAGCGCGCAGCGTCGAAATTCGCCATGCGCGTGGTGTTGGCTTTTGCCGACGTTCTTTCGGCGTCGCGTATGACGAGGTATCCGTTCTCCTGGTCGAGATACGTCATGAAGAAAAACTGGAACAACCTGCGGAGAATGTCCATGTATTCGGGCATTTTGTCCTCCGCAATCCAGTTGTCGCGCAAGGCCTGAAGAATCATGGAAATGCAGTGCATCTGCCCGTACGCGCCGATGTTGCGGCCGAACGCCCAGCCGAGGCCGTCGGAACGCACGATGTCAGGAAGGAGGCGCAGGTATTTTTCGGCGAACGTGCGCAGGCTTGGAATCTTTCTGTCGCGCAAATGCATGTTCGCATGAAGCTGCAGCGACTGGCGGATAAACACAAAACTGACGACCCCGCGTATGTCGAATACGCCGTCCAAACCGCTCGCGGGCTTGTCGTCGAAATAGTGCCCGGTCGAAGTCTGCTGAATGCGCTCCAAGAATTTGTCAACCAGCTTGCCCGTTTCGTCCTTTTTGCTAAGACCCATGCTGAAGCGCGCCACGGCCTTTGCTATGTTGAAGATTTGAAAATAGTCGCTATAATCAGTTCTGGTAAGGAGGCGCTTGTCCAAATTTTTTTGAGTTTCCTCGTCGAGCTTCTCCCATACGGGATTGCGCTCCTTAGACGGCCCGAACGAAAGAAGGCCGAGCGACGAATACGCGAGGCCGTCCTCCGTATATTCCTCCATGTTCGTCTGCGCCCTTATGCAGCGCGCGCACAAATCGACCGTATCGTAGCCGTCAATCTCCGACCTGCCCGTGGCGCGGTAAAACTCGCCGAGCGCCATGGCGGCGTGTCCGGGTTCGCAGTCTAGCCCCTCTTCGTTTTCGACGGGAACTATATAACCCCTGTCGTCGATTGCCCCGATGTTTTTGCCCAATATCGATTGGGCCATGTCCATGCATTGCTCTGAGAAGTTCAGCATTACGTCCTTAAATTAATTTGAATTTACGAATACAAGCGGCGGACGCTTTTTTTGTCAACATATAAAAAGGCGGAAACGCCGCAGAAAGCGCAAAAAAACGGTTTATTTTCTGTATCCTATCAGAAACTCCGCATTGCCGTCGCCGCCGAGAATCGGAGAGGGCATAGAGCCGATCGGGGTTGCGGAGGGAAAATTTTCGGAGAAGAAATCCTCAACCTTTTCGAGAGCCGCGCGGCGCGCGGCGGGGTCGCGCAATACTCCGGCGCATTTGCGCATGAGCGCGGGATCCGCCTCAAACTGCGGCTTTACCAGGCACACCACGGGCGCGCCGTCCCCCACCAGCGGCATTATGGCCGGCAAGGCCTTTGTCAGCGATATGAAAGACAAGTCCGCGCAGGCGAAATCAAACGGCCGCCCGCCGAACAAAGCCGGAGTCAGAGAGCGCACGTCGGTGCCCTCCATATTCGAGACCCGGGAATCCGCCGCAAGCTTTGACGAAAGCTGCCCGTGCCCGACATCTACGCACACGCACTCCGCCGCCCCGCGCGACAGCAGGCAATCCGTAAATCCGCCGGTTGACGCGCCCACGTCCAGCGCGCGCACCCCATCCACTCCGACGCCGAAACGCTCGAGAAAGGCCTCCAGCTTCAACCCCGCCCTCGACACAAAGCGAAGCGACGCGCAATCCGCGTCCACCTCCAGACTCGCGCCCTCCGGAATCGAGCGCGACGGCTTGTCCACGGGCTTTGAGAGGTAAAAGACCTTGCCCTCCTCAATCAGGGCGCGCGCCTTCGCCCTGCTCGGGGCCAGCCCTGCCCGCACCAACAATTCGTCCGCTCGCATTACTTGGCGGGAATGGATACATTCGGCGGGACGGACGCCCCGGCTTTGGCGGCTTCGGAATCCGGAGGCGGAGTTTGGCGGCGAATCGTGAGATTTCCGTCTTCGCCGACAACGGCCTTCGTTCCCGCCGGCGTAAATATCACCTGCGGGCTCTCCTTCGGCGCGCTCCGAGCGGCGCTGCGCTCGCCGAGAGTATCGGCATACCGCCCCGCCTCGGACAGCAGCGTAAAGAGCAGAGCTACCGTCCCAAAAATGAACACCGCCGCGATTATGTACCCGATTATCGAACGCATTTTTGCAGCCGGCGTCTTGCTGGAGGGCTTCGCCCCACTGAAAACGCGGTCGCGCGCGGAGCCGAAGCCGCGGTGCAAAACATCGTTTGCGAAATTGCGCGGATTCCTTTTTTCTTTCCCGTTTTGCATCATGCAATATTATATGGCGCGCCCGCCCGAAATTCGCAAGACAATTTATGGCGCCTTCCAAAGCGCGTTCCGGGCGGCAAATGCGCCCCGCCGCAAGCAAAAATGTTTGACTGCCCGCGGGCGGGCGATTATCTTCTACCGATTCTTATGAAAGGGATTTTTGACAAAAGTTCCGCCGGCCGTTTAAAGGGTCGATAAAATTTTTTAGGGGGAGTTTTAACCGATGCCGTTTCTACGCATACTCGCAGTTTTTCTGGTAACTTGCGCCGCGATTTCATTTGCGCCGGGGGGGAGCGCACAAGTCCGCATGCCAAAAATTTTCGGCGACGGAATGGTCCTTCAGAGGCAAAAACCCGTAAAAATCTGGGGCGTTTCCATTCCCGGCTCGAAAGTCGAAGTCTCATTCGGGGGTCGCACAAAGGCCGCAATCGCGGGGGCCGACGGGAGGTGGTCGCTGTATTTGGACGCGATGGAGGCAAGCTCAAAACCCGCGGAAATGCTGGTGAGCCAAAACGGGAAAAACGCGCTGAAATTTTCGGACGTGCTCGTCGGCGAAGTCTGGATTGCGGCGGGGCAATGCAATATGGAAATGCCCCTCGCAGACTCGGCCGAATACAAAAAATCCGCGGACGAATACGCATCGGAGGCCATAAGAATAATAAAGATAGGCGGCGCGGCGGACTCCCCCCAGGCTGACATAAAAAACCCGCGCGCATGGAGCAAGGCCGGCCGCGAAACTGCGGAATATTCAAGCGCGGCCGGAATGAATTTCGCAGTCGCGCTGAAAAAGGCGATGAAGGTTCCCGTCGGCCTGATTCAGCTTTCGGACGACTCCGCCGCGACCGGCGCATGGATTCCAAAGGCGGAGCTGGCAAAGGGAGATGACAGCGCGCAGACGCCAACGGCGGCTCCGCGCGCGGCGCATTCCGCGGCGGGCGCAAATGCGAAAACTTCCGCGGCCAAGGCGAATCCAAAAGCTTCCCCGGCCTCCGCCAATGCGGCGCAGCCGAATGCGGACGCGCGCCAAAGCGCGCAAAAAATCGCGCAGAAAACCGAGGGGCAAAATTCCGCCGAGCAAGGGCAAAACTCGAAAAATGCGAAGCAAAAAGCGCCGGAGGCGCGCAAGGCGAACAAAGCGGCTCTCAGCGCCCTCTACAACGCGAGGGTCGCCCCGATAGCCGGATACGCCGCGCGCGGGGCCGTCATTTGGTTTGGGGAGGCGGACGCCATGGAGCTGAAACATGCGGAGGCCTTTGAAGCCGCCTACCCCGCGCTCATTTCGTCGTGGCGCAAGGCGTGGGGCGACGAATCCCTATTTTTCGTCTGCGCCCAGCTCTCCGGATTTGAAAACAAATTCGACTGGCCCTCCGCCAGGTGGAAGCAGTTCCTGGCCTGCGAAAGCCTTCCGAACGCGTCCATCGTAAACACGATAGACCTCGGCGAGCGCGAAAATATCCGCCCCAAGCGAAAGGCGGAAGCGGGAGAGAGGCTGGCAAACTCGGCGCTGAAAAAGCTCTACGGGAGGAAGGAGGCAAAGGGATCGTATCCCAAACCGTCGCTGGTATCGTACAAGGAGGACGGCGCGGAAATACAATTCAGGCTCGACGGCAAGAAGCTCGCCGGGCGCGGCGCCCCGCGCGGATTTGAAGTAAAAATCGGAGACTCGTGGAAAAAGGCGCGCGCGGAAATCCGCGGCAACATCGTATTCGTCCGCCCGCCGACCGCGGACGAAAAAATAAGCGGCGTGCGCTACCTGTGGTCGAATTGGTGCGGCGCGGACATATGGCTGTTCAACGAAGACGGCCTGCCGGCCTTCCCCTTCATAAACGAAAGATAGGATCCAATGGACATTTTAAAAATAAGCAAAATAAGCCTCGCATGGCTCGCAATGGCGGCGCCCGCCTGCGCCCTCGCGCAGCTGCGCATGCCGTCCGTATTTTCGGACAACATGGTAATACAAAGAGAAATTCCCGCAAACGTGTGGGGAAAAGCCGACGCGGGAGCAGAAATCGAGGTGGAATTTGCCGGACAAACGGTACGCGCCAAGGCCGATGCCGGCGGCGACTGGCTCGCCACCCTTCCCCCCATGAAGGCCGACGCGAAGGGAAAGACGCTGACTGTGCGCCAAGACGGCGGCGGCAGCCTGAAATTTTCCAACGTGCTGGTCGGCGAAGTGTGGATTACCTCGGGGCAAAGCAACATGCAGTTCGGCGTGGGACAACTGGAGAAAAAGGAACTCTCTGAAATAAAAAGCCGCGCGGACAATCCGCTCGTCAGGGAGATAAAAATGACCGGATACGCGGGAATGCCCGAACCGCAATTCGACATACCCAAAGGTTCGAGCAAGTGGCGCGCCGCCGACGCCAAGTGCGTGAGCGAATTTAGCGCGATAGGCTGGCTCTTCGCAGAGCGGCTCCAGAAAGATTTGGGCGTCCCGGTCGGGCTGATAGACACCGCGCTCGGCGGAAGCTCCATGATATGCTGGGTGCCGAAGGAAAGCTTTGCGGAATATCCGGGTTGGAAGAGGGAGTCCGAAAAATTCGGCAAGCTCGCGGCGGAATACGACTACGAAAAGGCGCTCAAAAACTGGAGCGAAAAACTCATGCCGGAATGGGAAAAGGCGGAGTCGCAGTGGAAGAAAGATAAATCGGGAGCGCGCCCGAAACGCCCGTACAAGCCGACATTCAACACGCCGCTTCGCTATTATCAAAGCCCGGCCTACCTCTTCAACGCAAAGATCGCCCCCATATCGAAATTCGCGGCGCGCGGAGTGCTCTGGTACCAGGGCGAAAACGACGGAACGCAGGGCTTCGACGTCAAGCTTTCAAAAATGATAGCCGTTTGGAGGGCGACCTTCAAAAATCCGGAAATGCCGTTTTTGGTCGTTCAAATGCCGTCGTACAAATCCGACTGGTCGCGCAAGCGCGACTTGCAGTTCGAGGCTTTCCAAAAGGTGCCGCACATGGGTTTGGCCAATGCCATAGACACGGGCGAGAAGGACGACATTCACCCGAAAGACAAGGCGCCAATCGCGCGCAGGCTCGAGGCGATAGCCCTGTACGACGTCTACAAACTCAAAGGCGCGCGGTATCCGTACGGCCCGATATTCAAGTCGGCAAAATTCGACGGCGGCGGCGCGGAAGTCGAATTTGAAACCGGGAGCCGCGGCCTATCGGGGGACGGACGTCCGCGGGGATTTGAAATTAAAACCGCCGACGGCCGCTGGGTGCAGCCCGCTGAGATAAAAATAACGGGCGATTCAAAAATCGGACTGTCGGCCCCCGGCGGGAGCCGTATAACCGGGGTCAGATACCTGCGGGGCGCCTATCCGAAGCCGCTGGTCTGGCTGCGCAACGCGGACGGCGAGCCGGCCTTCTCGTTTGAATTTCAGGAATAACCAAAGGAAAATATCATGAGACTTAAACATCTATTGGCGACAGTCGCGGCGCTTGCCGCATACTCGGCGGGCGCGGACATCTGGATGCCGTCGTTTTTCAATGCGAATATGGTGCTTCAGCGCGAAAAGCCCGTAAAGATATGGGGAACTTCAGACGCGAACGCGAAAATTGAAATATCGTTCGCAGGACAGAAAAAATCCGCCAAGGCCGACGCCGACGGCAACTGGGTCGTCACGCTCGACCCGATGAAGGCCTCCGACAAGGGGGCCGACCTGCGCGTGCTGGAAAACGGGAAGGCCGGAAACCCCAAGAGCGATATCACTCTTCCCAACGTGCTCGTGGGCGAAGTCTGGCTGCTAAGCGGGCAAAGCAACATGGAATGGCCGCTGAGGCTGACAACAGACTACGAAAAGGCCAAGTCGCGCGCGAATTATCCTGCGATGCGCGAAATGAAAATAATAGGCTTTACCGCCGAACCGCAGAAAAACATAGAGAGCGGCTCGCATCTGACAAACATAGACATCGCCTCCGGCGGGGCAAAAGACAAGACTCCGTGGCGCGAAACCACTCCGGAATCAATCGCCGGATACAGCGGGGTCGGGTTCTACTTCGCGGAATTTCTGCAAAAGAATCTGGGCGTTCCCGTCGGGATTATCAACACGTCGCTCGGCGGCAGCGCGATGCGCGCGTGGATACCGGAGGGCGAAATGGAAAAGGTCCCCTACCTGAAGCGCGACCTTGAAAAATACAAAATCGCCATGGCCGAATACGACTATGACGCCGCCATGAAAAAGTACGAAGCCAACATGGAAAAATTCAAGGCGGATAAAGCCGCGGGCAAAAAGGTGTGGCCTCCCAAAAAGCCGAATCCGATTTCCTGCCGCAACGCGCAGGGAATGCCGTCGGGGCTCTACAACGCGCGCATAGCCCCGATTGCGGGATTCGCGATACGCGGAATACTATGGTACCAGGGGGAGTCGGATTCTTTCGGAGACAGCCTCGCGGAGTTTGAGGAGCAGATGAAAACGCTCGTTCCCGCGTGGCGCAAGGCGTGGAACGACCAGTCCCTCGGGTTCTACCAAGTCATGCTGACGAGCTTTCAAACCGGCTGGAAGTGGCCCGAAACGCGCTTGGCCCAATGCCGCTCGGCGCAAAGCATTCCCGGCTGCTACATCGTAAACATAATGGACATCGGGGCCAAAAAGGACATACACCCGCGCAACAAGACCGACGTCGGCAAGCGCCTCTGGCTCTGCGCGTGGCGCAATACTTATGGAAACGACAAAATACCCGACAACTTCGCCGCCTTCGACACCGCCGAATTTAAGGGCGACTGCGCAAAGGTCGGCTTCGGCGGAGCGAACGCGGGGCGCAAATTCACATGCAAGGGGACGCCGCGCGGATTTGAAGTCAAGAGCAAGGGCAAATGGATAAAGGCGCCGTTCGCCGAATTGGAGGGCGACAAAATCGTGCTTCACACCAACGACAACTCTGAAATAGAGGGCGTGCGCTATCTCTGGAACAACGTCGTCGAAAGCGACGACGTGTGCCTGTGGCTGGCGGACGACATGCCCGTATTCCCCTCAATGATTGAAAAGCAAAGCGATTAACCATGCGCCCGATTTCGAAAATTCCGAGCCTCCTGTTGCTGTCCGCCCTCGCCGCGTACGCGGCTGAGGCGGCGGTTTCAATGCCGCAAATATTCTCCGACCACATGGTGCTCCAGCGCCAGAAGCCGGTAAAAATATGGGGAAAGGCCTCGCCCGGAGCGCTGGTTGAGGCGGAATTTTTGGGAGACAAAAAATCCGCGCGCGCAGGCGAAAGCGGAGAGTGGTCTCTATTTCTCGGCCCGTTTGAAGCCGACTCGAAGGGGGCTGAATTGTCCGTGTCGGAAAACGGAAGGCCGCAAAAGAAATTTTCCGACGTGGCGGTCGGCGAGGTGTGGGTTCTCGCCGGCCAAAGCAACATGGAATACACCGTCAACGGATACGGGAAAAAACACTTCGACGCCGAAAACATTCTCGCGGCCGCCGACGACCCGAATATACGAATCGCCCGCGGGACGTGGGCGCGCCTGACGCCGGAAAACGCAAAGAAGCTGAGCGTCCTCGGCTTCCATTTCGGGAAGCTCCTGCGAAAGGATTTGGGAGACATTCCCGTCGGATTCATACAAAAGACCATGGGCGGGGCGGCGATGATGGCGTTTATGCCGAGAAGCTCCATGGAGAAAATTCCCTACCTCAAAAAATACTGCGAGGACTGGGACAAGTCCATGGTCGGCTACGACTACAAAAAGGCGCTCGCCGCCCACAAGGCAAAAGTTGAGCAGAGGAAGGCGGACATCGCCGCCAAGCGCCCCGCAAAGCCGATACACTGGAGAGACACCCCTTCCCCGCGCTCCTCGTGCGCGCTCCAATACACGCCGAGTTCGATATTCGACCCGCACGTCAAGCCGATAGCCGGATACACGGTGCGCGGAGTGCTGTGGTACCAGGGCGAATCCGACGCGGAGCAGCCGTCCGCGCAGTGCTTCGCGGAGCAAATGGAGGGGCTTGTGCGTTCGTGGCGCGAAGCCTG
>CALXMX010000019.1 GCA_944389575.1 uncultured Opitutales bacterium
CTAGCAGAGACGATAAGCGACTGGTTTGCGCCGATAATCCGAATGTGGAGATTTACAAAAAACAACGGAATAACCGAAGGCTTCCACAGGAAAATGAAACTGATACAACGAATGGCTTACGGTTATCGAAACTTCGAAAATTACAGATTGAGGGTCTTGGTTCTATGCGGCGTCTTTCATTAAAATCCACTCTCTTTGGTGTTGACCCGAAAATTACAGATTGAGGGTCTTGGTTCTATGCGGCGTCTTTCATTAAAATCCACTCTCTTTGGTGTTGACCCAATCTTTGACGTAGAACGAAATAATTAATCGCCTTTAAAATGCAAAAAAGCGAACCGTTCTGTTTAACGCGGTTCGCCTCTTCGCCAAATGGTGGGGATACTCGGACTCGAACCGAGGACCCCCTGCGTGTGATGCAGATGCTCTAACCAACTGAGCTATATCCCCAAATTAAGCGTTCCCCTTGCGGGAGGGCCGTAAACTCAAACCGCGGAGAGGATGGGATTTGAACCCACGGTAGGGGTATTAGTCCCTACACCGGTTTAGCAAACCAGCGCATTCGACCACTCTGCCACCTCTCCAATGGTTTAAGTCGGCAAGTCAAAATATATTTTCTGCCATTGCAAGAAAAATATCGCAAAGGCCGCCATTTTGTTCTTTGATTGAAACGATAATATCCCATTTCCTATTCAACCCCCATCGGATTTGTATGCGGACATACATAGTAATTTTTCTGATTATCGCGGCGGCTCTCGTCATAATCTGGGCGTTTGTCATAGAGCCGAATTTCATTCTGCTGCGCGACGACGTCTCAATAGTATCCGAAAAATGGCCGAAGAGCCTCGACGGCCTCAAGGTCGTAGTGGCGGCGGATTTTCACGCGGGAAAATATTTCGGCGAAAAGGAGAGAATCAAGCGCGCCGTCGACGCCATAAAGGCCGAAAAGCCCGACGTCGTATTCCTGTTGGGCGACTACATCAATCAGGCCATGCGCCCGAACACGCCACCGCGAAACGTCATGAATTTGGACGAGCTGGCCGCAATCCTTTCGGAAATACGCCCGCCGTACGGAATGTATGCGATTTTCGGAAATCACGACCTAAACTACAATGCGGCCAAGGAGGTCGGGGCCATGCTTGAAAAGGCGGGCGCGGTGGTGTTGCGCAACAATGCAAGAATAATAAGCACGCCGCGCGGCAACTTCGCCGTTTACGGGGCGATAGACACTCCGCAGACGAGCGGGAGGGCAAACCGCGCCATGTCGAAAATCCCGGAGGACATTCCGATAATCGCGTTGTCGCATTCCCCCGACGGCGCGACGGTTCTCTCGGGACGTCCCGTAATAATTCTTGCCGGGCACACCCACGGCGGGCAGATAAGGTTTCCATACTGCCGCCCGATTTTTTCAAACTGCAAGCTCGGCAGAAACTACGCCGACGGGCTGTCGGAAATGGGAGGCTCCTATTTATATACCACGCGCGGCCTCGGTACGAGCCGCATACCCGCCAGGTTCGCCTGCCCTCCCACAATCTCAACTATAAAATTTTACTCCCCCGGCGCGAACGCGCGTCCCACGCCCGCGCGCCCTCCTATCGGAGAAATGTAATTCAACAAAATGACAACTCAAAAAGACACTTCCACAAAGGAAAAGCCGCCGGCCAAAGAGAATTTTCTAAAGCGGCTGTACAACTGGACAATATCGTGGGCGGACAAGCCGCAGGGTCCCTGGGCGCTCGGGATTTTGTCGTTCACCGAATCGTCGTTTTTCCCGATTCCCCCCGACGTCCTTCTGATACCCCTCGTCTTCGGCAGGCCGAAAAAGTGGTGGTACTTCGCGCTGCTTTGCACGATAACCTCCGTTCTCGGCGGAGTGTTCGGCTGGCTGATAGGGCATCTGGCCTGGAACAGCATCGGCGACTTTTTCTTCAACTACGTTCCCGGATTCTCCCGCGAGGGATTTGAATACGTGAGCAAGCTCTATCAGGACAACGCATTCATGGCCATATTCGGCGCCGCGCTGACCCCCATTCCGTACAAAATATTCACAATAGCCGCGGGCGTATTCGACGTATCCATAATGGACCTGGTCGTCGCCTCCATAGCCGGACGCGGAGGGCGGTTCTTTGCGGTGGCGCTCATAATCTATTTCGTCGGCGAGAGGGCGCGCGGCTTCATAGAAAAATATTTCAACGCATTGGCCACGGCGTTTTTCATATTGCTCATACTGGGATTCGCCCTGATAAAATTCATGATGTGACAAAAAATTTATGATGCGACGTACCGTCCGCCGGCGGGCGCGCCAAAACTTTACAGCTTCAAAACTCAAAATCAAAACGCGATGAATAAGCACACGGTTCTTGGAATAGACATAGGCGGTTCCGGCGTCAAGGGCGCGCTGGTCGATACGCGAAAGGGGGAGTTGGTTAGCGAGAGAATCAGAATACCCACCCCCACTCCGCACACGCTCAAAAACCTTCTAAACGCCATAGGGGAGATAACGTCAAGATTCGCCTGGAAGGGAATCGTCGGCTGCGGATTCCCGGGCGTAATCAGGGCGCAGATAATAGAGACTGCGGCAAACTTGGGCGGAAAGAATTTCATCGGAGTCAATCTGGCGGAGGAGATAGGCCGCGCCTGCGGCTGCGACACGTGGATTATAAACGATGCGGACGCCGCGGGAATCGCGGAAATGAATTTCGGGGCGGGGGTGTCGCAAAAGGGGGTCGTGCTTATGCTGACGGTCGGCACCGGAATAGGAACGGCGATGTTCACGAACGGAACGCTGGTGCCGAATCTCGAATTGGGCCACCTAAAAATGCGCGATAAGGCCACGAAGAAAAATATCAGCGCCGAAAAAATATGTTCCGACGCCGTGCGCAAATCCCGCGATTTGCAATGGAAACAATGGGCGCAGCGCTTCAACAAATATCTGCAATACGTCCACGCGCTCTTCTGGCCCGATTTGATAATACTCGGGGGCGGCATATCGTCAAAAAGCGAAAAATTCCTGCAATATATCGAGGTGGACACCGACCTTGTTATGGCAAAGCTTCAGAATGGCGCGGGAATAATCGGCGCGGCAACAGAGGCCAGGCGAATGATAAAATGACGCGCCTTTCAACCGGCGGACGCGCGGCGCGGGGTTCACCCCTCCGGCTTCCGCCTACAATTTTCGCCCCTCCGGCTTTCGGCTTCAATTTTCACCCTCGGCTTTCGGCTTTAAACGGGAATCCCTTGCGCGCCACCTTCACCTCCACCTTCACCTTCACCTCCACCTTCAGTTTCAACTTCAGTTTCAACTTTAACTTCTACTTCTAACTTTCGTCTCTGCCTTCCATCTTTAATATTTTTGCTCCCAGCTTCAGC
>CALXMX010000020.1 GCA_944389575.1 uncultured Opitutales bacterium
TGGCGGCCTCGTAGACCTCCGCGTCGGAGGGTTCGGGACGCGCGAGGCGAATGTTGTTCATCACGGTGTCGTTGAACAATACGGGATACTGCGGAACGGAGCCGATGTTTTCTACATAGTCGCGCCGGCGCATTTTGTTCAGCGCAATCCCGTCGGCCTTGACGCAGCCAGAACAGGGGTCGTACAGGCGCATGGCGAGCTTTGCGAACGTGCTCTTGCCCGCCCCGCTCTCGCCGACGAGCGCGCAGCTCGTCCCCGCGGGAATGCGGACGTTCACGTTTTTCAAAACGGGCTTGTCGCCGTACGAAAACGACACCCCGTCAAACTCAATCTCGCCCCGCAGCCTGCCGATTTCCACGGGATTCTCCGGCTCCGGAACGGTAGAGACGTAGTCGAGAACCTCGTTTATGCGGTCGAACAGGGGCATCGTCTTGATGAAGTCGGACGACATTCTGACTATGCGCTTTATCGGGTCTATCGTAAAATACAGCGCGAGCCCTATGGCGGCGAACGTCGGAAAATCTATCTTTGCAAAGTACGCATAGACGAAGGTGACGGCCACCATAGTCGCCGCCAAAAGCTCCATGAACGGCTGCTGCACAAGCTCGTACTTGGCGATCTTTAGGGAAAAATTCTGAAAGGCCAAATTCAGCCCCGCAAACTTGTCCTTCTGAGACTCCTCAAGATTGAACACGCGTATTTCGTGCGCCGCGTCGAGATTCTCGTTGAACAGCTGGGTTATCTGCCCCAAAAAATTCTGCGCCTGGCGCGCGCTGCGCTTGAGATTTTTCCTTATGAGCTGAACCGGCACTATGCAAAACGGCACCGCCGCTATGAACACCAGCAAAAACACTATCTCGCCGTTCGTCCACGACAAATACGCCAAAAACGCGAGCGCGCCGACAACCTGAAGCGGCTGGCGAAAAATCTCGGAGGAAAACGAAAGCAGTATCGTCTGCACGGCGGAAGTGTCGTTGCTAAGGCGCACGAGGAGGTCGCCGGTGGTGTATTTGTCGAAAAACGCGATTGGGTAGTCCTGAACGTGCGAAAATATGTCCTGCTTGAGCCTGCGCAATACCTCAAGCGACGTGTACGACATCAAAAAGCCGCTCAAATAGCCCGTCACCGCGCGAACCGCAAAAACCAGCGGCAGAAGCGCCGCGATTCCCACTATCGCCGCAAACGAATAGCGCTCCTGCGAAAGAAATATGTTGCGCAGAACCTTGTCGAAAATCACGGGCATTCCGAAGCCGCTGGTGAGCCCGAAGAGCACGCCGAATACTATCGCTGCAGCAAGATGCCAGATGCAGGGTCTTACATAATCGAAGTAGCGGGTAAATTTCTTCATCGGAACTTTCTGCGAAATGTGATTTAAAAAGTGGAATACAAGGAAATTTTGCAAGCTTTTCTTTCACGCTAAACGCAATATTCGCAAAGCTTCCGCCGCGCGTCAACACCCGGGAGGCAAATTTAAAAAAAATACCGCGCAAGACAGTCGGAAAATCCGGGACATTCCGGTACATTCCCGGAACATTTCCAAATATTTATGGCAATTCTATTTCAATGGGCGGAAGCCGGCGGAAACCTGCCTGAAAACACTTTCCGCGCCACGCAACTAAAACAAAGCGGGCTTCGGCAGACTTCCCAAACGAAAAAAACGAAAATTTCGGCGTTTTCGGCGGACGGGAGAGCTTCGCCCAAATTCGCCGCGCCTGCCGGGCGGCTGCGCGGCGCGCGGAGCTGCCCGAATAAAAATCTTTTTCGCGCGCAAACAAAAAAATCGCCCGCAAACCCGGCGCCCAAGCGCAATTATCCAGCCGCCGCAACGCCTGCGCGAAAAAAATTGTCGAAAACGGCGGCACCTACCCAAAGAAAGAAATACCGCTTTATTTTTGCAAAATCAAACCCAACTCCGCGGCGAAACCGGAAAAGCGACCGGCAGGACAAAATCAAAAAATGGCGACGCGCTAAACGCCGCATTTACGCGTGTTCAAAATCTAATTTTGAGGGGAACTGCCCGCTTTTGAACCGCCCGCTGCCCCGTTCCGCGCGGCGGCTCCATTAGCGGGAGATTGCGGCGGATTGCCAGCATTCAAAGAAGCGCCCGAAGCGGTACCTCTCCCGGCGGAACTTTCGGCAGACGGGGAATTGCCGGCCTTGGCGGAGCCCGGCGGCCGACTTTTCGCGGCCTCCCCCGGCGCGGCCGCCCCGCTCGGTTTTTCCGCCTTGCCCGCCGTTTCCGATTTGCCCGCCGTTTTCGCTTTACCCGGCGTTTCCGCCTTGCTATGCGCGGCGGCGGACGGTGCGGGCGCGGAAGGCGCGGGAGAGGCTGAAGGGGCGGAGTCCTCCACGAGAATTTTCCTCGTGCCGTCCGGAATGTCGCCGTTTGCGAGAGCCCATTCTATGTACTTGGCGGCCAAATCAATTTTTTGGTAGTTTACCGCGAGAGTCTTAAGAGCCGCGCGGCTCGCCATTCCGAGCATGAACTTGCGCCACTGCTCTTTCGTCTCCGGGCGCTTCTTTTCCGCGCGGAGCTTGTCGGCATAGGCGGCGTCCTCGGTGAGCCCTATCAAGTCTATTATGCGGCGGAGCGGCTTGTAGCTTCCGGTGGCGTAGAATTCGCCCCAAAGCATGTCTATCTGCGTGGCGGCGTAAACGGGATCCCACTCGCCGTACGGGTCGGGAATCTCGGCGGCGCGCAGAAGCTGCTGGTACTTCTTTTCCGCGTCGTTCAAAAGCGACGCGTCTATGCCTTCGACTTTCAAAATCTCGAACAAAAACACTATCTTCGCCCTGTCCAGCGGCGTGGAATCCGGGAAGGCCGCGCGAATGTAGGGAATCAAAAACGCGTTGTTTTTAAAGGCGGCGCGCAAGAATCCAATGTAGGAAAAATTCAGCGAATTGGGCGCGTTCTTTTGCTCGAGATTGAAGTCCTTGGAGAAATATATCGCGTAGAGCGACTCCGGCGAAGGCTCCTCAAAAAAATTGCGCACTTTTGAACGCACGACGGAACGCTCCACATACGGATTGGGAGGCGACCACTTGTACGTGTAGAACGGGGCGCGCGCCGAAGCCTGAGTTCCGCCGGCGACGTCCTTGACGGACAGCTCGACTTCGTACCTGCCGTCCGGATAGGTATCGTCAAAGCGCAGAGTCGCGACGTCCGGGCACGCCAATATCATGTCCGCGCTCGGCCTGTCGCCGGAAAACGGAACGTTCTTGACGATATCGACCCTCTTGCCGTCCGGCCGAAGGAGAGACAGCGAATACTCCAGCTTGAATTTGCCCTCCGTAGTCGCGCCCGCGCCCCCGACAAAAGCGAACACGTTGAAGTCCTCCCCGAAGAAAATTTTGCGCGTGTCGGAAATTCTCGGCCCCGAATTTGAGGGAATGCGGTACCACCAGTCCATGTCGGGGTCCTGAAGACTAACATACACAAGCGGAGAGAGCGTCTTGCCGGCCTTCTGCGGGCCCGCGGAGACCGCGTCCAAAACCGGCTGCCCCTGCGAGGCTGGGCGCGCCGAACGCTGCGCGGACACCTTGCCGGAAATTTCCGCCCCGCCGGGCGTTCCCGGCGCTTTCGGCGCTCCCGACGCCGACGCGCCGCCCGATACCCCCGCAATTTTCGCGCCGCCCGAAGCTCCCGACGCGCTTGAAACGCCAGACACACCTGAAACTCCCGATGCGCCGGCCCCTCCGGACGCCGCCGACGCCCCGGACGAAAAGTGGCAAAAAATCGACACCAACGCCAGAGCGATACCCACATATTTTAAAACCGGATTCATCTGGTTCGATATTTCGGACAAAATGTGAAATAGTCAATTTTAAAGGCTCGCCGGCGCTTGAAAAAAGCAAAAAGGCGTCCGCTTCAAACGAACTTTTGGCTTCCAAAATATTTTTTTGCCGTTTAAATAATCCCGCATGTTCAGGAGAGAAAAAAGTCTGATGCTGTTCGGCCTCGACGCCGACCGGTATTCGTTAAAGGGGGTTTGGCTGTTCCTTTTCGTCTATTTGGGGGCCACGCTCTTCGCCGCAATCACCACCGCGCCGGCGTACTGGTTCGTGGAGTGGGTGCACTCGATAAGCCCCTCCGACACGACCAGGTGGCTGCTGGGAAAAGACATGGACGTCTACTTCGACAGAATGCGCTGGGTGCCGATTATCGTCGGCCTTCCGTGGGTGCTTTCCAAATGCGGGCTGTTTTCAGCCTCGAATTTGGGAATCCGGCTAAACTTGTCGTCGTTGAAAACGGCGGGGCGGTACTTCTTGCTCGGGCTTGTTCTTGCGGGAACGATATTCAGCTTGCAATACCTGTTTGCCGACGTGTCCGCAAAGGGCGGCATAAGCGGGGGCGACTTGATCCGCATACTTGTAAACGCAATTCTGGGCGGGGCGATTATCGGATTTTTGGAGGAGCTCGTGTTCCGCGGCCTGATAATGCGCACAATATACACCGCCGCCACCCCGTGGGCGGCCGTGCTGCTGAGCTCGCTGTTCTTTGCCTACAAGCACTTCAAAGTTCCGGACTCCGTCTGGAGCCACCTTCCGGGCGGCCTGCACAATCCCTCGTGGGACATAGGGTTCTTCATAGCCTACTACGACGCGATAGGAATTTCCGAAAATTTCGCGCCGGTAAACTTCGCAAGCCTCGCGATGTTCGGCATGGTGCTGTGCATGGTCTATATAAGGACAAAGACGCTTCTTGCGCCCGTCGCCCTGCACTGCGCGCTCGTGTTTATGATACAGGCCTACCGCTCCATTTTCGACATCGGGCAGTGCGAGGCCATAAAGTACTTCGGGAACGCGGGCATGACCAACGGAATAGTGCCGCTAACGCTGCTTACGCTGATCTTCGTCTGGCTGGTTTACTCGCAGAAGAAATCCGAATCGGGCGGGTCGGACACGGCTTAGCGGGAACGAAAAAAACCGAATGAAAGAGCCGGAATGAAAAGTCGGCGCCGAACGGGCGCGCGCATAGAGCTTTTAAGCCCCGCGCGGAACGCGGAAATCGGGAGGGAGGCGATTCTCGCCGGAGCGGACGCCGTGTACATAGGCGCGCACAGCTTCGGCGCGCGCAGCGCGGCGGCAAATTCCGTATCCGACATAGCCGGGCTGTGCGCGTTCGCGCACGTTTACGGGGCGAAAGTTTACGCCGCAGTCAACACTATACTGTCCGACGCGGAAATTCCGCGCGCCGCCGAACTGACATGGCATCTCGCCGACGCGGGGGTGGACGCGCTGATCGTGCAGGATCTCGGCCTTCTCGAAGCCGACATCGCCCCGCTCGAATTGCACGCGAGCACACAGTGCCACATAGACACCCCGCAGAAGGCGAAGATGCTCGAAGCCTGCGGATTCAAGACGCTTGTGCTCGCGCGGGAGCTCAACCTTCGGGAAATAGCCGAAATCGCGGCGGAGGTCGACGCCGGCATAGAGTGCTTCGTCCACGGCGCGTTGTGCGTGTCGTACAGCGGGCAGTGCTGGCTAAGCCACGCGATAGGCGGCAGGAGCGCCAACCGCGGCGAATGCGCCCAGCCCTGCCGAATGAAATATTCAATGCGCGACTCCCGCGGCGCGCCCGTCGGCCCCGACGCCCACTACCTCTGCCTGCGAGACCTCGACAGAAGCCGCTTAGTCGGCGCGATGATCGACGCCGGCGTGAGCTCGTTCAAGATTGAGGGCCGCCTCAAAGACGCCTCGTACGTAAAAAACGCCACGGCCTTTTACCGAGGGATTCTCGACGCCGAAATTTCCGTCCGCAACCTTCAGCGCGCCAGTTTCGGCGACAGCCGCGCCCCGTTTGAACCCAACCTCCTAAAGACCTTCAACCGCGGCTTTACCGACTATTGCACGCGCCCCGCAGCGCCCGGACTCGCCAGCTTCGCCTCCCCAAAATCCAGGGGCGAGCCCCTTGGGACGATCCGCCGCGGATTCCCCGGCGGCTTCTTCTTTGACGGCGCCGACAAGACTTTTTCAAATTCCGACGGGCTCTACTTCGAGCCCAAAGACGGCTCGGCGCCCTTCGGCGCGCAGGTCTGCGCCGTGTCGAAAGACAGGGTATTCGTGGGCGGCCCGGAAAAGCGCGTGAAAGTGCCGGACAACTGCGCGCTGTTTAGAAACCGCGATGCCGCGTTTGAAAAGAAGCTCGCCCTTCCCTGCGAGAGGAAAATAAGAATATCCCTGGCTTTGTCGGAGGAGTCCGGCGCAATCAGGCTCTCGGCAAAGACGCTCGACTCCCGCGCCGCAACCGCATTCGCGGAAATCTCCGCCGAAGCCTGCGAGCCCGCCGCCGACCGCGCCGCCGCCGAATCGAAACTGCGCGAAAACCTATCAAAATTCGGCGGCACTCCGTTTGAAGCCGCCTCTCTGGAAATTCGATGTGCTCCGCATCTGCCGCTGTCGAAAATCAACGGACTGCGCCGCGAGCTGGCGGAAAATCTCAAGGGGGAACTCGCAAAGCTCCACGCCCCGGCGCGCGTCCCCCGCGCTCCGAACCCGAAAATGCCGGACTTCCCCGCGCCGCCATTCGACGCCGACTGGCGCGCCAACTGCATGAACAAAAAAGCCTTAGCCTTCTATGAAAAAATCGGCTTTCCGGTGTCCGAACCCGCCCCGGAACTCTCCGGCGACGACAT
>CALXMX010000021.1 GCA_944389575.1 uncultured Opitutales bacterium
ATGATAATCGAAACCGAACCGAAAAAATTGGCTATCGTGTCCTGCGAGGCGAACGCGAGAGCCATACCGCCTATACCGAGAGACGCGATAATCGTATTTACGTTTATTCCGCAGTTTGTGAGTATCGAAAGCAGCGCTATGATTATTATAATGGATTTGAATACGCGCCTCAAAAATTCGATGAGATTCGCCGTGGCGGACGCCGAACGCGCCCTGAGCTTTTCTCTCAAGCCTTCAAAAAACGCGTCGCACACAATCGCGATAACCCAAAAGCACGCAATCCAAAACAAAATTCCAACGGCTCTCGAGGTCACCGCAACCGTTCCGGAATCCCTGAGTATGAACGCGAGGGCGAAATACAGGCCCACCACCCATACCAGCATGCCGACCGGCCTTCGGAGGGCCGTGACAAAAGCCTTTGCAAAGATGGTTCTATCAGATCTCGAAAAAAGCTTCTCCAGGCGCGTGAATGAGAAGCCCATGACGTACCTGACTATTATAAACACGGCCAAAATCGTCGAAAACGCGGCCGCGTATTGAATCAGCCTTACGCCGAAGTATTTTTCCATTAAAAATTTTGCGGCATCAGGCGATATGCCGTAAACATACTCCAACACGCTCCTTAGCTGGCGGCGAATGTTTCTCGCCGTTTCGACGGCTTCTTTGTCCATCTCCTCAAGGCGCTTCTGAAGCTCGATTTCGTCCGGCGTAAGTTTCTTCTCCGCCGCGGGCGTTTCGGCGGGGGCGGCCGCAGGCGCAGCCTCAGAAGCCGGCGTCTGACCCCGGCACAAAAAAGCCGAACACGTTAAAACTGCGATTAACAATACCAGGTATCTCGAGATTTTCATATTAATGAAAGTTTGCGTTATCCATACGAAAAAAAACGCCCCATATCAATTAAAATCCCACGCGAATAACCGGCGCATTCGCGCTTTTTTATGCGGCAAAAAAGGAGCGCGCGGCAAACGGAACGCCGTAGTTTTCTTTGGCGTTGTTGCAAACGCCGAATCATTGCGAATTTCCGCCCGGCGCAAAATGTCGTTTTCCCAAGCGTTATCTGGTGCTGCGGCTGCCGATTTTTTTAGAAAAAAATCCGGCAGCCGAATTTGAAATTAAAATCTAAACCTTCCTACCCGTCGTCGCGCAAGAATCGCGGTAAGTTTCTTAGGAACGCGCTGGCGTATCTTTTAAGAGAGCAATTTGAAAACGTGCAGACAGCAAAATATAAACAGAGGCGAAAAAACTGTATCAAAAAATTTGGACGCAAGTCCGCAAATCCGACGGCTGAATTGCGCAGCGCAAAAAACCAACGGCCGAATTGCGCCGCCATATCGCAATTTATAATAAACAGGCCACCCCTCCGCAAGAGGGCCGGCTAAACAACCGTCGCCCCCCACCGCGCGCAACCCAAGCAGGCGCCGGCCGCGCTCTCTAACCGTGCGCCGCTATCGGGCACCGTTATCAGGCGCCGCTTTCCGAAATGCGCGTTATAAGAATTTTGTCGATTCTTGCGCCGTCCATATCGACGACCTCGAGCCTAAGCCCGTTCCAATCCACAAACTCCCCCGCATGCGGTATGCGCTGAAGCCCCTCAAGAATCATGCCGCCGACCGTGTTGCAATTTTCCGAAACGTCGTCTATCCCGAAAAAAATCAGAAAATCGTGGAACGGGCACTGCCCGTCGACAAGCCAGGAGCCGTCCTTTCGCTCGATTATGTCGCTGTCTTCCCCGCTCTCGGGCATGTCTCCGAGAACGGCGTCGATTACGTCGTTGAGCGTCACCATTCCGAGCGTCACGCCGAATTCGTTGCACACAACCGCGCTCTTGACGCGCGCGCGGCGCATTTGCTCCAACGCGTGGTAGATCTTTGTCCCGTCCTTGAAATAGTGCACAGGTTGCAATGCGGAGGACACGCTGAAATTGTCGTCGGCGATTTTTGCGCACAGGTCTTTGAGAGCCACGATTCCCTCCAACTCGTCGAGGCTGTCGCCGGCCACGGGATAGTTGGCGTGCGGAAAATTTTTCACCGTCTCGGCAACCTCGTCCGCAGACATGTCCGGGCGAATTTTTACTATTTCGTTGCGCGGCGTCATTATCGCGCCCACGCATCTGTCGCCCAATGAAAACACGCGCTCGACAATGTCGCGCTCGATTTTCTGAATCTCGCCGCTGGCTTCCCCTTCGGCTATCATCGACTTTATCTCGCGCTCCGTCACGCGGCTCTCCGACGGGCCGATTTTTAAAAATCGCAAGACCGCCCCCGTGGACTTTTCCAAAATAAATACGAAGGGCGCGGCGGCCTTCGATAAAAGCGTCATGGACGGGGCCACAATTTTGGCCACCCTTTCGGGCGAGGCGTATCCGAGCCGCTTCGGGACAAGCTCGCCGAAAATCAGCGTCAAATAAGTTGCGACCGCAACAATCGCCGCTTGGGAGCACAAAATTGCGGCGCGCTCGGGAAGTCCGAATCCGGCGAGCCAATCCGCGAACTTTCCTGCCAGCGCGTCTCCCGAATATATGCCGGTCAAAATTCCGATAAGCGTTATCCCGATTTGGACAGTGGAAAAAAATCTGTCGGGGTTCCCGGCCAGCGCAAGAGCTTCGCGCGCGCGCCTGTCCCCGTTTTTCGCCTCGGCCGAAAGGCTTGATTTGCGAAGAGACACCAATGCGATTTCGGACATCGCCAACACGCCGTTCGCCAAAATGAGCACGGCAATTATGAAAAACTCCATACGAAATAATTGTCTCCAAACTTAAAGGGAGTGTCAACTTAAAAGTCGGCTTGCCGATTGACTCGAAGGCGGACGCCGCGAAAAAAAATTGAAAGGCGAAAAAATGTTTTTAACTTTCGCAAAATTTGCGCCGGCGGCGCTTCGCAATCCAATCTCCGATTCCCATTACCCATGTCTGGAATTTTGCCCCCTTCCCGAGCCCGCATATCCCGCGCGAGATGACAGGCAAATCCAAAGGATATGCCGCAAAAAAGGAAGCCGATTTCACAAACATTCGGCCTTATTCGCATTCGCCCCTTATGGCGCGCGGCGATTTGAACGCTTGGGCGGTTATTATTTCGCCCGAGCAATCCGCGCGGAATTGCCAAAGAAACGCCCGCCGAATGCGCCCAAATCACGCTCAAAAAAAAGGCGGCGGATTTTCGTCCGCGCACCCGTTTTAAAGAGTAAGAAAACGCCGCTTTGCGCTAAGCTTTTGGCGCAGCTTCGGTCACTTCGGCCTTCTGCGCGATAAAGTTAATCGCCTTCTGAAGCAGCGCGTCGGAACGCAGGCGATTGCGGCGCTGGGGATCGCTGCGGAGCTGCTTTATAAGCTCGTCTGGCTTGGTTCTTGTGCGCATGGCCTCCTGCCAAAGCATGCGGCTGATATCTTCGTTTTCGACTTTTATGTCGTTTGCCTTCGCCACGCGGTCGAGGAAAATGCGCATTTTCGCGCGCCCCTCCGCCTCTCTGCCGGCGTTTTCAAATATCGCGGCCTTGTTTTTCTCGATGTCTTCCGCCGTGGCCCCGGAAGCCATGAAGCGCGCCATCATCTCTTCGAGAATCGACTGGCGTTCGTTTTCGACAGCCGACTCCGGCAGCGGGAACGAACATTTCTGCATGAGCTGTTCGACCGCCGATTGGCGCTTCATTATCTCATTGTTCGACTTCTTGTCGTTGGCAATATCGCCCGCAATCTTCGCGCGCAGAGCCTCGAGATTTTCCACTTCAAACGCCTTGAAGAATTCTGAATCGAGCTCCGGCAATCTCTTTTCGCGAACTTCCAGAATCTCGACATCGTAGAGGGCCTTTTTGCCCGCCGCGCCCTCGTCGGGAAATTCCTTCGGGAACTCGTGCTCGACGGTTTTCTTTTCCCCCTTCTTCATGCCTAAAATGCCCTGCACTATCGACTGCACGCCGGGAGCCTCCTCGTTGCCGGCCTCCTCCCAAGTGGACTTTTGGTCCGCGTAAATCGGAGCCTGGACAAGTTCCCTAACCGGCTTTCCGTCTATCGAGCCGGAGTACGCCAAGCGGACAAAATCGCCCTTTTTTATCTCCCGGTCGACTTCATCGTACTTCGCCCTCTGGTTGCGGTAATATTCGACGGCGTTGTTTATTTCCTCCTCGGTGGCCGCGTCCGGAGGCAGCTCGACTTTAGTTGAAAGATCTTCGGGAAGCTTTACCTCGGGATACACGTCGGCTGTGAACACGAGTTCCGCCCCGCCGTCGGCGTCCTTTTTCTCAAGGTTTACCACGGCGTACAGCTCGACGTCTTTCAGTCCGTTGAGGGCTTCTATCGCCTTGTCGGCAAGGGAGCGTTCCGTGTGGTCGGCTATGGCCTTTGCGTAAACTTTTTCAACCCTGGCGCGCGGAGCCTTTCCCGGGCGGAATCCCGCAATCTTGGCTTCCTTGCATACGTCGTCCACAACCTTGTTGCGGTTGTCCGCAACTTCGTCTGCGGAGAATTGCACGGATATTTTTCTCCGCGTGTCGTTTATATTTTCTACTTTCGTATTCATAATGCTAAATTATATTCCGATCTCTACATTTCGAGGCCGATTGTTTCCGCTTGGAAACGCACAGTTTAAGCCGTTTACAATGTCCAACAAAAATGCGGCGTCAAGCAAACTTTGGCCCGCCCTTTCCCGGAGGAAGCGTTCCCCTCCCCAAGGGGGTATTTCTCGCGCCGAGAAACTCGCCATGGACGCGGACGGGAAAAAACGAAGCGTCTGGAAAGCGGGACATTTCCCGCGCGCGTCCCCGCCCCATGCAATCGACTTTTTGCGATAAGCATTCCCGCGGCACCGCCGCCCGAACATTCCCGCACCCCCCACTTAAGACCGCCCGCATTTTACGTGCTATATCATTTTCAATTTTATTTTCGGCCCGCCCGGCTTCATATTTTTTATTCCCATCAAAAAAACTTTCGGCGAAAAAATGCAACTCCTCCCGGCAATTTCCGCCGAAAGCCCGCATTTCTGCAAACGGCTTTGCGGACGGCCGCGCGCTTGGAAGACAATCCGCAAAGCGTCTGAAAGGCGACTCGCAAAAAAATGCGCGCAAAAAAAGAGGCGTCTTCAAACGAAAACGCCCCACTGATTGAACTTTTAAACGGCAAATTCGCGCGCAACCCGGACTGCGCGCACAACGACTGACGCGCTCTATATCTTCGGAGCGGACGGCAGAAATTCGCTGCGATACGAATAGAGCGACCGCGTGAGCTTGTCGGCCTCCGGAAAATTCGGGAAGGACATTGTGGCGGAATCGTAGCGCAACTCCACGCCAGGATTGACGCAGGAAATCATGCTCAAAAGCGCCAGTTCGGTAAACGGGGCTGCGTAGTCGAAATTTGATTCCGGCATTCTCCCTTCGACGCAGGCGTTCGCCCAATCGCGCTGCGGGTTGTACGGGAAACGGTTGCGCGGAATGGTTTTCGGCGGAATTTTCTTCGCCTTCATCAGTTCGATCTGCGCGTCTCTGTCGGTGAGGCGGACTTCGCTACCGGTATATTTGAACGTCATAGTGTGCTTGGTGCCGACTATGAAAATGCAGTTGTTGTTCTTGGGGTCCTCAAGAAATGCGGGATCCACGCGCTTGATTTGCTTGGGCTTTCTTCCGCCGTCGTACCAGTGGAGCTTTACAACTCCGTCAACTCCGTATTTGTTGTCGAAGAACATGTCTATTGAAGCCGCCTTCGGCCAGCTGAAATCCTTTGCCGCGAGCGCGTCGGAAACTATTTTCGACGGCGCGCCAAGCTGAAAGGCCGAATACGGATTGTCGAGGAAGTGGCAGGCCATGTCGCCCGCGGAACCCGTTCCGAAATTGCGCAAGCCGCGCCAGTTAAACGGCACTATCCGATTGCTGTACGGCTGATACTGGGCCACGTTCAGCCATAAGTTGTAGTCGAGAGTATCGGGAATTTTATCTGTGGCCGGCGGAAGAACGTCAAAGCCCCAATCGCGGTTTGTCCACGCATAGATGTCCTCAACCTGTCCCATTATTCCGGAGTCGAACCATTCGCGTATTGTGCGCCACGCGTCGTTGGTATGAACCTGGTTTCCCATTTGGGTATAGACCCCGGCCTCCTTCGCCATGCGCCGAAGTTCGCGCGTCTCCCAAATTGTGCGGGCCAGCGGCTTTTCGCAGAATACGTGCTTGCCCATGGCTATCGCCCATGCCGATATCGGGTAGTGGGAGTGATCCGGCGTGCACACGGCCACCCCGTCTATCTGTTTGCCCATCTTGTCCAGCATCGCGCGATAGTCGCGGAATTTTTTTACGCCGCTGAGCGAATTAAAAAGCTCGGGATCCCTTTTATAGGTGCTTGAGACTCTGGCGTCGTCCACATCGCATAGGGCGACGATCTCGGAATCCTTCCCGTCATACAGCGACTTGACGGTATAAAACCCCTGCCCGCCCCAGCCGACAACCGCAACCCTGAGGCGCGAATTGGCCCCCTTTGTACGCGCCCAAGCCGAACTCGGAAGAATCAGTATCGAGCCCATTGCGGCCGCGCCCTTAATAAAATCTCTCCTTTTCATAATCCCCATAATAATCTCCCTTCTAATTTAAGTTTATCGCAGACAGCCCGAAAAATCAAATACCCTATTGCAAAAACACTGATACTTTTCCGAATGCGCGGCAGATGCGACGCGCGGCGCGCCCCCCACCGCGCGCAGGCGGTTTCCGCAGACCCCATAATCCGCGCTTTCTCGCCCTCCCCGTCCGAAATGGGCTTTCCGCGTACGCGCCTTTGCAAGATTCGGCCAAACAAGCCGGCTAAACGAACCACCACACTGACACCCGCGCCGATATCTGCACCGGTACCCGCGCCGGAAACGCAAAGCGCGCGCCTTCCGCCGTACGCGCCGAAACTCTTGCGCCTACTTGTACGTGTTGTTAGCCTTCCTGTATTGCACTGGCGTGCAGCCCATTTGGGAGAGAAACTGCCTGTTGAAATTTGAAAGGTTTTCATAGCCGTTTGCGAACGCTATTTCGCTTATGCTTTTGTCGCCGAAGGAAATTTCCTTGCATATGCTCAGGATTCTCTGGCGCCTTATGAAACGCTTGATCGATATGTTTTTCTTCTTTGAAAAGATGCGGCCCATTTTTGCCACGTCCATGCCTACCCGCCTGGCCAGATCCGACATGGATATTTTGTCGCGGTAATTTTGCATGATGTAGTTCTCGATGAAGGCCACGCGCCTGTCGGAGGAGGCGGAGGAGGAACTGGCAGTGGAATACACGGGAATTTTGTCGGCGGATATGAACAACTGGGCCAACTCTAAAAACGCCGACAGCCTGCGGAGATTTTTTGCGCCCGCCATCTGAAGAAAATGCCTGCGCACAAGCGGCGCCACCGCGGGATCGTAAATATAGGCGATTTCCCCGTTTTTAAAAAGGTTCCACGCGCTGGAAAAATCCACTAACCCAGAGAACACGTCTATCGGGAACTGAAGCAGATACCACTCGGTTCTTTTGCATTCGCTGTCGGATATGTAGGTGTGCGGGACGTTCGGGGCGACGAGAGAAACGTGGTTGTCGTCTATTGAGTGCACAATGTCTTCCACCACAAATTTTCCGAACCCCCTTTTCATGGCCGTAAGCTCGCACAGCGGATGTAGGTGGTACGAGGCGTCAAAATGCACGCGCTTGTTGTGAACCGTCCTGAATGCGGTGTAGGCCGGCGGGACGGAATTTTCGTATTCCAATGAAAACTTTTTCATCGCCACGAATCCCATTAAATACGCGCCGGGGAAAAAATGACAATAAAAATAATACTTTTTTGCAACCGATACTTTTTATGAAAATATAAAAAAACGTTCGGCGAAACGCGGGCGCGCGCCGCGCAAAAAAAGGCGCGCTTCCCGCAGGCATTTGCGAAAAGCGCGCGAAAATAAAAAAGGCAGCGGACGCAAGGGCTTCGGCTACTTGAGCAGGCCGGGCTTTTTGGAAAGTATCTCGGCCGCGAGCGGATTCTTGCCGAAATACTTTTCAAATTCGGAAGGAGTCCAACGCTTCACATCGCCCACCGGAACGTCCGGCTTGAGGTACTCGTTGCCGGAGATTTTGTAAACGCCGCGCATTGTGAGATTGGAATTGTACAGCAAATTTCCCCAAATCATGTTGAGGCGCGGCCTGTCGCCGGCGAGAATGTCTTTCATGAACGGATACTTTTTCAGCCAGTGCGGGGAGTGCACGTCCACTTCCTTCTTAAGCCTAAAATTATATCTTCCGGCCCAGTACTTCTCCCAATGTTCATCCGACCACACGCTCGTCGCCACGGCGGTTATGCAGTCCACGAATATATTTCTGGAGACTATATTGTTGTCTCCGCCGTGGAAGAAAATCGTCCCAAAGCGGTTGCACCAGCCGGGATTGCCGACCCGGCAAAATATGTTTTTCTCTATGAGGTAGCGCCCGGAACCGTCGTCCACATACACGCCCGCCATCATGGAGTCGGGATTGCGCGAGGTTATTTCGGCAAAGAAATTGTACCGCACGACATTTCCAGCATTGCTGGGATTGCGGCCCGTGTAAATCGCGCCCATGTCGTCAAACATGTAGCAGCATCTCTCAAAGCGGTTGAATTCGATTACGCAGTCGTTGCCGCTCCACGCCACGCCCTCGTGCGCCTGATTCTCTATCAGGCAGTGGCGCACCGCAACGCCGACCCCGGATATGGCAATACCCGGACAATAGCTGCCGCCGAGGCGGGAGTTGTGGCTGACACGGCAGTTGAAGATCTGGCTCTTGCCGTTTATCAGCCTTACGCGCTCGCCCGCCTGCATGGCGAAGCCGCCCGTGCCGGTGTCCTCCGCCGAGCACCCGGATATGGAGTTGTCGTGCGAAAGCATCTTCGCATTTTCTCCGTCCGCCGCCGAAAAAGTCCTGGCCGAAAACGAGACCGCCCTCTTGCCCAGCCACTTGAAATGGCAGTCCGACACCGACGAAAAGCGGCAATTCTTAAACGCCAGCGCATCTTCGCGGAAAGCGCAAAAATTTATTCCGCCAATCTGCAAAAAGCTGCAATCCTCGGCAGACAGCGGGCTTTGCGGACATATAGAAACGTAAAATGCGGCCGACTCCGGAATCTCATTCGGAAGCATTGCGTAAAGCTCCAGCGAATCCGCATCCACATAGTATTCGCCCATCGCGTCTATTTCCTCAAGGAGATTAAAGGCGAAATACTTGTTGAACGACTTAAAATTTTTATCCGTTTCCGGCGCGAGCCCGAAGCTTAAACCCCCTCCAAGCTCCATAGTTTTTGCCGCCGGATCTATCTTTCCCGCCTTGAGGACGTCGTACGCCCACGAAGGGTTGAAGACGCCGGAAAGCATAAGATATTTTGCGCCCACCCAACGCGCATGGCGGGGGTCCGAATATTCGATTTTTCCGAACTCGCGCTTTTCTTTTGAGGGTTTTCCGTCCTTCGGAGGCTCCGCGGAAACAATGGTTTTCTCCCAATTCATCATTCCGGAATTAGGGTAGCGCGCGCAAACCATATCGAAGTCCGGGCTGAATACCTCCGTCGGCGCGGGGCGGAAGTTGCCCGAAGAGAATCCGTACTGCTCCCATTTCCCGCAGGAGCGCACGCCGAATTTTTTGAGGTCGGCCCTGTACAAAACTCCGGCAACTTTTCCGGGCAGCTTGGACAAAACCGCCTTGTCCGACACCTTCTCAAAATCTCGCGCCCCCAAGCGCACGCCGCCCACAAACAAAACCTTCCCCGGATTTTTCGCGCGTACGACAAGCGGAGATTCGCGCCTCCCGGAAAGCTTTCCGTCTATTTTCACACAGTCGGCGGAAGACTTGAAAAAATACGTGCCGTCGTCGAACACTATCTCGAATTGCCCCGCCGCATCGGACTTTTTCAATTCCCGAACCTTCGCCACGGCTCCCGCGAGGGAGGCCAAGGGCTTTCCAAGGCTTCCGTCGCCCGAGCCGTCCGAACCGTTGGGCGACACGTTTATCGTGTGGGAGGCCGCCGACAATACGCCCGCGGCAACAAACAGCCCCGCCATAAAAAACAAACCGCGCTTCATAAAATTTTCCTCCGTGTAATGCGTCTCAAACTCGGCCTTCGCCGACCCGCAACCGCGCCTTAGCGGCGGCCAAACCGGCGAAAAGATACGACTTTATTTAATTTTCCCGCGAACCATTGCAAGAAAATTTTCACACATAGAGCGCGCGAATCTCCGGCGGAGCCGACGCGTAAAGCGGGAAAACTCGCAATCGTTCTATCGCTCTATCATTCTATTGCCAGAACGCGCACCGCGCGCAATCATGCGCCGCCGCGATGCTAACCAGCTGTAATCCTCGCCACAATTTCCGCCGAGAAATTTGACGAGCCGCAAGTCGCCGCACGGGGAAATCCGATTCTTCAAATGCGAAGGACGGCGGTTTTGAAAAAAATTTCCGCTTCCAAAAATTTGCAGCACGCGCGCTGCAAAGCCGCTTTTGCGAATTGCCGCCGCAAAAAGTTTTTTTTGCGCAGTTCGACCGCCGCAAAAACCCCGATGCAACGCGCTCGCCCCAAGCGCAATTTCACCTTGCCAAGCTCGTTTTTATATCCCTTCGCTAACCTTCGTTTTAACGTCCGTTTTTAAGTCTGCTTTGACGTCCGCGCGCAAAAAGTTTTCGCCGCTTCCGCCCGCGATGCCGCCTCCGCCCAGCGGGCTTTTGCCTCCCTTAAAAAAAGCGCTTCACCCGCCCCTATTTTAGGGCGCGGACAAAAAAAATTCCCGGCCCCAAAAATCCGGCCGCCAATCCTTACGCAACCGTCTTAAATATCAGAAAATATCCTATCACATTTCGCGGTATCCGGAGATATCCCGCCTTCTGACCCATATTTCAAGCTTCGCATTCCGCATTCGCCAAAGCGCGGCGGAGCGATCCGAATGAGAGCGCGTCAATCCAGAAAAATGTCGCGCGACTTGCCAGGCCCTTTGTCCGGGCCGATTTTCCCCTGGGTCTCAAGCGCGTCTATAATCCTCGCCGCCCGCCCGTATCCTATGCCGAGCTTCATCTGGAGGAACGAGGTGCTCACGCGCTTTGTGGATCTTATCAGGCGTATGGCCTCTCCCATTTTCGGTTCGGAAAATTCGTCGTCGTCCTCGTCGCCGTCTTCGTCGCCCGCCGCGTCCGCGTCGATTTGCGACTGTATTTCCTCGACGTATTCAGGCTCTCCGTTCTGGCGTATCGCGGCGACAATCGCCTCGATTTCCTCGTCGCGCAAGAACGCCCCCTGCGCCCTTATGAAATCCCCGCCGGGATAGTAGAGCATGTCCCCGTGGCCGATGAGAGTTTCGGCGCCCTTGTGGTCGAGAATCGTCCTGCTGTCGATTTGCGACTGCACCCTTAGGGCGATTCGCGTCGAAAGGTTTGCCTTTATCAGTCCCGTAATGACGTTTGTCGAAGGCCTTTGGGTTGCGATTATCAAGTGAATGCCCGCCGCGCGCGCAAGCTGCGTCAGGCGCGCAATGGCCTGTTCGACCTCCTTTCCGGAAGTCATCATCAAATCCGCGAACTCGTCGACTATGCAGACGATGTACGGAAGCTTTTCCTTCGGAATCTCCACCTCCGCGCCGTCGTCGATGGATTCGTTTTCCACAGCCGCGGCGACGCGCTCCTCCGGAGTCAGCGCGGCCTCCATTTCCTCGGCTTGCGCCTGAGCCTGCTTATCCTTCATAATTTTGGCGTTGAAGCCGGCGATGTTGCGCACCTCCGAACACTTGAAAATTTTGTACCGGCGCTCCATCTCCGACACGAGCCACCTCAGCGCCGCCGGCACCTTTTTTATGTCCGTGACGACCGGTATGAGCATGTGCGGAAGCGCGTTGTACCCCTGGAGCTCCACCACCTTCGGATCCACCATTATGAAGCGCAAGTCCGCCGGCGTCATCTTGTACAACAGCGACACCACTATGGAATTTACGCAGACGCTCTTGCCGCTTCCGGTAGTTCCCGCAATAAGCAGGTGCGGCATTCTCGCAAGATCTACGACGAGCGGCTTGCCCGTCACGTCCTTGCCGAGCGCGATCGGAATTTCCGCGGAGCTTTCGTTCCACTCGCGCGAGGCGATGAGGTCGCGCATGCAGACAATCTCCTTGATGCGGTTGGGAACCTCTATGCCGACCGTTCCCTTTCCGGGAATGGGCGCGATTACGCGCACCTTTTCGGCCCTGATGCCCAGGGCGATGTCGTCCTCCAAAACGGCGATTCTGTTTATGCGCACGCCCGGCGCGGGGCGCACTTCGTAGCGCGTGACCACGGGGCCGGGCGACGCCTTGTCCGGGAGAACGCGCGCGCCGAACTGCCCTATCACATTCACAATTTCCCTCATGCGCGCCTCGTAGTCGTCCCTCTTGTCGGGATCGACCGGCTTGGCCTCAAGCAGGAGGTCGAGAGTGGGGAATATGTAGTCGCCCTTCGCGCTCGGCTGTTTGGCGGCGGAATACTTTTCTGTCTTCGTGTGCACGACCCTGAATCCGGAACCTTCAAGCTCCTCTCCGCCGTCAGCGCCCTGAGATGCAGAGGATCCGGAGCCCCCGCCCCGACCTCCGCGCCGCGCGCCGGAGTTTGAGGAACCGCCGCCCTCCGCGGCCCCGCCGCCGTCGGAGGAATTTTCCCAATCCGGTATTTCGTCGTCGCCGTCGAACCTTGAAAGCGCGGCGGGAACAGGAGGCGGCGCGGCGTCCTCGTCGTCCTCGGAAAAGTCGAAGCTGTGGGGGGAAGGCGTGACCTCCACGTCGCTTAGGTCTATCGTCAAATCCGAATCGGATATGTCCGGCGCCCGCTCCAGTCCGGAAGCGGACTGGAAGCGCACCTCTCCCGAATCCGCCGCGGCGGATTCGCCGCCGGCGCCTTCGGCAAAATCCGGCTGCGCCGAAGCGGAACCCGCCGCTTCCGCCGCGGGCAAACTCTGCGGGATTTCCCCGCGTTCCGCCGCCGGAAGCTTCTCCGAAGCCTTCCCTATCGGCCTGCCGAGAATTTCGTTCTCAATCGTGTCGGGATTGTACATTTTGCGAATGCGCCGCTCCACGATTTTATTTAGAACAAATCTCGCCGGGAAAACCGCCGCTTTCGACAGCAGCACAACCGCGCGCCACGACAGCCCCATCAGTTTCTTAAACAGCTTCCACAACTCCGCGACAGTCTCGATCGGGCTCTCTACAAACACCGTCACAAGGCACGCGAAATAGAGCGTCCCCACGAGCAATAAACTGCCCGCGTTGTCGAAAACCGGGAACAGAAACGCGTCGTACGCAAAAGTCCCCAGGCTTCCGCCCGCGCCCGCCGGAAAGAATGGAGTCGGCGTGCCGGCGGGCTGGACAAAAGCCTGCAGCACGGCCGCAAGCATTGACAGAAGGACGAGCCCGCCGAATATCGCCGCAATCCCAAGCTTGCCGACGACAACCGCGCTCCTACGCCAACACAGCAGGCCGACCCATATCATATAGACCGGAATCATCAGCGCGCCGCAGCCTATGCTCACCAGCCCCAGAAGCGTGGCGGTAGCCCCGAAGCGGCCGCAGATGTTTCTGCCGGCGCTCTCGGTCGACGAATGCAGAGACTCGAAATAGTCTTTAAAAAACACCTCCTGTCCCGGAGAATACGCCAGCATCGAAAGCGCCAAGAGCGCGCCGGCAAAAATCAGAATCGAACCGACAACCGGACGCCTGCGTCCGACCATTTCGGCCAATTTCTCGACCTTCTTCCTGTTTTTCCTAGCCATTGAAGAAACAACTCTCCCGATTATCCGCCCTTAAGCAGCTCGCGCGCATGCGCGATAGCCGATTCCGAATTTCTGTCGCCCAGCATTCTCGCCAATTCCGAAACGCGCCCGGCGGCGTCTCCGGATATTTCCCCGACGGATATTTTAGTGCTGTCCCTTTTCTGGAATTTTTCAACAAGAAAATGGGCGTCCGCCCGCGCCGCGACCTGCGGCAGATGCGTAATGCAAAAAACTTGATGCCCGCGCGAGAGGCGCGAAAGCTGCCTGCCAACCTCCGCCCCAACCTCTCCACCGACATTCGCGTCAACCTCGTCGAATACCAAAACCGGAGTTTCGTCCGCCTCCACAAGGACGGATTTCAAGGCCAGCATCAGGCGCGCAAGCTCCCCGCTTGAGGCGACCTTCGCAAGCGGCTTCGGAGGCTGGCCCGCGTTTGCCGAAAAGTAAAATTCGCACGAGCTGCCGAAGTTTCCCGAAGGCTCCGAATCGCGCGAAAGCTCTATTTTAAACTCCGGGCGCTTGAAGCCGAGATTCTTCAAAAGCTTCGCAACCTCCCGCGCGACCCCCTGCGCGGCGCGGCGGCGCAGCGCGAAGATTTTTTCCGCCAGAGGCTCCAGCTCCTTCAAAATGCCGTCGCGCTCCGCGCGCAGCCTGTCGAGAGACGCCCCGACGTCGGTCTGAAGCTCTATCCTGCGCGCCATCTCGTCCCGCGCGGCGAGAACCGCCGAGGCCGTGGCCCCGTAGCGGCGCGATATTCCCATCCACGCCGACATTTTCGCCCTAACCGACTCAATCTGCGCCGGGCTCATTTCCGACGCCCGCGCGAGCGACTCAAACTCCGAAGATATGTCGTCTATCTCCACCACCGCCGCCGATATGCGCTCCGCAAGCCCCTCCGCCGCCTCGAGCTCGCCCGCCAAATCCGCCGCCAGCCGGTTGCACGCGCGCAAGCGCTCCGCCGCCGA
>CALXMX010000022.1 GCA_944389575.1 uncultured Opitutales bacterium
CCTCCGCCTTGAAATCGCCCAAGTTGCCGAGCTGGTACATCAGGGTGTTCCTCACCCCCCTGTAAGCGTTGGCGACGTGCGCCATGATTCCGTCGGAAATGGGCATGTCGTTCTGATAATCGACGGAACTTATCCACATTCTCACGATGTCCGCGCCCCACTTTTCCACGTACATGTCGGAGGTCTGCGGCTTTCCGTCGCTCTTGGAAATCTTGCGCCGCTGCTCGTCCACTATGAAGCCGTGCGTTATCACGCTCTTGTACGGAGCCGCGCCCCTGACGGCAATCGCGGTCAGGAGGGAGCTTTGAAACCAGCCCCTGTGCTGGTCGGAGCCCTCGAAATACAAATCCGCAGGCCACGACAAATCCGGAAGGCGCGCGAGCGTCGCCATGTGGCTCGAGCCGGAATCAATCCAGACGTCGAGCGTGTCCGAACTCTTTGCAAGGCTCTCCGGGCTTCCCCATTCCGCCGGGATTTCAATGCCCTCGAGAATTTCCGCCGCGCTCTGCGAAAACCACATGTTCGTGCCGAGCTTTTCAACCTTGTCGGCTATCGCGCGGACGACGCCCGCGTCTAAGCGCGCCTCGCCGTCCTCCGAATAGAACGCCGGTATCGGGACGCCCCAGCTGCGCTGGCGCGAGATGCACCAGTCGGGCCGGGCCTCTATCGCTCCGCGTATGCGGTTTTCGCCGCGCGCCGGCAGCCAGCGAACCGTCGCCAGCGAGTCGAGCGCCTTTTGGCGGAACCCACCCTTGTCCATCGCCACAAACCACTGGTCCATGGCGCGGAAAATAACCGGCGTCTTGGAGCGCCAGCAGTGCGGATACTGGTGGGAAATTTTCTCTATCTTAAGAAGCGCGCCTGCGGCGTCCAAAAGCTCCAAGACCTTTGCGTTGGCCTCGCTGCGGCCGCGCTCGTCCTCGAGGACGCTCGCGCCCACAAGCTCCTTGGGAATGAATCCGTCGTCGACGTAGCGGCCGGAGTCGTCAAGCGGGGAATAGATGTCAAGCCCGTGCTCGAGCCCCACTTGATAGTCCTCAAGGCCGTGCCCGGGCGCGATGTGGACGACGCCCGTCCCGCTGTCGGTCGTCACATAGCGGGCGCAATAGACAACGCTCCAACGGTCGATAATCGGGTGCTTGCCGCGTATCCCCTCAAGTTCGGCCCCTTTGCAGAGCGGCTCCACCCGGGCGTCGGAAAGCCCGACGGCCTTTATGAAGTTTTCGGCCAAATCCGCGGCGACGACAAAAACGCGCCCCCCCGCCGAAACCGACGCATACATGATGTCCGGATTGACCGCCATGGCGAGATTCGAGGGAATCGTCCACGGAGTCGTCGTCCAAATGACGATTTCAGCGCCCGACAAATTCAGCCTCGCGTTGGATTCTTCGTCGAGCTTGAACGGAACCCATATGGAGGAGCTAACATGGTC
Source organism: uncultured Opitutales bacterium (assembly GCA_944389575.1). Classification (GTDB taxonomy): domain Bacteria; phylum Verrucomicrobiota; class Verrucomicrobiia; order Opitutales; family Intestinicryptomonadaceae; genus Merdousia. The sequence goes on from CALXMX010000022.1 coordinate 1,433, forward strand.
TTTGTATTCTATTTCGGCCTCCGCCAGAGCCGTCGCGCACGGTATCGACCAATACACCGGCTTCTTGCTCCTGTAAACCATTCCCTTTTCGACGAACGCGGCGAACGTCCTGAGAATGTCGGCCTCGTAAGCCGGCTCCATCGTCTTGTACTCGCGCTCCCAATCCGCGAGCACGCCCAAGCGGACGAACTGCGCGCGCTGCCTATCCATAAAGCGCTTAGAAAAATCCGCGCATTCGGCGCGCAGCTGCGCTACGGTAAGCTCCGCCTTGCGCTCGCGCAGCGAACGCACCACCTTGTGCTCGATGGGAAGGCCGTGGCAATCCCAGCCGGGAACGTAGGGTGTGGAGAATCCGCGCATTGTCTTGTAGCGCAGTATTACGTCCTTCAGAATTTTGTTGAGCGCGGTGCCGATATGCACGTCGCCGTTGGTGAACGGCGGGCCGTCGTGCAAGATGAACTTAGGCGCGCCGGCGCGCTTCGACTGGATCTTCCCGTAAAGCCCCATTTTGCGCCAGTGCTCTATGCGCGCAGGCTCGCGCTTGACAAGGTCGCCGCGCATGGGAAATTTCGTGGAGGGAAGGTTAAGCGTGTCTTTGAAATCTTTTCCTGACATCTCTCGTATCATCAAATTGGTCTGTTAATCTCGCTCATACTGCCGGCGCCCCTGGCGGAATCCCCCGCCGCGCGGCTAAGGAGGGAGAAGCTAAAACGGGAACATGTTGTCCCAAATGGAATCCGACTTTTTCGCCGGGGCGGGCTCCTCAATGCGCTCGACTTTTGACTCTTCGGGCTTTGCGGAGGCGGCCCCGCGCGAAGAAGCGTCCGCGCGAACAACTTCGGACGCCGACGCCGAGGGCTCTGCGGAAACTTTACGAACCTGAGCCTTAGCCTGAACTTGGGCTTGCGCCTTCCGAGTTTCGGCTGCGGCTTCCTCCGCCCGCGCGCGCGCGGCGTCTAAAGTTTCGCGCGAATCGTCGTCCGAATCGCGCAGAGCCTGAATGCGCTCCGCCCTGCGGGCTTCGCGAATTTCGCCGATGTCTAACTCCTCGGAATCCCTCGCGCGCTGCAATCCGCGCAGACGCACTTTCAAGGCGCGGTTTTCGCGCCTCAGCTGCGCCAGCATCTTCATGTCCGATTCAATCGCGGCGGCGTATTTCTCATTCAGCTCCTTCAGCTTGCCCTCAAGTTCGGATATTCTCTGCTTGAGGTAAACCACGTCCGAAGCGGTCGGAGCGGAAGCTTCGCCGGCTCCGATAAGCGGGGCGCAAGACATCGCCGCCAAAACGCACATACATGCCGCAAATTTTTTCATAGTCTTTTGATACAAACAAAATCGCGGATATAATGCAAATTTTTTATGCGGCGCAAAAATGGTTTTTTTGAAGCGCACAAACGCCAAAAAAACCGCGCGCAGCGCGCAGCGCAAACGGCGCCGGCGCGCCATAAGAAAGGGCGGCGCCGGCGCGTTGCGCGGCCGCGGATTTTTAAAGATTTTTTCCGCCGCATTGTTTCTTTTCTCGCGCCGCCACACGGCCTCTCCCCGCGCGCAGGCTCATATCTCCAGGCACCCCGCGCGCAAATCCGCGCATAGCTGTACATACCAGCGCCCGCCTGCGGCGTTCCCGCCTTAAGCATTCTTTTGAGAAGACCGCGCATGCGCCGCAAACGCGCATGCGTATAAATTCCGCAACCCGCGCAAAAAATTTTCCGGTTGTCCCGCGGCGGCGCGCGGCGGGCGGACAAAAATTTTCCACACTCCAAAAAAAATCGCTCCGAACCTCGCCGCATTTTACGCCACATTTTAAAGCGAAAGCGGGATTTAAGCGGGTGCAAAATTTTTAAGCCAAACCTTCAAACGCAATCCCCAAGCGCAAATCCGAACCCGCAATTCTCCGCAATAGCCTTGCAAGCTTCCCCCCCTCATCGCCTCTTCCGCCAGTATCCCGATTGCAAACCCCTTTTGCAAACGGCGGCGCGAAGATTTCAACGGAAAGCGCGAAAAAAACGCGCGTCAGATTTTGACTTTTCGCCAGTGAATTTTGCGCTCGTAGCGCAGAATAGTAAGCGCAAGGCGGACGAATCTCCCGACGACCGGAAGCGAGTACAGCCTGCAAAGCAGCCCGCCGACCTCGGAAGCGGGAATGGAGCGCATGAACTTGCGCAGGGCGAGGGCGTCGGCGCCGGAAAACTTCTTCCATCTATACAGCCACTCCGCGCGGGATATGCGGTATATGTATTTGTAAAACGGCTTGGAATCCGGCGACATCAGAATGTCGCGCGAGAATTTATCGCGCAGAAAAATCTCCCCGTCGAACGGCCCGTTGCTTTTGTTCTTGGAATCCTGGCCGCAGTGGACGCGGTACAAAAAGAAATTTTTGTCGGCAAAAACGACGCTCCTGCCGCCCCTTGCCGTCTCAATGAGAACGGGAGTATCACCGATTTTCCCGCAGACGTTGCGCGTCCTGTACTTTCGCAAATCGGACGTCCGATAGACGGCGGCCGAAAACGACAGCCGCCCGTCGTAGCACGAGAATGCGGCCAAATCCGCGTAGGTGTCGAACACGTACACGCTGCGGGAAATCGCGCGGCCTGGGAATTTGTACCCCGCGGGAATCTCCATGTACTTGTAGTTCGACGAAACGAGCGCGACGTTGCCGACGCTGTCGACGGCGTCCGCGACAAACTCTATGTAGCGCGGGTGGAGGACGTCGTCGTCGTGCATTATCATTACGTATTCGCATTCCGCGCACTCGACGGCCTTTGCAAAATTCGCATCCGAACCGACGTTTTCCGGGTGGCGGTAGTAGAGGAAGTCGATGTCGGGATATTTCGCCCGGAACGCCTCCACGACCTCCGGCGTCGAATCCGAACTGGCGTTGTCGAACACCGAAATTTTAAAGCCGCGCGCCGACTGGTTTGCGAGCGATTCCAAAGATTCGCGCAAAAACGCCGCCCTGTTGAACGTCAGCAGCGACACCTGAATCTTACCTTTAGTTAAAACCGACATTGCATTGTCCCGTTGCGCGGCCGCCCGCCGGCTGTGCGAAAAAAAACGAAGGCGCGCAGCGCCCCCTTCCGACCTTCGGGCAAACCGTTGGGAAATCTACATTCTTTGAAAAAGCCCTTGCAAGCGTTTAATTTTCACTCTCGCGCCTCCGTCCTTCCTTTACTCCGTCTCCGCCGGAAAAATCCGCCTTGAAAAATTTTCGCCCCCGCCCAAAAAGGCGCTCAAAGCGTAATCGGCTTTCTGCGCAGCGCCCGCCTGAGCGTCTTGAAGATTCCCGCGATCGCGTTGAAAAACGACCTTGCGAACAAAAAACACAGCTGGCCAAGCCTCAAATCTTTGGGGCGGGCGGCGTAGATTCCCTTCTTCCAATTTTTAAATCCCGCCAAACTTCTCCGCTTTGAACGCTCCGCGGAATAATCCCTGCGGAACTCGGCTATGCCGTACCCGAACCTCTCCCAGAGAAGCGCGCGCACGGCGGGGTCGCAGAGCATTTCATGGATTCGCATGTACCCTCCAACATATCCCCGGCTCAACAATTCGTGTGCGGCGACAAAGCACGCGTCGAAGGAGTCTTTGATTTTTTCGGAATACGGGTTGCCGGCAAAAACCCTCCGCGCAATTTCCGCGTCCTTGAAATTTACGAGAAATTTCTCAAGCACTAAACGCTCAAAATCGCAGCGGCGCATTGAAAGCTCGCTGTTCGCGCCGCTCGAGCTGGACATCTGGGCGGCGTGGACGCGGTAGTCGGCGATTACCGTCTCGCAGTAGCCTATCTTTCGGCCCGCCGTCAGAAACCCAACCCAAAGCGACACGTCGAATAGCATTATAAACGTCCCGTCCAAGACGACCCCGTCAAAGGCCGAGCGCTTCGCAAACGACCCTATGTACGGCAGGAACGACACCCCGTCCATAAACAGCCTCAAACACTCCGCCTCGTCGTTGTCCGTCGAGAAAAACGGCCTTTTCTCAAAGAAAGTTTGGCCGCTCAAAGCCCCGTCCTTCGACATGTACTCCACGTTTCCGAATGCGAAGTCCGCCTCCGGGTGTTCCCGCATGAATTTCAACATGGTTGAAAGGCAGTTCGGTCGCATTCTGTCGTCCGCGCAAAAGAGCTTTACGTATTCCCCGCGCGCGACTTTCAAAAACGCCTCCACCAGCAGCCCGCTCCCCGCGCCGAGATTCGGGGCGTAGTCAAGATGCACTATGCGGGAATCCTTGTAGGAATGCGCTATTTGGCGGCAGTCGTCGGTCGAGGAATGGTTCAGCAAAACCAGCTCGAAATCCTCAAAATCCTGCGCCAATACCGACTCTATCGCGCACGCGAGGTAGTCGCGGTCGTTGTAGTACGGTATGAAAACGGACACCTTTGGACTGTGTTTGCTCTCCGTCATATTTCGCCCCGCCATGCGTCATTTAACGATGTTTTTTTCAAACTCCGCCCTGTCGAGAAACGGATACATGTCCTCAAGCGGGGGCGACTGCATGCTGCCGTCGGGCAGCCTGCGCGCGGAGAGCTTCGGCACGAATATGTAGTCCGGGTCGCATTCGACCTGGCAGAGAACGGGCCCTGCGAAGGAGAGCGTCTCCCGAATTTTCGCATCCAGCTCCTCCGGATTTTCCAGGCGCACGGACTTTATTTTGAAAGCCCGCGCCACGTCGCAGAAGTCGGGCGTGGTGACGCCGCTCGTCGCCCCGCAAGCCGTCATGCGCCCGTCGAAAAAGTTGTTTTGCGTCTGCTTAATCGACGAATACCCGCCGTTGTTCATGACAAAAATCTTTATGGGCAGGCGGTTGTGGGCGATAGTCTGAAGCTCCTGAATGTTCATCATGATGGAGCCGTCGCCCGTCAGGCAGACGATGCGACTCGAAGGCAGGGCGCGCTGCGCGCCTATTGCGGCGGGAAGGTCGTACCCCATAGAGGCGTCGCCGGAGTTCCAAAACATGCGCGAGCCGTCCTTGACCTCGAAAACCCCGAAGGAGGCCACGCACGCCGAACCGTTGGCGCACACAAACACGTCGTCGGCCGACGCAAGCTCCGTGAGCCTGTGTATAAAATTGTAGATGTTTATCTTTCCGCCGGGCTTCTGCGCGTACTCGGGAGTGTTTTTAAACGAATACTTCTCGACCAAGTCGCGGCAGAACCGCGCCCATTTCGCGTCCGCGTCAAACGCGCCGAAGGCTTCGGCAAACGCGGGAAGAAAATGGCGCAGATCCGCGCACACGGCCAAATCGGGCCTGACGAGGGGCTTTTCCAATTCGGCCGCGTCTATGTCCACGGCGATTTTGAACGCGCGACGCGCAAAGTTCTCCCAGTTGTAGCTGACCTGCCTGATGTTGTTGCGCGTTCCCAAAAACAGTATGCAGTCGGCGTTCTGGAGGTTGAAGTTTCCCGCGCGCTGGCCCATGGAGCCTATGCGGCCGGCGTAGTTTTTGTGGTCGGTGGCGATTACGTCAAAGCCGTTGAAGGTCGTCGCGACGGGAATATTCGTCTTGTCCAGCAGCTCCATGAACTGCCGCCGCATGCCCGAAAGCCTTATTCCGTGGCCGGCGACTATCAGCGGACGCTTCGCGGCCTTCAGCCTATCGGCTATTTCGGCGACGCGCATTTCTTCCGCGTCCGGCGCGCGCTCGGCCGGCGGGACAAACTCCCTCAAGTTATCCTCGTCAATCATCGCGGACTGCACGTCCATGGGGATATCGAGCCAAACGGGGCCGCGCCTCCCCGACATGGCCTCGTAAACGGCTCTGTCCAAATGGTATTTTATCTCGCGCGGATCCGCAACCATGGCCGCGTACTTAGTCAGATGCCGCACGGACGAAACGATGTCGACCTCCTGGTCGCCCAGCTGGCGCAGGGGAAGCTCCGGGCAATACGCGAGCGTCGTCCTGAATTTCACCTGCCCGGAAATGTACAGCACGCCGATCGAATCCGTCCACTGCCCGAACACTCCGTTGAGGCAGTTCAAACCTCCCGGACCCGTCGTGACATTTACGACGGCCAGCTTGCCGCCCGCGCGCCCGTATCCCTCGCCGGCTATCGCGCAGGCCTGTTCGTGGTGGTTGGCGGTGTACGGAATGTACCTGCCAAAACTGTCGTTGAGATGCATCGCCCCGCCGCCGGACACCATAAACACGTGCTCGACGCCGTAGCGCTGACTCAGCCTCTTTGCAATGTAGTCCGATAACTTTATCATGGTTTGTAAAAATTTTCGCCCCATCTTTGCGGAGGAAGGTTTTGCGCGCCGCAATTTCCGCGCTGCCCCGAGTTCCGGCCGGCGGCATTGCCGCAAATCCGCATTGCGCGGCGGCCTTTCCGGACGGAGCCTCACTTGTCAAATAAGAGAAGTTTTCTGTCTATATCCGGAAGCCTGCCCCTGTAATATTCGCACAATTTCCCGATGGCCTCGCGAATCGGAGTAAGCGGCGGCTCTCCGAATTCCCGCCTGAATCGGGAGCTGTCGCCGTAATAGTCAAGCCCCATTCCGGGCGCGGCTATTTTTATCTCGACGTCCGCCCCTGCGGCCTCCCGCGCCATGAGCGCAAGATCCGCAAGCTCGACGGGCGAATCGGGCGTTATATTATATGAAAGAAACTCCGGCTTTTTGTTCAGAAAACGTTTCAGAATTTCCGGCAAATCCTCCACGAATAGATAGCTGAACCTCCTGTTGCGGCGCAGAGTTATAGGCAGACCGCAGAGAGCTTTGCAGAGGGCGTTGGAAATAAACCTTATGGAGTAGTCCTCATACTTGCCGAAAATCCCGAATATGTTCAGCTCGACAAAATCCTCCAAAGACTCCATTCGCTTGTGGAGAACGTATTTGCAAAACCCGTGCGAATCCGCCCCGACTCGCCTGCCTATGTCCTCCTCGCGCGCGCCGGAGACGTCGCCCTCTATCCCGTAAACCGCGCCCGAACCGAAGTCTATAAAGCGGCCGAACGAGTCCCTGTGGCGGACCAAATTTTCAAACATTCTGACATTGGCAAAAAACGCGTCCTGCACATTGCGCGCGTTTCTGTGGGTCGGCCGGACGGCGGCGTGCAGGACGGCGTCGAAGCTCCGCCGCTTGAAAAACGCGTCAACGCAGTCCGTGTCCGCCAAATTCAGCTCGCGCGACGTCGGCGCGCATATGCGAAAATCACGCGCCAGAAAACTCTCCAAAATATTCCGGCCTATGAATCCGCTTCCGCCTGTCAGGAGCAATTCCTTCATGGCTTCCGGGAGAGGACAAACTTGCGGATTTCGTCCGCGATTTTCTCCATATCGCACTCGTCGAGCCCCGGATAGCAGCCGACCCAGAACGACGATTTCATTATGAATTCCGTGTTGGGCAGGAGCGCAAAATCCCCCTCCGAAAGCCCGCGAGAACTCTTGAGCTCGCCCGAACCTATGCGAATTGGAATGTCCGCGTCGGCAAACATGGGCTGGCGGAGTATGTTTCCGGCAAACAGCTGCCGCGTGCCTATTCCGCGGGACTCCAAATGCTCCACCAACTCCCGCTTCCCGAACCCGGCCTCCGGCCTGACCGACATGAGATAGCCGAACCACGACGGCTGCGCGCCCTCCGCGGGCTTTGGGAGAATCAGCCATTGCGAGAGGTCCGCAAGCCTTTCCGAAAGTATCGCCGCGTTCCGCGTCCGCAGGCGCACAAATTCGTCCAGACGCTCCAGCTGCGCCAGCCCAATCGCCGCCTGCCAGTCCGTAATTTTCAAATTGTAACCGATGTGGGAATACGTGTACTTGTGGTCGTAGCCCTCCGGAAGCCCGCCCAATTTGAACGAGAAGCGGCGGCCGCAAGTGCCGTCCCGGCCTGGCGCGCACCAGCAGTCCCTGCCCCAATCGCGGAAGGAGAGGATTATTTTTCTCAACAGCGGATTGTCCGTGACGACCGCGCCGCCCTCTCCCATGGTGATGTGGTGCGCCGGATAGAAGCTGAACGTACCGATGTCGCCGACCGTTCCGGCGAGGCGCCCACCGAACTTCGCCCCCAGAGCGTCGCAGCTGTCCTCGACGAGCCACATGCCGCGCGCCCGGCAGAACTCGGCCAGCTTCGACGAATCGTAGGGATTGCCCAGCGTGTGGGCTAAAAACACCGCCTTCGTCCGCGGAGACAGCGCCTCTTCCAATTTGGACATATCGGCGTTGCTGGTGTCTATTTCGCAATCGACAAACACGGGGACAAGCCCGTTTTGCACTATCGGATTCACCGTGGTCGGAAAGCCGGCGGCCACCGTTATCACCTCGTCGCCGCGCTTCAGCGCGCGCGAGCCCAGCCGCGGGGAGGTGAGCGCGGAAACGGCCAGCAGGTTCGCGCTCGAACCGGAATTTGCCGTCAGCGCGTGCTTGACCCCAAGCTTCTTGGCGAATTCGGCCTCGAATTTTTCGTTGAAGCGCCCGGCGGTCAGCCACATGTCCAGCGTGGCGTCTATCATGTTGAGCAGTTCGCCCTCGCCCAAGACTTTCCCGGACGGCGGAATGTACCCCTTCCGCCCGACGCTTTCGGAAACGGCGCGCCAGTATTCCAGCGCGGCCACCTTCACTTTTGACCTCAATGCGGATTCGTCCATCATTTGCTCCAAACTATGTTTTTGCCGCGCGCCCGCGCGCAGAAGCCGTCCAGCTGCGAAAGCGTAAATTCGCGCATGTCGGTGCGGCCGCCGTAAAAATTCTTATACCAATCCGCCGTCATATCGACCGCTTCCGACGCGTCGGCCACCGGGCGGAACCCCAGCATTTCGCGGGCCTTCGATATGTCCAAACTCAAAAGACGCGCCTCGTGGGGGCCGGCGGACGAAGGCGTGCGAATCTCCCCGCCTCCCCAGCGGCGGACAATCATTTCCGCAATCTGGCCCACCTTCAAAACG
>CALXMX010000023.1 GCA_944389575.1 uncultured Opitutales bacterium
GTAAAATTTGAATACGACGCCCGCGGAAAGATGATCTTCCACGAAAACCACATAGGCCAAACGATTGAAAATAAATACGACAAATACGGCAATCTCGCGGAAAAAAAGACCAAAGAGCAGTCCATCAAAATAGAGTACGACGATTTCGACAGAGTGACGAGGCGCGACTTCTCCGGCGGACAAATCACAGACACCGTTTACGACGAATACGGCCGAATAAAATCCATAGTTTCTGCGAAGGTCGCGATTGAAATGGAATACGACGCCTTAGGGCGCCAAATTAAGCGGGTCGCTTCATATCCCGACGGAACAAAAAGCGCCGCCATATTTGAATACACAAAAACCGGCCTGCGCAAGCGCGTGTTCAGCGCCATTCAAAAGCCCGATAAAAGCGAACAGGAGCGCAGCGAAATCCGCTATAAATACGATTCCCTCAACAGACCATTGGAGGTTGCCATTAACAATGCCGGCTTAATCCGCTACTACTACGACAAAAAGAATCAGATGCTTCTCACCAAGCTCTTCCCAAGCGGCAACAAGAGCGTCTATTCCTACGACGAGCAATTCCGGCTAAAAAGCATACAGAATTACGACCCAAAAGACAATCCCCTCGGCGGCATACAGTACGACTGGGACGTCGACGGAATCCTAAAGGGCAAAAAAGTCTGGTAATATTCTACGCTATTCGCATCACTTCCAAGCGCCGTAAAAATTGCGCGTCAAAATGTCCGGCAGGTATTCCCGGAAAAATGGCTTTACTTTGCGCTTTGCCTACGCCTTTCGGCGCGGGTGAATCCTAAGACCATACGTGGCCTCTCCTCGCGCCCATTTTCGGATTTTCCGCATAATTTTAAATTCTTCCGTCTCTACCCATTTTAATTTTTAGCCAAAGCATCTTCAAAATATTCCTCCCCGCGCCTGCGCAAATTCCGGCCGCTCCGCAGTGCGCTTCGACCGAAAAGCTCGCGGATTTTTACTCTAAAACTGCGGAAAATTTCCAAAACTTTCCGATGCCGGAACCCCCCCTACCCCTAACAGCCCGCAAACCGGCGACATCTCTTTGGAAGTCCGCCCACTCAAAAGCGATACGTGCGAATACGCTGGCAAAACGCCGCGGCATAAATAAAAATTTTGTACAAATTTTACAATATCCAAACTTTTTCCGAAATATTGCGTTATATAATATCAAAGCAAGAAAGGAGAAAACATATGACTAATACAAAAAAAGCCGGCTGCATTTTCTTCGCGCTTTTGATTGCCGGAACGGTCGGAGCGTTCGCCGCCGGAGACTCCGCCGGCGCGATTGTCGAAAAGGCGAATCCCGGCAATCGGGAGTGCGCAATATCTGTTTGTCCGGGAGGTTCCGCAATGCTAATTGCCCCCTGCCCGCGATTCAACAGGCCGTTTCACAACCCCGCGTTCGGACGCCATCACCGAATGGCGCGAATGAGCGGCGATTTCTGCAACGATCCGTTCACAAGATGCGGATACTACTACCACGGCAGGCGGCCGAGGGGCGATTACCGCATTGTTTCGGCAAATTGGAATATGCCGGAACCTCCGCCTCAGTTCGTTCCGGATTGCGAAATTAGGGAAACTAAAGACGCCTACGTGGTAATGATGGAGGTGCCCGGAATACCGAAAGATTCCATAAAAATAGACTTAAAGGGCAACATACTTACCATATGCGGGCAAAAGGAAAAAATTAAAAGCGAGGAATCCGACAATTTCCGGACTTGCGAACGCGCGTACGGCGCCTTCAAGCGCAGCTTCAGCCTGCCGCGCGGAACGAATCCGGACGCGATTAAGGCAAAGTGCAAAGACGGCGTCTTAACCATAACCATAGCAAAATCAAACGAGAACGCCCCGGAAGGCAAATCCATCAAAGTGGAATAATCTCTTCGGCGATTTGTAAATAATATTATTTTTGGGCAAATCCGGACGCTTTCAAAGCGCCCGGATTTTTCGTGCCTCCTCCCCGCAGGCGCCGCGCCAAATTCCAGATAAAAATCCCGAAAAAAGCCCGAAAAATTTCCAATGCAGACTGAGATTTTTTCCCGCCACGACAAGCGGCGCAAGAAACATTTAGCCTTCCCTTTCGCGGCGCATGCCCCCCCAAAAAATTTCCAATGCACTATTTATAAATGTAAAAAACTATGCCGCGCAAAAATTTCGGCGCATAAGAAACGGCGAAAAGCCAAAACTTTTTCAAACGGCAAAAGCGGAGGGTTCCTCTCCGACAAAATGCAAAATCTCACGCAGACTGCGGCGCGCAAAAATTTTAATTTCTTCCGCATTCGGCAATCGAACCGCTGATAAAAAAAGGCCCGCCAATCCGAAATTTAATTTTTAAGCTGGCGGCTGCGCCGAATCGCATGCAAACAAGAGCGCCCGCATGTTAAAAAAAACGGCTTAAAACAAATTTTTAAAAGCTGCAAAAACTCACAATTTCCCGCATTCCGTCCCATACAAAAAACGCGCAAATCTCAGCGAATTTCCTTTTCCCGTTATTTCCCGCAATTTCCCGCTTTCAGAGGCGCGCCCGGCGCGCAAAGAAGGAATATTTTAACATGCTGGAACCCCGAAAAGCGCCGGCTCCCCCTCTGCCGAACGCCTGCGGGCAGTTCCTAATTTACCGAACGTCCGCCGGACGGCTCCTAAAAAACGCCGCCGCCCGACGGGCGCAATTTTTGCAATTTTTACGACAGCTTGTATTCGCCCGGAAGCGGAATCGGATCGAGGTCGTGAACTCCTAATTTCCACTCCTTCGGGGTAAAGGACTGTTTCGAGCGGTTCTTGAGCCAGGCGAATTTGAAATCCTGGCCGGCGTAGCAGCTTTCGCGCCCGGCAATGGCCATGAGAGTGGAGTCCAACATGGCGCGAAGCATATTTACCGGCTTGTTGTTTTGAACAGACTCTATCAAAACGCGGTGCTCCTCCTCCAGGCACTGCGGAATGTCTTTCGGAGACTCCCAAGCCTTCTTACCTATAATGCGCTGTTTGCCGTAGTCCATTTCGAGTATTCCTTTTGTGCCCACGATGCGCTCGTGCACATAGTCCTTCGACTTAGGCTCGCGCCGGCTATAACTCGACGCGTGGACGCCGTTGCCGAAATCGTAATCGACGGCAAAATGGCTGAAGCGGTCGCCGAGATTCGGATAGGACAAATCCCACCTGCGCCCGCCCACTCCGTTTACGACGAGCGGATCCTTATCCATGACCCAGCGCAGTATGTCGAGATTGTGCACGTGCTGCTCCACATAGCAGTCTCCGGATATCCAGCGGAATATGAACCAATTTCTTATTTGATACTCCATCTGCATGGGGTCGGGATTTTGCAGGTAGAGCTTTCCGCCGTTTTGAATCCAGAAGCGCGAATTTAGCCAATAGACCTGCGCGGCCAATATTTCGCCGATATCGCCGTCGTGAACGCGCTTAATGGCCTCCTGATAGCCCTTGTGGAAGCGCCGTTGAACGCCGGGGATAATGGACAGGTTTTTTTCGTCCGCCAGCTTTGCGACCTCCTCAAGCTCGCGCGCCTGCACCGGATCCACGCAGGCGGGCTTTTCGACAAACATGTGTTTTCCCGCCTCCGCCGCCGCGCGCAAATGGAGCGGCCTGAAGACCGGCGGCGTGGCGTGTATGACTATGTCAACGTCCTCCGCCAAGAGCTGCTTGTAGGCGTCCCACCCGGCAAACTGGCGCGAGGCCGGAACGTCGAAGCAGTCGGCCCCGAATGTCTTTGCGTTGCGCTTGAAAGAGTTGAGGGCGACTTCAAGGCGGTCCGGAAACAGGTCCGCTATCGACGTTATTTGCACCGAGCCGTTCGCCGCCGCAAGCATATCGCGCACCGCACCCATGCCGCGCCCACTGCAGCCTATCAAGCCGACTTTGAGCCTGGATTGTTTT
>CALXMX010000024.1 GCA_944389575.1 uncultured Opitutales bacterium
GAGAGCGCAAGCGCGGCAACAATCATTACTCCCAAAACTGCGTACGAGCGCCTTGAAGCCGCTGCGGAATCCTCGGAGCCGACAATGCGGCACAGCGCTGCCGTCGCGCCCGCCTCGACCGCCGCGAGCGCGGTGTGCACGCCGATTAGCGTTGCAAAAACCTGGACTCCGCCCTTGCCGGAAGCCAGCAGTTCCGCGCACAGCGCAAATGCCGCAAGCTCGACGGACACAAAAGCCGCAAGCGCGGTGGACGCGCTTTCGCCAAGTTTTTTCCTCATCAAAAACGCCCGGAATGCTCCGCCCAATCCCGCACCGAGCAACGCCATGTTCAAGACGTTTGCGCCAAGCATGAGTATTCCGCCGTCCGCAAACATGAGCGTTTGTAGCAGAAGCACTATCGACAGCGACAAAATCGCCGCGGGAATTCCCAGCAGCGAGGCGGCGAATACGCCCCCTATGAGGTGGCCGGAGATGCCGCTCCAGACCGGATAGTTCAACATTTGCAGTCCGAATACGGTCGCGCTTACCAGCGAGAATTTGAGGGCGGACGGAGCCTTGCCTCCCTTTGCAAGCGCGTAGGCCGACGCCGCGACCCCCGTTGCGGCCAGCGCCGCACTTACCGGGCAAACTGCGCCCGACAGCATTTCAGATGGAATGTGCATATCCGTATTCCTTCAAGTTGATTGTTGTTGTTAACGTTCTTATATGGTTTAATTTTTTAATTGGCGTTTGCGCTAAAGCAAACAAATTAAATTCCGCCGATCCCGCGCGGAGCGGAGCGCCGATAGACTCGAATTTGACGGCGGGGGAATTGCATGGGGATTGAAATGGTTTTGCCGGTTCGTCATTGCGGCTTATTTTAGCATGCGAAGGGCCTGGCGGTAAATGCGCGTTTCTGCCTAATTTCTGCCTATTCGTGCCTGCCTTGTCCACTTTTGCGGCCGGGTTTTTCCGCCATTTTTTTAAGTCGCGCGCCGAGGGAGGCGAAGCGGGCTTGGCGCGTTTCGCCTATGTCCGTTCGGGAGGCCTCGCATTTAGTTTCCGCCTGGCTTGCGCATTTGGGGTTAGCGTGAATGCGCGGAATGCGCGGAATGCGCCGTTGCTTAACGCCGGGTTCCGTTTGCAGGCGTCCGATTTAATGCGTGAATGTGCGGCGGTTGAAAAAGCTTTTTGCGTCGCTTTCGGAAATTCCGAACATGTTGACGTAGCGCGAAAGCAGCAGGCTTTGATTGCGGTGCCCCATATTGAGCTGGAGCCTCGGGAGGTCTCGAAAATATTTTGCATGGTAGCTTGCATACGTGTGCCGCAGGACGTCCTGCACCCACGCTCCGGCGAATTCGGATTCGTCCCTTATAGATTTCCAGCGGCGGTTCCAGCCGGGCGGAACCCGTATTGAACGCGTCTATATTGCGGAGCGCTTTTTTGGATTATGGATTTTGAATTTGACGCAGTCGAAATCTTAAAAAACATAAATTTGGAGCCGCTCCTTTATCTCTTTGGCTTTTTGGCGTCGGTTTTGGGCGCGGGGATTGTCGGTCTGAAAATAGTGGTTTTGACCGACGATCCCTATGCGGACTTCTTCCGCTACATCGAAAACAAGGGCGACAAAAGCGACGAAAACGGCTTTATGAGGTACATATTCGCGCGCAAACGCGCGTTTGCGTTCGCGCTTGCCGCATGGATTCTTGCGGGCGCATTTTGCTATGGCATGCTGATTAAAACCATGTTTTGGAAAGGTTGAATTTGCTTGTCGCATTCGCGGCTGCTACGCCGCGCGCCTCGCGCCTGCGTCTGCGTGGCAATGCTGGGCGCGCGCGGCATTTCGATTGGGTCGGGCCGCCGGCAGTTTTCCGCCTTCCGCCTTCTTGCGCCGGTTTTGGCAAGCTTTGGGAAGTTTGGGTTTGGGCGGATTTTTCTTGCGTCAGAAATTTGAGATGCGGTTGCGGCTGCGCAGCGCTGTTTATTTTCTTTAGCGCTCCTTTGAATCTGTTTTTGCCTCTGCCATTTTTTGGCGGCGTTCGTCGTCCAGATACTTCTCGACGGGAACGGCTATGACTTCCGAGCGCGCAAGCACTTTTCCTATCGTCAGCAGGGCGATTTTTAGATCGTTGAAAAATGAGAGAGTCTTTACGTATTCGACGTCCAGGGCTAATTTGCTGTCCCATGAAATCGTGTTTCTTCCCTTTGCTTGCGCCAGTCCCGTCACGCCGGGGCGAACGCTGTGGCGCAGCTTTTCCTCCCGGGTGTAGTATGGAAGATACTGGGTCAGCAGGGGGCGCGGCCCTATGAACGACATGTCTCCTTTGAGGACGTTGAAAAATTGAGGAATCTCGTCCAGGCTGGTCTTTCGCAAAAATTTTCCGAGGGACGTAATACGTTCTCTGTCTGGCAAGAGGTTCCCATCTTTGTCCCTCTTTTCGTTCATGCTTCTAAACTTGTATATGTTAAAGGGCTTTTCATTCAGCCCGGGTCTCGTCTGAGAAAATATTACGGGGGAACCCATTTTTATTTTTATGAGTATCGACAAAATGACGTATATCGGCGAGAGCGCGGCGATTATTGCCAGGGCGAGCGCAAAGTCTATTATCCTCTTGAAAAATCTCTTATACATGCCCCGTTTCTACGCCGTTGGGATTTGCGGGCAAGTTTATAATTGGGGGAGCGCGGCGTATGGAGAACGGCGGCATTTTTTACTTTACTTCACAAGATTCGATTTATTAATTTATGTCAATTGGATGCGCGCTTCTTGGATAAAAAAATTTTTTTTAAAAAGCGCAATTCATGCAAATTGCGTTTGCAAATATGTCGTTTTTTCCCGGAGAAGATTGTTTGTTGGTAGTTAGCGGAGGCGGTTTCTTATTATGAAAATAATAATTACTGGGGCATGTGCCGTTTCCGCAAGGAGCGTTGCCAGATCGCTTCGCAAAAGCGAAATTTTCGGCGATTCCGAAATTGTGGGCTGGGATATGGGAAGGGCTTTGTACGCCTTTTACGAGGGAGTTTTCGACAGAATCTACAAAGTTCCGCCGGTGTCGTCGCCGGATTACCGCGTCTGGGCGCAAAAAATTCTCGCGAAAGAGAAGCCCGATTTAGTCATAGCGGTTCCGGAAGTGGAGGTTTTGTATTGGTCGCAAAATCCTTTTGAAGGCGTGAAGTGCCTACTTCCGCCGCCGAAATTTTGCGAATTGGCGATAAGCAAGGACAGGCTCTTTAGGCTTCTTGACGGCGAGGGCCTTGTGCCAAGGACGCGCAATATAACTCCGGCGGAGGTTCTGCGCCCCGATTTCGACTCTCCCATACCCTTTCCCGCATGGATAAGGGATTGCGCCGCGGGCACGGCCTCGGGGGAGGGCTCTTTGAAGGTCTGCACTCCCGGCGAGCTGAAGGCGTGGGTTTGGCTTAATTCAAAGGTGGAGAGTTTCCAGCTGTCGGAATACCTTTCCGGTGGCAACTTCGGCTGCATGTGCCTTTTTAAGAATGGAAGGCTGGTAAAGCTGTGCGCGGCAGAAAGAATCGAGTATGTGATGTCGAAAGTCGCCGTATCCGGGGTGACGGGGAATACGTCGGTGGGGCGCCTGCTGAACGACGAAAGAATCAAGCAGACCGCGCTGCGCGCCATAGACGCCGTCTGTTCCCATACCGGCGAGACGATGAACGGATTGGTCGTGGTAGACATGAAGGCCGACGAAAGCGGGAAGCTCTATGTCACAGAAATCAACATTCGGC
>CALXMX010000025.1 GCA_944389575.1 uncultured Opitutales bacterium
GTTCAGACGTGTGCTCTTCCGATCTGGAGAAATTCGTACGGCTTGTACCTCACGCCCTCGCTGTTGCCGGATTTTACCAAATCGTCCGGATCGTTGCCGAAATTCCCGGAGACGAGCCACGTAATCGCCCCGTCAATCGTCTTTTGAATGTAGTCGCTGCGATCCTGCTCGCGCTGGATTTTGTCGGGCGAATATCCCAGGCGGCTGTCCCATACGCCGACCCAGTGGCGGTTTTGGCCTATGGCCTCCTCTATATCCGCAACGTCCGTGCGCGTTATTCCCATCGGGCGGTTCCACCAGTCGTACCTGCTCATTGCGGCGGTCTCCAACTCTCCGATTCCGTCCGCGAGAGTCGAATCGAACATCGAGGCGTTGGCCGTTATTCGCCTGTCGGGCCCCAGGGCTGCCTGCACGCGGGACATCGCCTGATACGCCGCAAACTTTGCGGCCTGCTTGGCTTTCTGCTCCAAGAGCGCGTGCTGACTCAAACGCAGCTGCATCTGTACCAGAGCGGCGAGCGTCATAACCAAAAGCATCATAAAACCCATCAGGGAAAGCGCCAGCACGAGCGCAAATCCCCCGCGTCGGCGCAGGGGAAGGCGCGGGCGAACAGACTTTTTTGTCTTAAAAATAGCAATCGGGTTCATAAGTGTTAATAAACTTAAGAGGGGGCATCGGGATTTACAACAAAAAAATGATTAATCAACTATTGTCCAACCCCTTCCGCAGCATGCGTTAAAAACGTGCCGGCAACGCGGAATTTTCCCCCGTTTTCACGCGTCCGCCCGCATTTTCCCGCATCCGCCGCCCCGCGCGAAAAAATTTCCGAAATCTTTACCCCCAAACGCTCAAAAAATTTTTCTCCAACACGCCGAATTTTGAAAGCCATTCGGCAAATGCAACCGGGCAAATTCAGCCGCACAAAAGAGCAATATCGCCAAGCCCTTTCAATGTGAAAGACCCGTTCGCCGCACAGCTTGAAAACGCCCCGGCCGCGCGGCTGAAGAACCCGGATTTCCCCGGGCTAAAAAACGGTGCAATCATTTATTTTCCAAATAATTACACGTTTTTTTCAATCCTAAATAATCATAAAAAATCCTCCCGTGCGCCGCGTTCCCGCACACTATGCGACATTGCGCCGCGCAACATTCCCGCGCCGACAATTCCAAACGCGCCGACGATTCATATCTACCGACGGTTCCAATCGCATCGACAGCGGCCGAAACTCCACATCGCCCCGCCGCCGACAAATTCCGCCCCCCACCTGTGCCCGCGGCGGCGCGCCTATCCCTTCCTCGCTCAATTGCTGCCGTCGGCGATTTGGGAGAGCCGTCGAACAGCCCCTGAAAGAAACCTATTTTCCCGGCGTAGTCCGTCAGGCCTCCCGCCTTCCCGCGCCCGCCAGAATGAACGCTCCGGCCGCCGCAGTGAACGGCGCGACCAAAACCAGACCGAAACTTCCCACCACGGTCTTCACCATTTCCGCGCTGACATACGGACTGCTTATGAAATCCTCAATTCCCACGCCGTTAGCCGCATAGGCCATCATCAAAGTCAGATACCCCCCGGAGTAGGCGAGAAGCAGCGTTGTAGTCATCGTTCCAACGACGCTCCTGCCGATACTTAACCCCGCCCGCATGAGGGCGCGCGCGCCAATCTGCGGATTGTTCAACCGGACCTCCTCCATGCCTGCGGCCACGTCCATGCTCAAATCCATGACCGCCCCCGACGACGACAAAAACAGCGCGCCGACGAACAAGTCCGAGAGCGACAAATACTCGAATCCCGAATACAGCAGACTCTGCGAGAACGGCATCACCGCCCCGTTGACCTTGAACCAATCCGAAAACGCCCACGCCATCGCGCAGCTTGCCAAAACCCCCAAAGCCGTGCCCGAAAAGGCCGCAAAGCCCTTTCGCGTGAATCCGGCGACGAGAAATATTATCGCGGCGGACAACGCGCAAACCGCGACCAAACAAACCGCTATCGCATTTGCGCCCAAAAGGCAGGCGGGCACCACTATCTTCCAAATCACCACGCACGAAAATACGAACGACAGCAGCGCCTTAAACCCGACAATTCCGCCGAACCAAACTAAGAGAAGCCCGAACAACCCGAGCAGAAAAAACGTCTTTGAAGTGCGGTAGTGGTCCTGCGCGTTTATCGTGTCCGAGGTGGGATCGAAGCCGTCCGGAACGGACACGAGCGCGATGTCGCCGACGCTGAAAATTTTGTCCAAATCCATCTGCGCGCGGACGAAATTGTGCGCCTCGAAAATCTGGCCCCCGCGTTCGCCCCCGAGAATTTTTACCTTCAGCCTCTGTTCGCCCTTCTTCAAAAGCCCTATTTCCTCGACGGACGAATTGTCGACCTCCAGAACTTCCGCCCTAAATTTTTCGCCGCCGCCGGCGGCCGGAGGCATTCCAGGAAAGCGCAAAAACGCAATCGCAACACTCAGCGCCGAAAACGCGACGCACATCAAAATATCCCTTCCCGAAACGCCTCTCATAACCCTTGCTCCCACTTTCTTAAAGTTTCAATATTTCCCGAATTTTCGCGGCAAATCGAGCGATTTTTTTTAGACGATTCCCCGCGTTCCCCGCGCGCCCTCCGCGCGCGAAACCCGACGCGCGGAACCCGCAAATTCCCAGCCGCGAAAAAAATCGCATCGCCCAATTTCTCCAATACGCGCCTTCGCCGGCCGCAAGAAAACTTCTCGCGCGCCCCATAATCCCGCCCTTCGCACATCGTTTTTTTGTCGCACAGACACATCGAAAAACCGCGATGCAAACGCGCAGAGCGCAAAATCCTCCCGCAGTTTCGCCCGTAGCGCGCCCCCTGCAATCCGCCCCGTACGAACGCGCAAAAAACGCCCGCACGCACGAACGCCAAACACGCCAAAATTCGTTTTCCGCAAAAAATTTGCACGCGCGCAAACAGCGCGGGTTGAAAGCCCGAATATTGGCAGGCACAACCGAATCGCAAAACCAGGCTCGCCCCAAGCCGCGGCGCGGCTCATTCCAGACTCGGCGCGCCCCGGACCCAAAGCGCGTCCGCGCGCGCAAAAGGCCTCCGCCGCATAGGCGCGATTCAAATCCGAAAATTCCCCCCATACCCGAAAAACTAAAACCGCCTTTCAACCCGCAATTCAGCGCGCGCCGCAAGGCGTTCTTGCAGCTCTTTCGCATCGAACCGCGCGCGCCTAAAAACCGCGCAAACAGCCGAAAAATCCGCAAAAGACCTACAAAATTCGCGCGCCAAAACCGACAAGGAAATCTCCCCCCCCCCGCCCGCCCCTTACCCTCCCCCCGCATCCAGAATCTCTGCACCGCCCGTCTGACTTATTCCGCCCCCGAA
>CALXMX010000026.1 GCA_944389575.1 uncultured Opitutales bacterium
GACGGGATTTTTTTTGGCCCCCCGCTTTTGCGCAAGGCGCTCCCGCGGCGATTGGCGGCGCATCATGAAATTCGATTCTAAAAAAATGATATTTGGAATCCGCCCTTCCCCAGCGTGAAAAATTATAAAGAGATTAAGGCGCGCGCCGCAAATTCTAAAATTCTATTTGGCCCGTTTAAAAAAACCATTTTTGTGCGCTTCGGGACGAAGGCTTTAAGACGGAGGTCATTGCGTATCGATTCGGTGGAAAAAATTAACACGCCCCCATAGCTTTCCCCTTTTAGGCAATATTTAAAAGACGGCTTTGGAAGAAGAATATTTGAAAATGTGAAAAGAAAAGCAATGGGATATTTTTTTGGGACTTAAGGCGGTTGCGGCGAATCGAAATTTTAGATTTGAGCTTGAAAATATTTTTTCCGCCGGCGCTCCGAATGAAAGAATTTTTTACGCGCATTTTTTCAGGCGGCGCAAAGCTTCGCCGGGCGAAAATATTTCACAGACGGTACGTAATTTTCTTTTCGAGCCAAAGAGCGCAATTTTAAGCAAGACGGAAGCGCGCAAATAATTTCCCTCTCTCTTGTCCGGCTCGTAATCTATTAAAAAAATAAACCGCTCGCATGCGTAAAAAAAAACAACATGCAAGCGGCGTCTGTGCCCCATATTTCAATCCGCACTTTCAACACGCATTGGAAAGGCCGCCGCGCCGCAGAAGCGCTGTACAACAACACTGCGGTACATAGCAACGCTACTAGCGCAACACCGCCGCGCCGCCGCCCGACACCCTACGCCCGCGCAATAGCTACCCGGAGGATTTTGTGAAAACTGGACATTTGCCGGGCTTGAAGCGGTACTTTTGCTCGCTTTGTTCGTGACACTTGGCGCAAGAGGCCGCCGCGCTGTTTGAATGCGGGTCGTGACAGGCCAGGCAAGAGAAGCCTTCGTGGGCTCCCACCGGAGTCCTGTCGTCCTGCGAGCGCACCATGTGGCGGTTGTTGGGACTGTGGCACTGCATGCACAGCCAGTGGTTGGGATCGTCGGAAGTTTTGACGGGGCGCCCGTCCAAATACATTTTCACCTTGGACAATTTGTCGGAGCGCAAATGCATCTTTTCCGTCCTGACATAAAGGGAGGTCGCCGGAATTTTGCATGCGGGCGTCTTGGATTCAAAGCAGTTTTTGAAGTCCGGCAGGCGCGGCTTCGGAGAATGAATCTGGTGGCAGGCCAAACACGGTATGGACGGGCGGGCGGCCTGTTCGCGGCTCTTTATTTTCCAGAGTTCGCAGTCGCCCTCGAGCGACATCAGCGACTCTATATTGCCGTCGTAAAACATTCCGTGGCATCGCAGGCAGTCCCAATACGGGCGCTCCATCTTGTTGTGTATTTTATCCTCGAATATGTTTTCGTACGTCGTCGAATGCGCGCCCGACTTCCACTTGGCAAACTCCGCTTCGTGGCAGGCCGCGCACCTGCGCGAGACCTCCAGAATTTGCGCCTCCGACATTTTTATGTCCGAATTTTTAATCTTTCCCCCCGAGCCGAAATGCTTAAACACCATTCCCGCCTTCTCCTTGAGGGAGTGCAATCCGTTGCTTATCGCCGTGCCGTGGCACTCCACGCACGCAACCGTTGAATGCGCGCTCTCCAGCCACTTCTGGTGCGCCGGCCTGACCTCGTGGCACTGCGCGCATGTGTTTTTCGGATCCGCCGCATTCCACGCCGAATATCCGGCGCCCGCAACTACAATTCCCAACAGGCAAAGCGCCAAAATACATATAGTCGTGATCTTTTTCATGGCATATATTTTCTCTTTGCGGCGAAACTTACGCCTTTGAATATTTATCGGCGATGTGTTTGCCCGTTCTGAAGGCCAGCGCCATAATCGTCAAAACCGGATTGAACCCCCCATTGTTGACGTGCACGGAGCCGTCGGCGATATACAAGTTTTCAGTCCCCCATACTTTGCAGTCGGGATCGACCACTGACTTCTTCGGATCTTTCCCCATGCGGCACGTCCCGGATTGGTGCTGCCCGCCCCCTCCGCCGCCGCTGGGCCTCGTTCCGTCGATTCCCTCCCACACGCGCTTTGCGCCGGCCTCGCGCATAATTTCGGCCATTTTTGACGATACGAATTTTGCGTTCTTCCACGTTCTGACATCGGAAGTGCCGGACATAGCGATTTTGGGAACGCCGTATTCGTCCCTGCTCTTTGAAATGAACGCGCGGCAATCGCGGCTGGGTATCTGCTGAACGCAGGAATGTATGTTTTTGAGTTTGACCGCGTCCTCGCGCTGGAACCTCTTGTGCTCGGCTCCCCAGCGCGGAGAGTTCGGCGGGCGAACCCTGGAGAGCGCCCAGGGCATCTTGTAGAACTCGGTGCAGATTACGCCGCCGATTATTCCCTCGCGCGGCAGGTGGTTGAAATCGGAAATTGCGAGCGTCGCGCCCGGTCCGCTGAACGACAGCACCCTCTTGTCGAAAAGCCCCGTCGCCCCCGTGTAGTAATGGTTTTGGAGATTGCGCCCGAGTTGGTCGTTCTGATTGCCTATACCCGCCGGGAACTGCGAACATTTGGAGTTGTACAATAGCCGCGCCGTCTGATAGGCTGCCGCCGACAACACGACAA
>CALXMX010000027.1 GCA_944389575.1 uncultured Opitutales bacterium
GGATACCAAGTTGAGGCGCGAGTAAAAGTAAATCGGAATCATGGCAGCAACGCTTGTCAGCCTCTCTTCCGCCGCCGCCAGTTCGCGCAGGCGGGCACCCCTTTCGGGAGTTAGGCGGGATTTTGACATGAGGGCGTCGAAGCGGGCGTCGGAAAACGAGCTGTGGTTGCGCGCGCACCCGGATTCAAAATTCTCCAAAAAGTTTTCCGGATCCGGGAAGTCCGCAATCCAGCTTGCCCGCGCGATGTCGAAATCCCCGCGCTTGCGCGCGTCCAGATAGGCGGGCCACGAGAGGTTGTAGAGCTCCACGTCTATGCCGAGATTTTTTTTCCACATCTGCTGCACGGCCTCCGCTATGGGCTTGTGCTGTTCAGAGGTGTTGTATGTCAATCGCAGGCGGGGAAAACCGGCGCCTCCGGGAAACCCCGCCTCTGCGAGGAGCCTGCGAGCCTCCGCGGCGTCTTCGGAAAATTTTGCCGATTGCCCGGTTTCGTATCCGCCGCAGCCCGGGGGCACGAACAACAGCGCGGGAGCCTGTCCGCCGCGCAAAAAATTGTCGATTATCGCCGCGCGGTTTATGGAAATTGCAAGGGCTTTCCTGACGCGCGGATCGTTCAGGGGCGGGCGGGCGGCGTTGAGCATGTAGTAGTACACGCCGAAAACCGGAGTATTCCTGAGGCATTCCGGCATTTGCCTGCGTATGGCGTCTAAGCGCATGGGGGCGACGGAGTCCGTGACGTGCAGCTGCCCCGCGCGAAACGCCCTGTCTTCCGTGTTGATGTTGGATATGGGGTAGAAAATTATTCCGTTGAGGCGCACTTTGCCCGCGGCGCGGAACAGCGGATTTTTTTCGACCCGGATTTTATCGCTTATGCTCCAGTATTTCAGGACAAACGGGCCGTTTGAGACCATGTTGCCCGGCCTCGTCCATTTTGCGTCGCGGCTTTGGGCGGCTCCGAATTTTTCGAGCGTGGGGCGGTGCAGGGGCATGAATGCGGTGTGCGTGAGCATCTCGAGAAAGTTCGGAACGGGCCTTTCAAGCTCGACGCGCAAGACGGAGTCCCCCGCGGCCTTGGCCCCGAGCTCCTCCGGCCGCGCCTGCCCAAGGCGAATCTTCTTCGCGTTTTTTATCGCGTCGAACATCGAGGCGTACTCCGCCCCAATTTTCGGATTGAGCACCCTGCGCCATGCAAACTCGAAATCGCGCGCCGACAGCCTGTCGCCGTTCGACCACCTGGCGCTTTCGTCTATTTCAAATTCGTACGTCCTCCCGCCGTCCAAAATTTTCCACGACTTCGCCGCCGCGGGCCTTATCGACAAATCGCGCGAGTCCGCCGTCACAAGCCCCTCAAACAGTGCGTTCAGGATTTTAGACTCCGCCAGGCCCGTCGTCAGCGCAGGGTCGAGGCATTCCGGATCCGCCGCGTTGCCGACCATCAGAATCTTCTCCCGCGCGGCCGCGTCCGCGGGCGTTTCGCGCTTCGAGCACGAGCACGCCAAAAGCGCCGCCGCCAATCCGAAAAACGCGGCGCGCGCCAGCCCGCGACGGGCTTGCAGGCCCTTTGAAAAGCTCGACATCTCCTTAGAATTTGGGCACGGCGGCTATCAGTTTTTTCGTGTATGGGTTTTGGGGGCGCTCGCACACATCGCGCGCCGGGCCCTGCTCGACGATTTTGCCGTCCGTCATGACCATGATTCTGTCGCTCAAATACTCGACGACCGCGATATCGTGGGCTATGAACAGGAGCGTCAGGTTGAAGCGGCGGCGCAGCTGCTGGAGGAGGTTGATTATTTGCGCTTGTACGGACACGTCGAGCGCGCTGACGGGTTCGTCGCATATTACAAGTTCGGGCTCCACGGCCAGCGCGCGCGCTATGCCTATCCTCTGTCGCTGGCCGCCGGAAAATTCGTGCGGGAAGCGCGCCATGTGCCCGGACTCAAGCCCGACGATTTCCAAAAGCTCGGCCGTCCTGTCGCGCTTTTGCGCCTTTGTCATCTTCGGAAAGTGAATGTCCAGAGGCTCTGAAATTATTTCAAATATGTTCATTCGCGGATTGAGCGAATTGAACGGGTCTTGAAAAATCATCTGGATTTTCTTCCGGTACGGGGCGAACTTTGAGTTTGGCAGTTTGGATATTTCTTTTCCGCCGTAAAAAATTTCTCCTCCGGAAATCGGCGCCAGCCTTACGATTGCGCGCCCCGTTGTGGTCTTGCCGGAGCCGCTCTCGCCGACGAGCCCCAGTATTTCCCCGCGCCGTATTTTAAACGAAACCCCGTCCACCGCGTTGAAGAGCTTTTCCCCGCGTCCGAATATCCCGCGCTTGAGCGGGTACGACACCCGCAGATCCCGCACGTCCAGCAGGGCGGGCGCGCCGCCGGATTCGCCGCAGTCGAGCTGCGGGCGGCAATCGCGGGAAGCCTCGCGCACGGATTCTTCTTCGGAATCGCATGGCGCGCCGCTTCCGGAATCGCGGGGCGTTTCACCTTCGGAATCGCGGGGCGTTTCGCCGCCGGATTCGCCGGCTGGATCGGGTCGCTTTTGGACGGAGTCTCCCATGTCAGAATGCCGCCCCCATTTCGGCTTCGAGTTTTTTGTAGTCTATCGGCTCCAATTTCTGTTCGCGGTCGTTCAGGCGCGGTATGCAGGCAATCAGGGCCTTTGTGTACGGGCTTTGCGGATTGCCGAGTACGTCGGCGGTCAATCCCCTCTCTACTATCCTGCCGCGAAACATGACCGCGACCCTCTCGCACAGGCTGGATATTATCCCGAAGTTGTGCGTTATCAAAAGAAGCGCCATTTTGCGCTTGCGGCGGACAGAGTTTAACAGGTCTATTATCTGCTTTTGTATCGTGACGTCGAGCGCGGTGGTCGGCTCGTCCGCGACCAGCAGGGACGGGCGGCAGGCGAGCGCCATGGCGATCATCACGCGCTGCTGCATTCCGCCGGACAGCTCGTGCGGATAGGCCGAGTAGCGTTCGCTTGCGTTTTTTATCCCAACTTCGTCAAGCGCTTCCACCGCCCTTTCGCGCGGGTTGCGCTCTTGGGGAAAGTGTATTTTAATGGCCTCGGCTATCTGCGAGCCGACGGAGAATACGGGATTGAGCGAGGTCGACGGCTCCTGGAAAATATACGCGACTTGCCTGCCGCGAATTTTGCGCAGCTCTGCGGCGGACATTGCGCGCACGTCTTTTCCGCGCCAGAGGATTTTCCCGCCGATTCTGCACTGGGGCTCCCCCGGCAAAAGCCTTGTGAGGCTCATTGCCGTCACCGTCTTGCCGGAGCCGCTCTCGCCGACTATCGCCATTGAATCCCCGTCCGACATCTCAAAGCTCACGCCCCGCACGGCGTGGGATTCCCCGCGGCTCGTCGAGAACCTTATGTCGAGATTTTCGACTGAAAGCATCTTTTGCATGGCGGCGTTTTTTTATGCGAGCTTTCTAAACATCGACAGCTCGTTTTTCCCGTTTCTTCGCGCGTATTCGACTTTGTCCATATTTTTTTTGATTAGGAATACGCCGAGCCCCCCTATTTCCCTGTTTTCCAGCGCGGACTGCGTGTCCGGCGCGGGAGCCTGAAGGAGAGGGTTAAATTCCGGCGCGTCGTCGCGCACCACGGCCGCAATCCCCGCGGCCTTGCCCGGTTCGCCCGGCCCGCACGGCACTTTTGAAAGCTCTATTTCCACCTCTTTAGAGGCGTCGCAGCGGTACCCGTATTGGACGATGTTGGTAAATATCTCGTCGAGGCACAAGTTGAGCGCGTAGGCCGACGCGGGATCCGCCCCTATTTCGCCGCAGAATACCGCCGCGTCCGCCGCAATGGCTTCCAGCTGTTTCAAGTCCGCCTTGTAGATTTTTTTCATATTGCGCTCGGATTTTATTCGCAGAAAAAACCTCCCCTATCAAGCAATAAAAGCTACCCGCCGAATATATCTGCCGCGCCCGTTTGCGGCGCGTAGGAATTGCTAAAAAAAATCTCCCGCCCGCTTTCGGAGGGGAGATTTTGAATGTATTTTTTGCGTCGTCAGTTGACGAAGCAGGGCCGCAGCGAATTGAGGGCCTGCGAGTGTATCTGGCAGATCCTGGCCTCCGTCAGCCCGAATTCCCGCGCGATTTCGCCGAGCTTTTTCTCTTGGAAATAGTAGCTCTCCAAGACCCTGCGCTGCTTCTCGGGCAGCTGCGCGATGTTGTCGCGCACGCTCTGGGCAAGCTCGCGCTTTTCGATGTGTTCAAACGCGGCGTGGGCGTTCTCGTCGGGTATCGACTCCTCGATGTTCGGGGCGGACGGGTCGTCCGAGGCGGCGGTGTCGTTCAGCGAAATGAACGAGTACGTCCCGGTGCGCCTCTTTATCTTGTCGAATTGCTTTTGCGACACGCCGAGTTCGGCGCGCACCTCCGATTCGTCCGGCCGCCTGCCGAAGCGCCGCTCCAGATCCTCGCGGATCTTTTCAAGCCGCTTGGCGTCGTTCCTCGCGGAACGCGACATGTAGTCTAAGTTTCTAAGTTCGTCGATAATCGCCCCTCGCACGCGCATGCACACATATCCGTCGAAGCTCTTTTCCTTTTTCGGGTCGAGTTTGAGCACTGCGTCAGCCAAGCCCGAAACGCCCGCGGAGTGCAATTCGTCGAAATCGGCGTGCGAAGGAAGCTTCGCGCGCATCGAATTGACGATCTTGCCGACTGTGGGGTAATACTTGACGAACAGTTCGCGCTGTTTTTTGTTCAGCGTTCTGTTTTGTTTTTGAGCCGTCATAGTACAACTTGGTTGATGTTAATGTTTCCGCGCATGTGGTGCGCGGGTTATTTGCATGTATAGTTCAACACCGTTTATAAGCAGATGTTGTGCCCGTTTTTGAAAAAGGCTCGTTCGGCGCCCAAGTTGTTGCATTTTATTATAATGCGCAAAAAATCCCAATCGGGCGGCTTTTTGGACTGAAGGCTCGAGGAAAAATATGTTTCAAAATGTCACTTTGTGCGACATTTTTGCCGGCCGGCTTTAGGCGGCGGGCGGGGCCAAATTCCCCCTGCGCGCAAAGTATATTCTTGAATCGAAAATTTTTTCTGATTTTAAACGGAAATTATGCAAGAATATACGGACGCCGAAATTCAGAAGCGCCGCGAGCGCATGCGGTTTTTGAAAAAAATTCTGCGACCCCTACCGCGCCGCTCGAATTTAGAGCGCTATCCCATAGTGAAATACTTTGCAGCCTCCGCGCGCAGGCGGGACTACCTCTGGAGCTTCCACCGCAGGGACGTCGTGCGCGGAATATGGATCGGCTGGATAATCGCGCTTATCCCGATATACGGAATCCAGATGGCCTGCGCGTTTATCGCGTGTTTTTTGCTCCGCGGAAACTGCCTTGTGGCCATGCTCATTCAGTGGGTGACCAATCCGCTCACAATAGCGCCGATACTGCTTTCCCAGTACTTTGTGGGCGATTTTACGGTGGGATTGTTCTTTGAGTCCCCGAATTTGGCTTCGTCGGTTTTCGCGGCGATAAAAAGCGGAGGGCTTCAGGAATTTTGGAATTTTGCGAAATCATTGAGAGACCCGTACGTTTACTCGTACATCGTGGCTTCGATCCTCTTGGGGGGTCTGATATTTTCCCTGATAGGCGGCACTATCAACATGATTGTGTACGATTGGTACGTGCGCAGGCACGCGATTGCGGACGCGCCTAAAAAGGGTTCAAAGGGCTCGCCCCGCCGTTAGCCGGCGGGCGCAAGGCAAAAAATTCGGGAAATGGACTGCAAATCTTGCGGCAGACGCGGCTTTATAAAGGCGGCTCTGGCGGCTTCCGCCGGCGCGCTTGCGTCTCCGCTTGTCCGCGCGGCTCCGCGCGCGGGCGGCAGGGTGATGCTGGGAATCGACGTTCTGGAGTCTCTCAACTACCGCCATTTGAGGGGAAAGCGCGTGGGTCTGCTGACGAATCCCGCGGGCGTCAACAGGTTCGGCAAGAGTACGGTGGACGTTTTGCGCTCGGCAAGGGGCGTCCGCCTCACGGCTCTCTTCGGCCCCGAACACGGCATTTACGGCGACGAAAAAGCCGACGTCCCGGTTCTTGACAAAATCGACCGGCGCACGAGGCTGCCCGTCTATTCCCTCTACGGAAAATACCGCAAGCCCACGAGCGCGATGCTCTCGAAAATAGACGCGCTGGTGGTGGATCTCCAGGACATAGGGTCGCGCTCCTACACGTATGTCAGTTGCATGGTGAGAGCGATGGAGGCCTGTTTTGAAAACGGCAAGGAGATTGTCGTGTTGGACAGGCCGAATCCGCTCGGGGGGCTGAAGGTTGACGGCCCCATGCTGGACAGGCAGTTCAAGAGCTATGTCGGCCAGCTTCAGGTTCCGTACGTCCACGCGATGACGATTGGCGAACTGGCCTGTTTTGCAAAGGGCACTCCCGGGGCGCTCGACATTCCCAAGCACCTTCCTGCCAGGGGGCGCCTGACCGTCGTTCCGATGCGCGGCTGGAAGCGGCGCATGACCTGGACGGCCACAGGGCTGAAATGGATTCCCACAAGCCCCGCAATCCCGTCTCTTGCGGCCGCCATGGGGTACGCCATGACGGGGTTGGGGGCGCAGGTCGGCGGCTTCCAGCACGGCTACGGCACGCAGTACCCGTTCCGGCTCCTGACTTTTCCCGGCAAGAGCGCGGAACAGATAGCCTCAGCCCTCGGGGCGTACAGAATCCGCGGAATTTCGTTCTCGCCGGTCGAGGCGAAAAACGCGAAGGGCGCGCGGGTGAGGGGCGCGTATGTCGTCATCGACGACTGGGACATCTTGCGCCCAACCGAGATTTCGTTTTATATGATGAAGCTGGCGTGCCGCTTTGGCGGCGGCAACGTGTTCAGGGGGCTTTCGGCCTCGAAGCAATCGCTGTTCAACAAGCACACGGGCTCCGAAAAATGGTGGCGGGAGATATCGTCGAAGGGCGCGGCGGCGGACGCGCGCAGATTTGTGGAATCGTGGTCTTCGGAGGCGTTCGCCTTCCAGAAAAACACGTTGAAATACAGGCTTTATTAGCGGCTGGGGCTCGGCTTTCTTTTATTCGGTATCGTGACAAATTTTGCCGCAATAGACTTTGAAACCGCCAATAATGAGCGCAGCAGCGTGTGTAGCGTCGGCGTGGTTGTCGTGCGCGGCGGAGAGGTGTGCCGCACTTTTTACAGCCTTATCCGTCCAGAGCCCGAATATTACCTCTATTTTAATACGCGCATTCACGGACTTACCGCCGAGGATACCGCATGCGCGCCGATATTTCCGCAAGTTTGGGGCAGGGTTTGCGAAATGATTTCCGGACTTCCGCTCGTCGCCCACAATTCCGCATTCGACGAGTCTTGCCTGAGGGCGGCCTTCGCGGCCTATTCGATGGACTATCCGGACTATGACTTCCTTTGCACTTGCAGACTCGCGCGCTCCAAGCTGATGTCGCTTCCCCCGCAGGAGCGGCCTAAGGACTGCAAATTGGGCACGCTTGCCGACTTTTTCGGCGTCGGCCTATGCAATCATCACAACGCGCTTGCGGACGCCATGGCGTGCGCCGAAATAGCCCTTCGGCTGTTTGGCAAATGATTGCGCGCGCTTGCCGAATGCGCGCGTTTGCAGTGCGCCAAACGGTTGTTTTGCAATATGGTGTTTTTTATGCGCGTTGTGCTTTCGTGCGTATGGCGGTTTTGTGTGTGTAGCGGTTTCGTGCGCGCGGCGGTTTGTGGCCGCGGCGGGGCGGGGAAGTTTTGCTAAAAAATGTCCGGTTGGAATGCGGCGGGTGGAAAAACGATAATTATTTTTCGCGCGGTGCCTGTTGGCGCGGTGTGCGGGATTTGCCGAAAACGTTGGAGCGGCTGTGCGGTAAGATATATGTGTCAGCATTGCGCCGTATCGGGCGGGCGTTTTTCGCGGCCGGGATATTTTTTGCGGCGTTGTGTTTTATGTGCGTTGTGCTTTCGTGCGTATGGCGGTTGTGTGTATGGCGGTTTCGTGCGCACGGCAGTCTGAGGC
>CALXMX010000028.1 GCA_944389575.1 uncultured Opitutales bacterium
TGACAATATGGCAATGCAGAATTTTGGACAACCGAAAGTTTACCGGCACAACCGCCGAACTATTTTGGAAGTGGAGCCGCCGGCGGGGAGTGGCGCGGCGCAAATATACTGGCGGCGCGGCGGTAGAAAAATCGATTGGCATTGTACCGCACACATTTTTTTACTTACACCAATTTTATTATGCGCGTTTCTGCCGCGCGGCAGTCGTTTCCCTTACATTTTCTTTGCAAGCGAACACGCCGCTTCAGTTTTCAACTATGGAATCCTCACCGCTCACTTGCAATTCCCGGCGCAAAGCGCACGCAACGTTTGCGGCAGAACAAAAAACTTACGGCCCGAGCAAATCGAAAAAGACAATCGCGACACCGACCAATATTTTTAAAAATGCCAGATTTCCTCAAAAAAACTTTCGGCGCATTTCGCAAAATTTAAGGCCGCGAAATCCGCAAAATTGAGCCGACAAAAAAAGCCGGAGGAATCCCTCCGGCTTTATCGCAAACATTTTGCCGATTACGCCCTTGAAGCCAGATACTTGTACTTGGCCCAACGCGCGTTTACAAACTCCTGCGCCTCGGCCTCAAGCATCGCAGCCCTGTCGGGATTGGACATCTTCAGCATCTTGAAGCGGTTTTCGGCGGCCATATATTCCGAAACCGGAATCTTCGGGTCGGCCGAATCGAGCTTGAACGGATTTTCACCCTTCGCAATTTTGCGCGGATCGTAGCGGTACAGCGGCCAATAGCCGGAGTCGACAGCGGCCTTCTGCTGTGCGGGGCCGTTGACGAGATTGTATCCGTGGGATATGCAATGCGCATAAGCGATAATCAGGGAAGCCCCGTCATAACTCTCCGCCTCGGTAAAGGCCTGCACCGTCTGCATGTCCCTCGCGCCGATCGCCACTTGAGCCACATAAACGTTTCCGTAGGTCATCGCAAGCATTCCGAGATCCTTTTTGAAATTGGACTTGCCCTCGGAAGCGAACTTTGCCACCGCGCCGACAGGCGTGGACTTGCTCATCTGCCCGCCCGTATTGGAGTAAACTTCCGTGTCCAATACGAGAACGTTCACATTCTTGCCGCTGGCGAGCACGTGGTCGAGACCGCCGTAGCCGATGTCGTACGCCCAGCCGTCGCCGCCGATAATCCAAACTGATCTCTTGACGAGATCGTCGGCGAGTTTAGAGAGCGAAAGCGCCTCGTAGGAGGGGTCGCCCGCAAGCTTCTGGCGCAAAGCCGCGACGCGCTCGCGCTGGGCGGCGATGCCGGCCTCCGTGGACTGATCCGCATCGACAATCGCGGAAACGAGGTCGTCGCCCAATTTCGGAGCCAGCTTCTTGACCAATTCCTTGGCCATATGCTCCTTCATATCCAGCGATATCCTGAATCCGTATCCGAATTCCGCATTGTCCTCAAACAGCGAATTCGCCCACGCCGGCCCCCTGCCGTCGGGATTGACGCAGTAGGGCGTGGTCGGGAGATTGCCGCCGTAAATCGACGAGCAGCCCGTCGCGTTCGCCACCAGCATGCGGTCGCCGAAAAGCTGCGTGAGCATCTTGATGTACGGAGTCTCACCACAGCCGGCGCACGAGCCAGAGAACTCGAACAGCGGCTGGCGGAACTGAACGTCCTTGACGGTCTGCGTCAACTTCAGCCTGTCCGGATTCGGAAGCTTCATGAAGAACTTGAAGTTTTCGCGCTCGGCTTCGCGTATCGGCTCCTGCGCAACCATGCCCAGGGCCTTGACGCCCTCCTCCGTCCTGCTCTTGCCGGGGCATACCGACACGCACAAACCGCAACCCGTGCAGTCCTCAACCGCAACCTGAACGGTGTACGAGCAGTTCGGATCGCTCTTGGAGCGGTACGGCACGCTCTTGAAGGTCGCCGGGGCGTCTTTCAGCAGATCCGTCGGATAAAACTTCACGCGAATTGCCGCGTGCGGGCATATCGTGGCGCACTTTGCGCACTGTATGCAAAGCTCGGGCTTCCATGCGGGAACCTCTATGGCGATGTTGCGCTTTTCCCACTGCGTCGTCGCCGAGGGCCACGTGCCGTCGGCGGGCATCGCGGAAACGGGGAGAGTGTCGCCCTCGTCGCGCATCATCACGGCGGAAACCTTCTTGACAAAATCGGGGGCCTCGTCGGAAACGGTCTTGGGATAGCCCTCCTTCGCCGTCACCTGCGCGGGAACTTTGACCTCGTGGAGATTCGCAACCGACGCGTCAACCGCCGCAAAGTTCTTTTCGACAATCTGCCTGCCCTTCTTGCCGTAGGTCTTTTCTATGGCCGCCTTGATTTTCGCGATTGCCTCTTCCCGCGGCAGAACGCCGGAAATCGCAAAATAGCACGTCTGCATTATCGTGTTTATGCGCCCGCCCATTCCTATGGATTTCGCGACGTGGTAGGCGTCTATCACATAGAATTTCAGCTTCTTGTCTATTATAGTCTGCTGAACCTCCCTGTTGAGGTGGTCCCAAACCTCGTCGGCGCCGTATATCGAATTTAGCAGGAACACCGCGCCTTCCGCGGCGCAGTCGAGAACGCGGTACTTCTCCATGAAGGAGAACTGGTGGCAGCCCACGAATTGCGCGTTCTTGACCAGATACGGAGCGCGTATCGGATTCGGCCCGAAGCGCAAGTGGGAAACGGTAATGCCGCCGCTCTTCTTGGAGTCGTAAACAAAGTACGCCTGCGCGTAATTCGGGGTTTCGTGCCCGATAATTTTAATTGTGTTCTTGTTCGCGCCCACCGTTCCGTCCGATCCCAAACCGTAGAAAACCGCGCTAAAGACGCCGGAATCGTCGAGCTTAAAGGATTCGTCGTAGGAGATGGAGGCGCCGGAAACGTCGTCGTCGATTCCCACGCTGAAGTGGTTCTTCGGGCTGGCCGCCGACATATTGTCAAACACGCCCTTCGCCATTGCGGGAGTGAAGTCCTTGGAGCCCAGGCCGTACCTTCCGCCGAGAATCACAGGGTCGAACGAGCGCGGCAGAAGCCCCGCGTTGCGCGCCTCCATTATAGAAGCCGAAACTTCCTGATAGAGCGGCTCGCCCATCGCGCCGAGCTCCTTAGTCCTGTCCAAAACCGTAATGGACTTCGCGCTCTGCGGAAGAGCCTTTGCAAACATCTCCACGCTGAACGGGCGGAACATTCTCACCGACAATACGCCGTACTTGCTGCCCTTTGAATTCAGAGCTTTGACGGTCTCGGCTACGGTCTCGACGCCGCTGCCCATCATGACGATGATCTTATCCGCGTCCGGAGCGCCGAAATACTGGTAGGGCTTGTACTCCCTGCCGGTCAATTCGGCAAACTTGGCCATGGCGCGCTCCACGACTTTCGCGCACTCCGCATAGTACGGATTGCGGCGCTCCCAAGACTGGAAATAGACGTCGGGATTCTGCGCGGTTCCGCGAATGAAGGGCTTTTCGGGAGTCAGCGCCCTGTCGCGCATTTCCAGAATCTTGGACTCCGGAAGCATCTGCCTCATGACTTCGTCGCTCACGGGCTCGTACGTGTTGACTTCGTGCGAAGTCCTAAACCCGTCGAAAAAGTGCAGGAACGGCACGCGCGACTCGAGAGTCGCCGCATGGGCTATCAGGGCCATGTCGCAGGCCTCCTGAACGCTGTTGGAGCAAAGCATCGCAAACCCCGTCTGGCGGCAGGCCATAACGTCAGTCTGGTCGCCAAAAATCGAGAGGCCGTGGTGCGCGAGCGCGCGCGCGCTGACGTGCATTACAAAACTCGTGAGCTCGCCGGCGATTTTGTACATGTTCGGAATCATCAGCAACAGCCCCTGCGACGCCGTAAAAGTCGTCATCAGGGTTCCCGTTTGAAGGGCGCCGTGGACCGAACCCGCCACGCCGCCTTCGCTCTGAAGCTGACTTATCGACGGAGTTATGCCCCACAAATTCTTCTTGCCCTTCACCGCCCACTCCTCGCAAAATTCCGCCATGGGAGAGGAGGGAGTTATCGGATATATGGCTATTGTTTCGCTTGCCCTGAAGGCAACTGACGCCACAGCCTCGTTGCCGTCCGTTATTACACTGTTTTCATTTTTCATATATTTTTCTGAAAAAAATTGACTCGCCGAAAAGCCCAAACCTTCCAAAATCCTCCCGCCGGCAAATTCGGACGGCAGAATTCCAAAAGACCGCCTTAAAAGCGAAAATATATCGCGCGCAATTTACTTCCCGACACAGCCTTTCGTCAACCATTTTTGCAAAAAAAGCAGTCATTTTGTCCGTTTTCGAGCGTTTTTCTCATTCGTCTGAGCGTAAAATGCGCAAATGCGGACA
>CALXMX010000029.1 GCA_944389575.1 uncultured Opitutales bacterium
GCCTCGCGCCCCGGCAAAATCGGTCGGCAACTCCACGACATTCCGCCGCGACCTCGCAGGAGAAGGCGATGTCAGATTGGGGCTGAAAATGATTTCGGAAAAAGTCGCGCGACGGCTGAAGGATAGGTCTCTCAAGTGCCGATGCGTTCAGCTGACGGTAAAGGGCGCGGACTTTTCCGTATTGACGCGCCGGGCGCTTCTGAAAACGCCGTCAAATTCAATGCGCGAACTTGAGGATTCGGCCATGCGGCTTTTTAAAAAATCCTGGCCGAAGGGCAAGCCCGTAAGAATGTTAGGAATAAGCGCGTCCGCGCTCCTGCCGGCAAACACCCCATTTCAAGCCGAGCTCTTCGACCAGACCGGCCTCGAAATATCCGAGAGAAAAGACAGGGCAGAATGCGCGTTTTTTGACGTGCGAAAAAAATTCGGGCGCGACTGCATAAAATTCGCAAGCCTCATCGACGCGGATTTGCTCTGACGGGCGGGCGAGCCCGCCAAGCGGAATCCGCCAAAATATGCGCGCCCAATACGGAAGTGCGGACTGCCCGAAGGCCTCCGCGAAAATCCGCCGCGCGAACTGCGAAATGCTCGGCGCGGGCAGGCGAAAGATTTCGCGCCGCGGGTCGGCGTTTGGCAGGCCCTTTCCTTACTTCAAAGAGCGGGACGAAAATACAAACGTATTTTTGAAAAATGAAGCCGCCGAATGCCCTTTAAAAAAACTCTCCCCTTCCCCGATAAAATCGCTAAGATCGCGCCCTGACGCCATTTAGATTGACGCGCGATTTTTCAATTTCAAAGCGGCATCGGAACAAAGCCGCCGAATGCACCTTAAAATGAAGCGGCGATTTAGAGCGCTTTTCCGAACCGTAAATTCCTCCGGACGCCGCGTGTACCAAAGCGGGAAGTATTTATTCCGCGCGGATACAGACGAAATCCGCAAACAAGTCGCGTTTGCATTATCGCCGCCCTTGCGCAAAAAGAGGACGGCACGCACAACACTGCGCACCACACTGCACCGCCTAATTGCAATTCAAAGCAGCCTTCGTCGCAATGCCCGCACAAAAAACAGCCGGAGACTGAAAGCGCGCTCCAAATGCGCCACCCATTTTGAAAGCTCAAACTTCGAGCCGCGACATTAAAAAAAGAGTCCGCAAATATCCAGCCGCACAGGACGCCGCAAAAGTCGCGCCATTCGCGCGTCTAAATTCCCATCGCAGCCTTGAGGGAAGATGGATTTTTAAAAAAGGCGGTTCCCGCCACAATAGTATCCGCGCCCGCGGCGACCGCCGCGCCCACGTTTTGAGCCGTTATCCCCCCGTCCAC
The DNA here is from genome assembly GCA_944389575.1 of uncultured Opitutales bacterium. GTDB lineage: Bacteria > Verrucomicrobiota > Verrucomicrobiia > Opitutales > Intestinicryptomonadaceae > Merdousia. Next base: position 1,324 of record CALXMX010000029.1, read on the forward strand.
TTCAATGCGGAAGCCGAGCTTCATTTCCTCGCGCATTTTTTTCAGCATGGCGATTTTTTGCAGCGCAGAATCGTTGAAAGACTGTCCGCCGAATCCCGGCTGAACGCTCATTACCAAAACGAGATCGACCTTCGGAAAATAGGCGGCCGCGTCCGCCACGGGGGTGTCAGGATTTATCACCACGCCGGACTTCTTTCCGAGAAGGTGTATTTCGTCGAGAGTTTCCGCAACGGGATAATCCGGCTCTCCGTGAATCGATATGAGGCTCGCGCCGGAATCGGCAAAGGATTTCACATAGAGATTGGGATTGTCCAGCATCAAATGCACGTCGTAAAACATGCCGGGAAATTTTTTGGATATCGCCGCCACGACCCCCGGCCCGAAAGAAAGGTTCGGCACGAAATGCCCGTCCATCACGTCGACGTGAACCCAGGAAAGCCCCTCTCGCGAAATGCGCGCGACGCTTTCGGCCAGCATGGAGTGGTCGCCTCCCAGAATCGACGGGGCAAGCTCAAGTTTATTTACCATATTCCCAACACGGCGTCCTTAATTTTGCCGCCGAGTTCGCGCATCAACACCGGCATATTCTGATATTCGTCCCCAATCAAGCCGTTGCCGACCGAATTGAGATAGATGATTGTCCTGGCCGTCACCTTTCTGTCTTTGAAAATCACCTCGCCATTCGATCTCTTCAGAGTGCATTTCGCAGTTGCCGATATCTGATATGAGGCCGCAAGCGCGGTGTCGTAAGACTGCGTGGCAATAGGCGTGCGCCTGTAATCCACGATTTCAGTTTGAAGTTCCGCCTGGGCGTCGCCCGGGTTTGCCAGCGTTAAATCGGGCGACTGCATGAGGCTCTGGCTTATGGAATTTGTAAGCAGCGCCGCCGCCTGCGGAGCGTAGGAAAAATTCCTTACCGGCCGCACGTAAATGGAGTGGAACGGCAGTTCAGCGGCGGTGCCGGCCAGCCTGTAATTTGAACAACCCGTCCCGAACGCGCACAGAAGCGCGCAGGCAACGCATATGGCAAATCTCTTCATGGCGAAAACTTCCTATTTTTTCCCGGCAGACTCGGGCCCTCCCGGCTGCGGGCGCTCCGGCGAATCAGAAGCCGCCGGCTTGCCGCCTGCCGAACCGCCCCCGGCCTTTTCCTTGGCCGATTTCTCCGCCTCAACTTTTTCCGCAGCCTCGACCATCGACGACGGAGGTTTTGAATACGAATCGGCCGAAGCGCCGCCCTGCGCCGGCGGATTGGCAGATTCGTTTTGCATCAGAAAGTCGTCCAAATCCTCGCCGAACAGCGGCGCGAAATACTGCGTGGACACCGGCTGCCCGTCGGGGGTGAGCCTCTCCTCCACCACCGCGCCGGGAGTTGAGAGAAATGCGTCGAGACTCATGATTTCAAACTCGTCGTTATTGAGCTCCTCGATTCTCGTCTCGTCCTCAAACTGGTCGACAGTCGGCTTTTCATAGCGCCCCCAAAACCAATCGTACGGAGTCATCGGCGCGAGAATCCCCTTCTCGATTTTTTCAAGCTGCGCGCGCGCCTCGTCCGCGGCGGGGCTCCGCGGCGCGATTGTAATGGTCTCGTTGTAAAATATCGACGCCGCGAGGGAATTGTTGCGGTAGTAGTAAAAGAAATCCCCCATCAGCAGGCGGCTGCGCGCAAGGGTATCCTCCATTTGCTCCAGGCCCTCCTCGGCGTTTGCGACCTCCGCTTCGTGCGGAAAGAGAATGAGATAGTCGTGGAAAAAGCTTATCGCGTTGCGGGTCGGCTCCTGGTCGTACTCGGGGCCCTCGACAAGCTTCCGATAGACCTTTGCCATCTGAAGATAGGCGTCGGAGGTAAAAAGGCTATTGGGATAGGTGTTGATGAGCCTGTCGAGCGCGTCAAAAGCGACTTCGTAAGTTTCCTCCTGCTCGGCGACGAGAGCTATGTTTATCAGAGCGATCGGCGCATAATCGCTGTACGGGGCGTTTTTGACGACGGCCTCGTAATAGGTGATTGCGTCCTTGTAGTTTGTAAACCACGGAATCCACCCCCACAAATACGGGGTAGCCCCGCCCTGCACCGCCGAGCCGAGATTGTACTCCGCCCCGACCACCAAATTGAAATTGGGATAGTCCGGATAGCGGTTGACGATTTCCTGAAGCGACTCAAACGCGTTCTCAAACTGTCCGCGCGCCTGGTAAACCATGGCCATTTGATAGTACGCCTCCGGGGCGAAAATAGAATTGGGATAATCCCTGACAACCGTTCTGTAATACCCCAAAGCCAGCCAATAGTCCCCCTCGTCGAAGGCCTTTTTGCCCTCGTTCATGGCTTCAAGGGCATTCTGGACATTCACATTTTCGCCGAGAACGTTGGCCAAAACGCCTCCCTGAACCGTCCAACCGTTGTTGGCGTCCCAGACCAAAGCCGCATTCGCGCAGGCGCACGCGAACATTCCAAGCGCGCAAAATGCGGTTTTCAAAAACTTGCCCATTTTCATTTTTTTGGCGGATTTCAACCGAATTTACAATAAATGGCAACAGAAAACGTTTTTTTTATCTCTTTTTAGGGCGCGTTTGCCCGAAGCTTGCGCGCGGGCCGCCGCAGATACCGGCAAGCATTTTTCAAATCCGAAATTGCGGGATTTTTTTTAAAAGCCTTTGCAAAGTCCAAGCACGACGCGCATCGCCCGAAGCCCGGTTCGAAAAAGGCAAGCTAAATTTAAAATCGCCTGCGCGTTCCGGCCTCTTTCGCCCTGCGGAATATTTTCGACGGGGCGCGCCCCAATGGGGCGATTCTGGATTGCGGCGCGTTTGCGGTTATCGGCCTTTTTTCGCGCAGCTTGCGCGCGGGAATTTTTTCGCCCCCTCCCGGTGCGCAATGCGCGCTTACCCCGCCGATTTTTTCCCGCAAGACCCTTCCGCAAAAAAACCGCTCCGAACTCCGCTTCAGTTTGGAATGCGAAAAAATTTTTCAAAATCCGAATCAGCTCCGCCGATTTTCAACAATTCATTAAAAAATTCCAGCACCCAAAAAAATTTCCCAAAGCACCACGTTTTCAAAACCCGCATTCAAGCTTTTCAAAGCTTTAAAACCAATACTTCAAACATCTCAAACATCGCCAGGCGGAACGCCCCCGCGCACGAAATTCACTTTGCGGAAAGAAATATCGAACGTATGCCCTCCAAAAGCTCCGAATGGGAGGCAGCGGACTTCATGGGAACAACATGGAAGGTGTCGAAGGCCCAGCCGGCCTCGGTATTTATGCGGGCAAAGGTTATCGAATAGCGGCACTTGTTTATTGCCGAAGATATTTTGTACAAAAGACCATCGCGGTCGGGAACGCTTATTTCCAAAACCGTCCGGTTATTCTCCCGGTGCACGAATATGTCTGCGGGGGAGTTCTTGCGGGCGGACGAAGAATAAAATATCTCGTCTATCTTTGCCGAAAGCCCGGAGAAATCGCCGTAATAGCCGACAACCTCGTTGGAAAACCTGGTCCGCAACTGCTTGTTTCGCGACACCCCGGCAACGCCCGTGAGATAAAACGTGTCGATTGTTATTCCGTCGGAACAGGTAAACGCCTTGGAGCTCAAGATCTTCATTCCGTATATGGTGATGACCCCCGCCATTAGGGAAAACAGTCCCCGCGCGTCGGCGGAAACGGCGTATAGCCTGACCACCGAACGGCCGGGATCCTCTATCCATTTAATCACCGGGGGAATCTTGCCGCCGCCTTCCGAGGAGCGCAGACGGCGGATGAGCCTTCCGGCCATTCCCACGTGCATGGCGAGGTCGGAAACCCCGTGAAATGCGAAATAACTCAGCGGCAGCGCGCGTATGCGCTCCATTGCGAACTCCTTAGATTCCGGAAGGTCGCCCGAATCCAACAGCTCGCGCTCGAGCTTCCGCCTGCGCTCCTCCAAAACGCCGTCGAGCGACAGCCCGTCGGAGCGAATCTTTCTCAAGCTCGCCGAATATAGCATTGAATGTAG
>CALXMX010000030.1 GCA_944389575.1 uncultured Opitutales bacterium
TGATATTGTTGACAAACGCCAGGCTCATCGCCCCGGACACAAACAAAGTCTGGTTCCAAAATTGGTCGAGTAACACCGCCGACAAAAACGAGCCTGCAAACAGGCAGGCCGTCAGCGAGCGTATTCCGCTGCACGCGTCCGCCACCCCGACCGCCCCGTTCGGGAACACCAGCGAATTGCCCGTAAGCTCCACCACATAGCCGAGCGCGCCCATCGTCGAATACACTACCGCCGCAACCTTCGACAGCAAAAAGAGGCTTATCATGGACTCCACCGCGCTGAAGAGCGGAGCCGACACCAGCCACGCGAACGCGGGAAATACGAAGAGCGACGCAAACCTCACCCGCTCGCCCACGCCGGAGGGCACCTGCCCCGCGCAAAAGTACGCCAGCGCAAAAAACGAAAACGAAAATCCGAAAGTCATCGCAAACGCCAGGCTTTTCTCGCCCGTGGCAATCAGCATGAACGCAAAGAGGAAGAATGTCGCCAGCCCGCATAGCAGCATCGCGCCGAAAAACGCGCCCGCGAGAAATCTGAGCGCGGCGCTGTCAGCCGACGGGTTCGAATGCGGAGATTTGAAATACCCAAAAATTTTCTCCTTTCTGTCGAACAGCACATACAGGGCGAACACGGGCATCAGATAGCCGAAGGAATAGTCTTGGCGGGTACTCCAGACTTCGGAGAGAAAATACGTGACAACCGCTCCCATGAGGAACACGAGAACCCCCGCAACCGACACGGAAGCCGGAAGCGCAAGATGCCCGCCCTTTTGCTTAGGCAAATCCTCCATGTCAGCGTTTTCCCCCCGGCGTTTCGGAATCCGGCGCGCCGCCGGGCTTTTCGCCTATCGCAAGCCTTCCCAATGCGCCGAGCATTTTCATAAAGCCCGCGTCCTTTTGCAGCTCCTCAAACGGGGTCGCCGACTCGATTCTGACAAAATAAAGATCCGGAACTTTCGTAAACGACGCCGCAAACGCGTTTTTCAGGTAATCCAGCGGATTGCGTAGGTACGTGTCTGCCGCGCCGTAATCGAAGAGCTTTCCGCCCCTGACGAACCAAAACAGAACGTGGGCCGAAACGCCCCTCTTGTCAAAGGTCATAAAGCGATAGTTTGCCGGCATTATCGGCACGCCGTCGGCCGGCCCCACAAGCCTGCGGCTGTCGCTTTTGTCGAGGTGGTTTTTCCAGCCGTTTTCCACCCAGCATCTGTCCGGAGTGTGGCTGGAGGCGTTGGCGGTGCCGTCGGCCCCCTCCTCCCAAAAGGCGACGTAAACGCCGAACCTGCGCGAGCCGTCCTCCGATATATACTCGCGCGAGAAATAATCCGACGCCCTAAGGGCCTTGCGCGCGGCGCGCTCGACCTCCGGCGTATCGCCGAGCGGACGCTCCTTCGACTCCCACCCCTCAATCCGCGCCGGAAGCGCCGCCGCCAACATTCCGGCGCGGGAAACCTTAGCTCCGCCTTCGCCTTCGGCCTTTTCGGGCCTCTTTGCGGACGAAAGCGCAAACAAAATCGCGCCGGCCAAAAACAGCAAGATTATGACTGCGTTTATAAATTTTAACATGCGGACAATCGGGTCTGAAATATCGCGAAAGTAAAGATGTTAGATATTATTTCATAATCGCTCAAAATTGACAAGATTAAAAGAAATTCCGCCAACCGGCCGAATGGGGAAAGCGCGGCGCGGACGGGACAGCTCGCGCCCAGAACGCGCTTAGCAAGCCGCTTAACGAGCCGATTCTTAAATTTGCGCGAACCGATTAAAACGGTTTGCGCAAAAAGTGCGCTTCAACCGCCCTTTTGCCGGGCTTCCCCCCGCAGTACCTGCAAAAAAAATGCGCATTCCAAAACCGAAGCCGCGCTTTCGCCAAAACTGAAGCCGCGCTTCCGCCCGCGCGGCGGAATTAAAAAGAAGCAATTCCCCACCCCCCCCGCCGTTGCGCGAAAACATTTTGGGCGCGCCGTGTACCGGGAAATATGCCGCCCGCCGAGAAATATTTTTTAAATGCGCGCCGCTTAAGAAACGCGCGCTTCCTCAAGAGCGCGCGGCCCCCATTAACCCCCCGTTAAATCTTCAAAACCGCGCGCCCGGGCGCGGGAGGATAGCGCCCCGCAACGCTTTAAAAAACGTTGACGAAACAATCGGACCCGACATAATCGCTCAAATCAAAAAACGAGAATCCAATTTTTCAATTTATGAAATACTCGCATCTAAAAAACGTGTTCGACTCTTCCGGATTGCGCGCATTCGTTCTCGCGCTGGCCGGAACAACGCTGCTGGCGACGGCGGCAACGGCGCAAATAGACTCCGTCGTGGGCGACGACCCGACGCCAAGAATGGACGTCATCTTCGCCGACAGCGCGACCGGCGAATATACGCAGAGCAGCCAGCCGCGCGAGGGGGCTATACCCGACTGGGAAAACGCCGAGGTATTCCGCATCAATAAGGAGCCTCCCTCCGCAACCGCCCGCTACTACGAGACCAGCGAAGCGGCCCTCAAGGGCGGAGACTCGCCCCTTGAAATGAGCCTCAACGGGAAGTGGAAATTCAATTTTGTCGGCGCGCCCAAACTGCGCCCCGTCGACTTCTACAAAGACGACTACGACACCTCCAAGTGGGACGAAATAGACGTCCCGTCGAGCTGGCAGATGAAGGGATACGACAACCCCAACTACTGCAACGTCCACTGGGGATTCGACGCCTCGAATCCGCCCTTCGTCATGACCACGCCGAAAAACCGCAACGCCACGAACTATCCCGAGGACAACCGCAATCCGGTGGGCTCTTACAAGCGCGAGTTCACGGTGCCGGCCGACTGGGGCAGCGGCAGCGTGTTCATCAGGTTCGACGGCGTCGACAGCGCGTTCTACCTCTGGATAAACGGCAAGAAGGTCGGCTATTCGCAGGACAGCCGCACGCCGGCGACATTCGACATTTCCAAGTATCTGCGCATCGGTAAAAACACGGTCTCGGTCGAGGTTTACCGCTATTCCGACGGCTCGTACATGGAGTGCCAGGACATGATGCGCCTGTCCGGCATATTCCGCGACGTCACGCTCTTTTGGCAGCCGAACCCGCGCATAAAGGACATCTACATAAAGCCCGACCTCGACAAGGACTATAAGGATGGGTCGCTCAAAGTCGAGGTGCTCGTCTCGAACGGCTCCAAGAGCTCCCGCGGGTTCCGCCTCACGGGCGCGCTGTTTGACGCCGACGGGAAGGTCGTCGCCAGGACGACAATGCCGGAATCCGTGGAGGCCGGCAAATCGAAGCTGTGCAAGTGGGACTTTGAAAAAATCCCGAACGTGAAAAAATGGACGGCGGAAACCCCCAATCTGTACAGGCTGGTGGTGGAGTTGGAATCCGGCAACAAAAAGGTTTACGGCGCCTGGAACGTCGGCTTCAGAAAGCTTGAAATGAAGAACGGGCAATTTCTCGTCAACGGGCAGCCGGTACTCTTCAAGGGCGTAAACCGCCACGAGCACCACCCCATAAACGGCCACTACATGACGAAAGAGGCCGACCTCGAGGACATTCTGGAAATGAAGAAACTCAACATCAACACCGTCAGGACGGCCCACTATCCGCACGACCCCTATTTTTACGAGCTGTGCGACAAGCTCGGCATGTACGTCATAGACGAGGCCAACCTCGAATCGCACGCGCTCGGCTACAAGCCCGACAGCCACTTCCTGAACAAGATGTGGGGGCCGGCCATATTCGACAGAATCCGCAATATGATCGAGCGCGACAAAAACCACCCGTGTGTCGTAATTTGGTCTTACGGCAACGAGTGCAAGAGCGGCCCGCACTTCCACGTCGCCGACAAGTGGGCGCGCCAGCGCGATCCCTCGCGGCCGAAGCTCTGGCTTGAAGGCGCGCTTTGCGACTTCTCATACTCGATGTATCCCAGCCCGGAGCACAAGCGCAAAGTTTACAGAAACTGGGACAAGATGATCGAGCGCGGCGACGAGGCGAAAATAAAGCCCCTCCTGATGGCGGAATACGCGCACATGATGGGCAACAGCGGCGGCGTCATGCAGGACTTGTGGACGGCCATACGCTCCAACAAGCACGACCAGGGCGGCTGCATTTGGGACTGGAAGGACCAGGGGCTGCTGCGCAACGCCGAACACGACGTAATAGTCAAAGACACGGCCGATCCCGCGCGCCAAGTCGCCATATTCCAGCACTCGTCCACAAAGCAGATAATGCGCTACGCAAGCGCGGTGGCCTATCCCGGGCTGTTTGAGAAAACCGCCAAGGGATTCACAATCGCAATCCAGTTTAAGACGGACGGCGGCTACGCCCCGAAGATACCCTACGACGAGGGGCTGGGCAAAATAAACAAATACGGCAAGTCGGCCGGTCGCGGGAGCACGGAGGTTCTCGCGGAGCAAAACGACCTGTTCAAGCTCGAATTGCACCACCGCAACAACCTCTCGTTCTCCGTGTGGAACGGCAAGACATGGGAGAATGTCGGCGCGAAGATAAGCCCGGCCGACAACAAAATAATCGACGTCGCCGCGAGTGCCGGAAACGGGGAGATGAAAATCTACTGCGACGGCAAGGAAGTAGCCAAGAAGAAGCTTGAGCGGGCTGAATTTTTCTCCGCCAGCCAGCTGGTGCTCGGCGAGCGCTTCCCGATATTCAGCCAGGGCTTAGACGGCGCGCTCAAGCGCTTCCGCGCCTTCGGCGAAGTTGTGGACAAGGACTTCTTCCGCGCGGACACCAAGGGCATGAATCTCGCCAGCGACATAAACTTCGAGGACTTCCAGCAGCGCCCGAACAAAAAGACGTATTTCGCAGTCGGCGGATTTTACAACGACACCCCCAACTCCGGATACTGGAGCACGAACGGCGTAATGCACGCCAACAACACGCGCAACCCGCACGCGGAGGAGGTCAAGAAGGTCTACCAGAACATTCACACCAAGATGCTCGAATTTTCCAAAGGCCCCTCCGACAGCGTGGCAAAGTTAGAAATATTCAACGAGAACTTCTTCCGCCCGCTCTCCGAATACGAGGCGCAGTGGGAGCTCACCGAAGACGGCGTGAAAATCAAGGAGGGCGACATTCCGATAAGCTTCCTGGCTCCGCAGGCGAAGATGCAGGCCAGCGTATCCTTCCCGTCGTCGCTCATAAAGGACGGAAAGGAATACTTCCTGCGCGTCAGCTTCAAGGACGAGCACAGCCTCAACGGAAGAATCAAGGGGCAGGAATCCTCGTGGGACCAGTTCAAGCTCTGCGGCGAGTACGTTCCCTCCAAGGGCGGCGACAACGCCAAGCTTCCCGCGCTCAAGTGCGAGACCGAGAATGAAAACGTGACTATAACCGGCAAGAACTTCAAGGTTGTCTTTGACAAGCGCAACGGCTGGCTGAAGTTCTATTCCTACGACGGAAACAATCTCATAACCTCGCCCATGCGCCTGACGTTCTGGCGGCCGATTACTAACAACGATATCGGCGCAAAAATCTGGCGCGACGAATCCATCTGGATTACGGCCGGCGAGCGCGCCAATCTCGAAAAATTCGACCTGCGCGAAGTGGGCAAGGGCGAAAGTTTCATAGTCACCGCGCAATACTCCATACCCGCGCGCGAATCTAAGGCGCAGTTCTCCTACCAGATATTCCGCGACTCCACAATAAAGGTCGACGGCTCCTTCACCGCCGACAAGGACCTGCCCCCGATCGTCAGGATAGGCATGCAGTTCAACGTGCCGAAGTCGCTCGACACGCGCCAGTGGTACGGCAAGGGGCCCTACGAAAATTACAACGACCGCCGCGAAGCCGCGTGGACGGCGCTGTTCAAGGCGAAGGTTGACGAACTGTTCCACAAATACCTCTACCCGCAGGAGAGCTCGAACGTCGCGCAGGTGCGCTGGGCGCGCCTGCTGGGGAAATCGGCGAACCTGCTGATAGACTCGCAGAACGGAAAATTCTTCGACATGACGGTGTATCCCGCGCTGTCGAAGGACATAGACCAATCTACAAACCCGTCGCAGATTCCCGCGCGCGACTTCAATACGGTGACGATTGCCGCGGCGCATGCGGGCGTCGGAGGGGTAGTTTCGTGGGCGCCTCCGGGACGCGCGGAAAAGCAATACCAGAACCCGAGCGGGAAAACCTATCCCATACAGTTTACGCTGCGCGGCGAGGGGAACTCGTTCTTCGACAGGATTCTGAAATAGGCGCTTCGCGCGCATATCCGGCGCGAAAGAATGACGAAAAAGCAAAAGGCGGCGGCGGCGGCAAAGGAGCTTGACAGGCTCTATCCCGCCCCCCGCATTCCGCTCGACAGCCGCGGCACGTTTACGTTTCTTGTCGCGGTTGTTTTGTCGGCGCAGTGCACGGACAAGCGGGTGAACGAGGTCACTCCAAAGCTCTTTCGCCTGGCCGACACTCCGCAGAAAATGGCGAAGCTGGACGAAGAAAAAATCCGCGAAATCATAAGGCCGTGCGGGCTGTCGCAAAGCAAGGCGAAAAACATAAAGAGTCTCTCGCGCGACATTGTGGAAAAATTCGGCGGCGAAGTTCCGCGCACGTTTGAGGAGCTTGAGAGCCTTGCGGGAGTCGGGCACAAGACGGCCTCGGTGATAATGCAGCAGGCGTTCGGGGTTCCGGCTTTTCCAGTCGACACGCACATACACAGGCTGGCCAAGCGCTGGGGGCTTAGCTCCGGCAAGAGCGTGGAGCAGACCGAAAAAGACCTGAAAAAACTCTACCCGCCGGAGGACTGGGGAAAGCTCCACCTCCAATTCATATATTACGGCAGGGAGCACTGCAAGGCGCACACCTGCAAAACTCCCGAAACTCTCTGCGGAATCTGCCGCATGACGAGGAATGCGTAAAGTCGCCATAGTGACAGGCCCGACCTGTTCGGGCAAAACGGCGAAAGCCATAAGCCTTGCTCTGGAGCGCGGAGCCGAAATAATATCGTGTGACAGCGTGCAGATTTACAGGGGAATGGACATAGGCTCCGCGAAGCCATCAATGCGCGAACGCCAAGCCGTGGCGCACCACCTGCTCGACGTCGCGGAGCCGACGGAGCCGTTTGACGTGGCGCGATACGTGGAGCTGGCCAAATCCGCGCTCGACGATATTTTCAGGAGGGGCAAGGCGGTTGTCGTTGCGGGCGGAAGCGGCTTTTATTTGAAGGCGTGGTTTTGCGCCGTCGCCGACGATGTGGAAATACCGCAAGGCGTGCGCGAATTTGCCGACAAGGCGGAGGCGCGCGGCTGGCGGGCGCTCGCCGACGAGCTCTTGAAGCTCGACCCCGGCGCCGGAGACTTCGCCGACCTCAAGAATCCGCGGCGCACAAAAAACGCGCTCATGCGGTGCATGGCCAGCGGGCTTACGCTGAAGGAGCTGCGCGATAAATTCTCGAAAAAGGCGCCGCCGTTCGGGGAACTGGAACGGGAGATTTTCTTCCTCAATCCGGACGGCGAAACGCTGCAAAAAAACATAGCCCTGCGAACGCACCGCATGCTGGAAGACGGGCTGCTCGACGAGGCGAAAAAGCTTTTGAAAATCCGCGCCCGCCTCAATCCGTCGGCGGCTTCCGCGATAGGCTACAAAGAGGCCATGGACTTCATTGAATCGGGCAAAAGCGACACGGCCGAACTTGCAAACGAGATATGCCGCAACACTTTTAAGCTCGCAAAAAAACAGCGCAAATTCTTCAAATCGCAGCTCGGCCTCTATTAGGCCGCAAGCGGCCGCATTTGAATTTTCGGGAAAAACCGCTTCCAATCCCGGAAATCCAAAGCCGCTAAAACAGCCGCATTAGCACCCGATATCGTCACCGCTTCCGCTCTCCGCCCTTCCCGGCGGCGGAATCCTTCGCGGCGGAATCTTTACGAGCGGACTTGCCCGCCACGCGCTTGGAAAATTTCGACGGCGATTCTATTTCCCCGCTCTTTAACCGCTTAAAAAAGTCCGCGAACGACGCCTTGAGCTCCGCGGGTACATCATTGGCGTACGCCCAAGAAACGTAGGAATTAAACAGCCTGTTCTTGAGGTTGGACGCTATGCTCCAGTCGGCCGCGACGCAAACCAACCCGGAATACAGGCGCTTGAGAGTATCGGCGTCGGAGGGGTCGATTTTAATCTCGCCCGACGCGGCTTTCCTTGCAAATTCCCTGTCGCCCTTAAACGCGAGCGCGTCAAGCAAGCGCCGCGCCGGCTTGTACGTTCCCAGCGCGAAAAATTCGCCCCACAGCAAATCCAGATGCGCGGGCTGGGATATTTCCGAATATGGGTCGTCCTTTATCTTGGCGGCGATCTTGCGCGTCTGAGTCTGAAGAACCACTTCGTCCGGAGACAGCTCCTCTATTTCAAACGGCTTTTCGCCCACAAAGGCAAAGAGCATTATTATTTTCTCGCGCTGTTCCGGAGAGGAGTTCTTGAAATCCCCGCGCAATATCGGCAGCAGAAACGCGTTCTTGGAAAACGCGTGGCGGTAAAACGAATACGTCGCAGGATTCAGCCCGTACCACGGCCCGGCCTGGCGAAAGAAATTTTTGCCGGACATGAAAAGGCGATACAGGGTCCGGGGGTCGAAATCCCCGTTAAAGTTCATAATCGACGCCTCCGGCTTCCCGTCCGCAAGCGGCGGGGTCTTCCATTCCTCGTACATACAGCGCGCGGAATCGGAAACCTTCCCGCCGTTTTTGACATCCTCCAACTCCGCCTCCACGACATACTCGCCGAACTCGTCGGAAGGCTCGAAAATCAGCTCCGCCGAAAACGGCGCCATGTAAAACGCATTCGGAGAGCCGATCTTCCCCTTGAGCGTCCTTGAACCTATATCCTTCAGTTCGCCCTTCTTGCCCGCGCGCATGGAGATTTTAATTTCATACTCGTCGCCCTCCTTTTCGGCGATTCCGGAGACGAGGCAAAAAAATCCGATGCGGTCTCCGAGCCAGCCCTTCGACGCGCTGACGATGCTCGCCCTGTTCGGCGGCACGCGAAACCACCAGTCGCACTCCCTGTCCTGCCTGGTTGAAAAGACTTTTACGGAGAGTTTGGGAGCGTTGCCGCCCGGCGCCACTGGCTTTTCGGAAGCCCCTTCCGCCGACGCCGCGCCCAACGCGCACGCCGCGCAAAAAAACGCCGACAACAACACGGATAAGAACCTAACATTCATCTTCACACCCTCCTTCGCATTTGGATTCCGCATTCAAAATTTCCGCCCCCAATCCCCCTATTTTCTCGACTTGCGAATGGCGGCTCTCAACTGCTTCACAAAGTCCTTCGCGTCGCAGTTGCGGGGACAGCCGCGCATTTCAAATATGGGCTTGCCGTCTGCGTCTAACAGCGCGGCAAACGGTATCGAATTTACCTTCAGGCTCGCGGCCAGCCCGCGTTCCGCGGCTTCGGAGAGCCCCGCGTCAAACTCCGGCGGCGAGGCCGGCCTGCCGTCCACCGACACGGAGCGCGCGCCGTCCTTCTTCACGTCTATTTTCACCACCACGAGATTCCTCTTGGCGTAATTTTTGAAGGCGGAATTTTTAAGTATGTCGTTTTCGAAACGCTGGCATGCGGGGCTCCAATCGTATCCGGAAAACACCACCAAAACCGTCTTTTTCTCCGCAGTCGCCGCGGCGCGCGCATGCGAGAGAAAATCCTTCGCAGCTCCGTCCGCGCGGCATGCGCTGGAAAGCGCAAAAACCAAAAGCATTGCAAACGCCGCAAAAAACGCCTTCATAGCCGTGGAAAACCGCGCTTATTTTCTGGTGTCGAATTGGAAGACGGTGCGCGTTTTGTAAACGTCGCCTCGCCGCAGAGTGACAGTGGGAAAGCCGTCCTGATTGGGGGAGTCCGGATAGTGCTGCGTTTCCAGAACAAGCGCCCCGCGGTGCCCGTACGCATTGCCCTCGGGCGATTTAAGCGAGCCGTCCAAAAAGTTTCCCGTATAGAATTGGACGCCTATTTGGTCGGTGTACACCCGCATGACGCGCCCGGTGTTCGGCTCGTAAACCTCGACGGCCTCGACCATCTCTCCGCGCGGATTGTTCAGGCACCAGTTGTGGTCGAATCCGCCCGCGAGCCGCAGCTGGACGTCGTCCATAGAGATTCTGTCGCCGATTCTGGCGGGCTTGCGGAAATCGAACGGCGTGCCCTTGACCGGACGCCGCTCGCCGGTGGGAATCAGAACCACGTTTACGGGGGTGAACTTGTCGGCGTTTATTTTAATTTCGTGGCCCAATACGCTCCCGTATCCGGCTCCGCGGAGGTTGAAGTAGGCGTGCTGGGTGAGGTTGCAGACGGTGTCGGCGTCACTGACGGCGCGGTAGTCGAATATCAGCTCGTTGTTGTCGGTCAGCGTATATGTCACTTCGACGGAGAGGTTGCCGGGATAGCCCTCCTCCATGTGCGGGGAAACGCGACTGAACACCAATCCCGCCCCGCTCTTGCCCGACACCTCGCGAACCTTCCACATGCGCTTGTCGAAACCGCGGTTTCCCCCGTGAATGGAGTTCTGCCCGTCGTTGGCGGCGAGCTTGTACTCCGTGCCGTTGAGGGAAAATTTCGCCCGCGCGATTCTGTTTGCCACCCTTCCGATTAGCGCGCCGAAATACGGGCTCTTGGTTTCGTAATCCGACACGGACGACAGCGAGAGCGCGACGTTCTTAAATTTTCCATTTCTGTCCGGAACGCTTATCTGGGTTATCGTCGCTCCGAAATCCAAAACCTTCACCGTCATGCCGCGGGAATTTTTCAGCGTGTATTCCGTGACGGCCTCCCCGTCCGCGGTCTTGCCGAAGGGCGACTTTGATATTTCCACGCCCTCCGCGACGCACGCGGCCGCCGCGAGAATCGCGGATATTGCAAGCAAAAACCTCTTCATAATCACTCCTTTTTTTGTGACATTGTGGGAGATTTTTTCAGATTCTCAAACCTTTTTGACGGCCACACGCCCGGCAATCCGGCGACTGCCAAGCGGGAAAAAGGCGAAAACGCTTTACAGGCCGCGCGCGGCGCGCGAAAATCATTCGCATGAAAAACGGCGTGCAAAAATTTGCGGCGGCGGCGGTTTGCTGGCTGCTGTCGGCGGCTTTCTCACCGGCGGAGAGTTCCCCGCCGAACAGATTTTCGGACAACGCGGATTTCATAGCTCGGCACGCGCGCACCGTCGTGCTTGAGAAGGCGAACGCGCGCGCGGTAATCGTGCCAGACTGGCAAGCAAGGGTCGCAATTTCCACAGACGACGTGCGCGCGGGCGAATCCTTCGGCTGGATAAACAGGGAGGCCATAGCCGGCGGCATACTGTCGCCCGACGCCGCAAAAGGAACGCTGAAGGAGCATATCCACGCATTCGGGGGAGAGGAGAGGTTTTGGCTGGCGCCGGAAGGCGGGCAATTCTGCTTCTACTTCCCGCCGGGAAAAAGCTTTGAATTTTCCAACTGGAAAGTTCCCGCCGCACTGGATACGGAGCCGTTCCAAATCGAGGAGCGCGGAACCGACTTCGCGCGCTTTCGGCGCGAAATGACGCTGCGCAACTACTCCGGCTCGACATTTAAAATATCCTGCGAAAGGACGGTCAGCCTGATTGGAGCCGGCGAGCTGGCGGCCGCCCTAAAAACCGACTTCGACGCCTCAAAAGTTTCCTTCGCGGCGATAAAGAGCCAAAACCGGATAACCAACGCCGGCGAAACCCCGTGGACTGAGAAAACCGGAATGCCCGCAATATGGCTGCTGGGAATGTTCGACGCCTCCGACGCCGCCACAATAGCCGTCCCAATAAAAAAATCGCCCGACGGAAAGGAAAATATAACGGACGAC
>CALXMX010000031.1 GCA_944389575.1 uncultured Opitutales bacterium
ACTATCAGAAGAAACGCCGCAAACAGGAGCGGCCCCCATATGCCGAGCGTGTTCCAAAGCACCCACAAGCTCGCAACCGAACTGGCGGCGACGGAGCACCCCATAAGCACGTTCCAAACCACGCGCGATACGCCGCGCGGCATGGAGTCCTTCAAAATCCTTCTGCTGTTCATTATCACAAGGAAGGCCCCGTAGGCTATTGGCAACAAAACCATCGCCATGACGCCCGCGTATATGACGAGCCACATTCTCGCCCCGGCAAAGAATATCGAGACAATCGCGCTGACAACTATCATGGAGGAGCCGAGCAGATTCCACTTGGCGCCGCTCTTGCCGATAATCTCCGAAAAACACAATCCGCATATGAGCATGTTCATCAATATCGCGTTCATGGCCATTCCCAGGACGCCGAAGCCGAACACGTAGCGAGCCACGCTGTCGCCGACAAGCGGGACGAGAGTCTCGGAAAGATTGGAGGCGTCGCGCTTGACGAGCATCGCGGCCAGATTGCGCTCGTTTATCGAGAGCGCGTTGCGCGCGGCGTCCTTTTGCGCGGGAGTCAGCGCGGCGAATTTTTCCGCGCCCATCGAGCTCGATATGCGCTCGTCCAAAAGCGCCATGTAGGGCTTCACCAGATTTGCCGCCGGTACCACGCTCTTGCCGTCGACGGTCGCATAGGACAGCTTTCCGTCAACCACCGTGGATATGGCGAGCCCCTCGGCGGGCTTCGCGTGAAACTGCGACGCAGAAGCGACCACTATGCACGATGTCGCCAACAAAAACGGTATGAACAACCCCGTGGCCAAATCGAAAATGGCAAGCTCGCGAAAATCCTTGTTCCACCCCTTCTTCAGCATCGAGTACGGGAACAGGAACGTCATGTTTATGCCCACGGCCATCGCCGCCGCGCTGATTACTACAGACCTCTGCTGGCTGACTATCATCTCCGACCAAAAGTCCCTTCCCGCCTTGTCCAAAAGCGATATGTACTCCATGAAGTCTTCCGACGGGGCCGAAAGCACCGAAAAGTTCGGTATGAAGCCCTCCCAGACGCGCGCCCATTCGATTTTTCCGCCCACCGTCAGGCATATGACTACGCCGAAAAAGCATATCACTATCGCCGCGACCGAAAGCTTTATGAGCATCTCAAAAATCTTCACTCCGCCGCCGCCCGACGCGTACATGGCAACCATCAGCATCGCAATCGCAAACAGCACCGCGGTTATGGCGACTTCAGTCGTTTTTGAAACCTCCCCGAATGTCGTGATGTTCTGCGTAATCGCCGCAACCCCCAGCGCAAACTGCGGCATCGCAAACACAAAACAGGAGAGCATGGAGCCTATCGCCCAGCCGTAGCCGAGTATCGGGCTTATCTGGCGGTTTATTTCGTTCATCGGCCTGTTTGAAACCGACAGCGTCACGTACGATATCGCCCCCAGCATTATTATTCCCAATATCATCGCGAACGGCTGGAGCCACATGAAGCCGAATCCGCCCAAGACTCCCAAATACAGCGCCGACGCCAGCGAACCGCCCCCGAGCGTAGTCGCGCTCTGGAGCCACCCCGGGCCCGAAAATTTTGCAAATACGGCAAGCGTTGGAAGCACGCCCTTGGCCTTTGCCGCCACTATCTGTTTGCGTTGGCTCTCCAACTGCGGATTGTTTAGTATTTCTGACATATTCGTTTCCCCGATGTTTATTTTTGCTGTCTATTTATAAAAAGTTTCCGAAAGAAAATCCGCCCGGCGCCGCTAATGTTTGCGTTAGGCTAACCTTGCGGCGTCGGCCTTCGCCTGCGCCTTGAGCGCAAGTTCGGCCGCCGCGAACGCGTGTCTTTGCGTCATTGCGTTCTCCGTCCTGTTGAGAACGTCCAAGACGAATTTGCCGAAAAATGGGAACCCCATTCCCAGACACTCTATGCGCTCCGTTCCGCCGGCGTCGGTCACGTAGAGAACCTGCGACGGATTGCCCTCGCGCGAATAGTCTATATACTTGCGTATTTCAATGTATCCGCGCGTTCCCATTATAAAAGTGCGACCGTCTCCCCAGACCGGAAGCCCGTCCGGAGTAAACCAATCCACCCGGCAAAATCCCGAAGCCCCGTTGTCCAAACGCACGACGGCCTCGCCAAAATCTTCGAGTTCGGGCTTGTCGGGATTGTTCATGTTGTCCACCCTGGCGTACTCCACCGTTCCGCCCTCGGCGCCGGAAAATTCCAAAAACTGCTCGAACTGGTGAGAGCCTATGTCGCAAAGTATTCCGCCGTATTCGGACTTGTCGAAGAACCAATCCGGACGCGCCGATTTCGACAGTCTGTGCGGCGCCAGTATCGTCACCTGAAGCACGCGCCCTATCCTGCCGGACTTCACAAGCTCGCCCGCCTTCTCGGCGGCCTCGTTGTGAATGCGCTCCGCATAGTACGGCATATATTTGCGCCCGGTGCGCTCCGCGAGTTTCCTGGCGGCCTCCAGCTGCTCGAGCGTCGTAAACGGCGGCTTGTCCACAAAGAAATCCCTGCCGCTCTCCATGACGGCAACGCCCGCCTCGAATCGGCGCGCCGGTATGCCGGCGTTGGCCACAAGCTTTATGTCAGGATCGGACAGTATCTCGTCAAAGCCACCCGCAACCGACACCCCGGGAAAGCGCTTGAGAAAGGCCGCAACCTTTTCGGGGTCCGGATCGTAAACGCTCTTGCACACGGCCCCCGCGTTTATCAACCCCATAGTCTGCGCGCATATGTGGCCGTGGTCCAGACCCGCGGCGGCAAAGTAAAGCTCGCCCTCGCCTATGACCTTTTGCTCCCCCCCGTCGGGAACGTAGTCGTATCCGGTACTGTGTTTTGACATCGGAAAATTTCTCTGTATGAATTTATCTGAACGACTTTTTGAAATCCACTATGAAATCCGTCTTGGGATTTTCGCGCAATACGCTTGAGGCTATCTTTTCGTCGAGCGCCCTCTTGTACTCCGCGCCGTCTATCGGCAGCGACACGTCCGCATTCTTCCACGACGAGAGCAGCATCGCGTTCGCAAGCTGGAGCGAAAGCTCCCCCTCGCGGCAGGAGTAGTCCAGCGGCTCCCGCCCCTCTATCGCCGCGACAAAGTTCGACACCACCCCGACATGCTGCGGCCCTATGCCGTCAAACTCCTCGACGCTCTCCTCCGTCTCGGGACAGCCAAAAACGTACTTGGTGTTCGCCGTGTACTCGGACAGCGACCCCTCCTTGAAGCGCGTCAGATTCAGGCGCCCTCCGGACGCGACCGCAAACCCCTTGTCGCCCGCAATCACAAAGCGGTTCTCACCGGGGTGCTCCCCCGTGGAGGTGATGAACGTCGCGCTCATGTCTCCGCCAAACTGCATTACGCAGGAAACTTCGTCCTCCACCTCGATATTGTGGTACTTGCCGTATTTGCACCACGCCCTGAGGCTCTCGGGCAGGCCGAACACCCATGCGATTATGTCTATGTTGTGTATGGACTGGTTGATGAGCGCCCCGCCGGCCTCGCCCTTCCAGGTGCCGCGCCACGGGCTCGACGTGAAGTAAATGTCGGGGCGATACCAATTCGACATCACCCAGGAGACGCGGTTTATCTTTCCGAGCCCCCCGCCCCGCACAAGCTCCCTTATCCGCGCGTACAGCGGCGTGGTGCGCTGGTTGAGCATGACCGCGCAAAGCTTTCCGGCGGATTCGGCCGCCTTTGCAAGCTCCTCGGCGTCCGCCGTGCAAAGCGCGACGGGCTTTTCGACCAAAACGTGCCGGCCGGATTCGAGAACTTTTTTCCCGAGCGGAAAGTGCGTAAACGACGGCGTCGAAACTATCGCCGCGTCTATATCGGCATTCTTCAGCATATCGTCCACGTCGCGGTACACCTTTATCCCCGCGTACTTCGCGTCCGTCACCGGGCGCTGTTCGCAAATGCATTCGAGCTTTGCGCCGGGAATCTTTCCGGCAATGAGATTGTCGACATGCATGGAGCCTATCGGCCCCAATCCTATCACACCGATTTTAACCACGTTTTCCCCTTCGTTTCATTGTTGCTGTAAATTATAAATCTTTCCGCGAACCGCCTCTGAAAACCCCGCTCAAAGCCCCGGCTCTAAAATCGCCCCGGCCTTCCTCCGGCGGAGCCGGCGCGCGCAGGCCTAAAACTTAAAGTAGTTTTTCGCATTTCCGTACGCGACCGCCGAAACCAATCCGCCGACAAGCTCCATGTCGTCGGGCAGAAGCCCATTTTGCATTTCAGTTCCGAGAATGTCGCAAAGTATCCTGCGGTAGTACTCGTGGCGGGCGTACGAAATGAACGAGCGCGAGTCCGTCAGCATTCCCACGCAGCGGTGCAGCAGCGACAAATTTGAAACAGCCTCAAGGTTGCGCCTTATGCCGTCGATGTTGTCCATGAACCACCACGCCGCACCGAGCTGTATCTTGCCCGGGTAGGAGCTGTCCTGAAAATTCCCAAGCATCGCGCCAATCATCTCATTGTCCTTCGGATTTATGTTGTATATGATTGTGCGCCCGAGCTTGCCTATGCTGTCGAGCTTGTTCAGGTGCTCCGACAGCGCGTGCGCGTAATTGGATTCCCCTATCGAATCGAACCCCGCGTCCGGCCCCAGCAGCCTGAACATTCTCTCGTTATTGTTGCGAAGCGGCCCGATGTGCAGCTGGCGCGTCCACCCGGCGTCGTAGTCCATGGCCGCGCACTCCAAAAGCAGCGCGGATTTGAACGCGCAGATTTCGTCGTCGTCTATGCGCTCGCTGCTCGAGGTCACCTTTTTAAAGGTGTCCTCAAGCTCGTAGTAAAAGGCCTTCTTGTAGTAAATCGTGCTTATTCCGTAATCGGAGATGCGGCAGCCCATCGAGTGGAAGTAGTCGTGCCGGCGCTTTATCGCGGTAAGGAGATCCTCATAGGAGCGAATCTCCATGCCGGCCGCCTTTTCCAGCTTTCCCAGATAATCGGTGTACGAATTGTGGTCCTCTATAGCAAACGCCTTGTCGAGGCGGAAGGTCGGCAGAACCTTCGTCGAGAATCCGGATTCGGCAATCTTCTTGTGCCACGACAAGTCCGAAACGGGATCGTCCGTCGTGCAGGCGATTTCCACGTTGCTCATGCGCATAAACTCGCGCGCCCCGGCAGACTTCAAGCGCTCGTTCGCCCTATCCCAAATTTCGCCGGCCGTCTCTCCGTTTAAAAGGAGGTCGTCTATCCCGAAATAGCGGGCCAGCTCCAGATGGCACCAGTGGTACATCGGATTGCGGAGCATGTGCGGCATGGCCTCGGCGAACTTCTGGAATTTCTCCCGCGCGCTCGCGTCCCCGGTGCAGTACCTCTCGTCTATGCCGTCGCTGCGCATGGCGCGCCATTTGTAATGGTCGCCGCCCAGCCAGAGCTCGGCTATGTTGTCCCACTTCTTGTCTCCGGCAATCTCTGCGGGGTCCAAGTGGCAGTGAAAGTCTATCAGCGGCTTGTCCTCGGCGTAATTGTGATACAGCGCCTTGGAGTAGTCGTTTTGCAAAAGAAAATCGTCGTTAATGAATTTTTTCATTGACTCACATTCTCTCAAACGTTTGAGTATAGTCAAGATTATTATTATCTTACAAAGCAAATTTTTTGTCAAATTTTTTAATAGAAAATGAAAGTGACGCAAAAAGACATAGCGCATAAGCTCGGCGTATCTACGTCCCTCGTTTCGAGGGTGTTGTCCGGACAGGCCCACAGAATCGGGGTCAGCCAGCGGCGCATAGACAGCATACTCAAGCTCGCCGAAGAAATGAACTACGTCCCTTCTCCGGCCGCCCTAATGCTCAAGGGCAAGAACACGCAGACAATAGGAATCGTAGTTTACGATTTTCACAAGCCGTACTTCACAGCGCTCTTGACGGAATTTCAAAAGCTGGCGCACGAAAACAAATATTCGCTGCTGGTGGTCGGATTCCCCGACCGCACTCCGGACAACTCGAACCTCATTCCCCTATACAAGCACTCGGTCGACGGAATAATCGTGCTGGGAAGCTTCTGCGACCTCGACTGGATAGACGATTTCAAAAACAAGCCCATCGCAAGAATCGGGCACGGGGAGCGCGACGCGAGGCTGTGGCTGTCGGTTTCGGTGGACGAAAGGGACGCCATGAGAAAAATCCTCCGCCACGTAAGGGACGAAGTGAAGGCGGGAAGTGTGTGCTTTGCGTACAAGCCGATGAAAATTTACGAACAGCGCAAAGATGCCTTTGAAAGCGTCGCCGCCGAAACGGATTTGAGCGTCTCGTTCGCGGCGGAGTCGGAGGGGGCCAACGAATTTGAGACTGGAAGGATTCTCGGGGCCCGAATATCGCAGGCCTCGCCGCGCCCGGACGCCGTAGTGTGCGCAAACGACACATTCGCAATGGGGGTAATATCCGCCCTCTCGGACGCCGGCATTAAGGCCGGGCGCGACATATCTGTCGTGGGATTCGACGACATTCCCGCCTCGGCGCACTACACTCCCACAATATCCTCATTCAGACAGCCGCTCGAAGAATACGCAAAACTCTGCTTTCAATCCATAATGATTGAGAAGTCCGCGCCGGACTTAAATCTGAAGGGAAAGTTCATTCCCCGCCAGAGCTCCAATTTGGATTTGAAGAGAGCCGAATCTTAAAAAATCCTCCACGGCGGCCGCGGGCGCGGCAAATTTTTGCGCGCTCCCGGCGCCGCCTCCTGCGATTCGCCCGCCGCGGCAAAATCAAACTCTGACGCCGGCCGGCGCACTCAAAAAACGCAGGTTTCCCCGTCCTCCGGAACGAGCAGGCGCTTGCCCAATTTATTGCGCTTGGCAAATTCGCGTACGTCCCTGCGCCAAAGCCTCGCATGGCCGACATTGTCCAAGTGGCTGGCTATGACAACCGCATTGGGAGCCGCCTTGAGAACTTCGGAAATATCCTCAAG
>CALXMX010000032.1 GCA_944389575.1 uncultured Opitutales bacterium
GGAGCCGCCTTGAGAACTTCGGAAACATCCTCAAGCCCCATAATGATTCTCCCGAACCCCTCAATGGCCGCCTCCGCGCAGTTGAGCGCGATTACGTCGGGACTAAATTCTTTTATGGCTTCGGCGACGCCGTCGTACCACACCGTATCGCCGGCGAGATAAAGCGTCTTGGCCTCGTCGCGATGGCGGAATACCACCCCGCATGCGTCGCCGCGCATGCCGACAGCCGAATAGAGCCTTTCGCGTTCCCCGAGAGTGGCGTGGTAGCAACCGGTCTTAAAGAGCTTCACGCCCCGGAAGTCGCTCCCGCCGGTCTGCAAAATGCGAACGTCGCCAAAACCGTAGCCGCGCAAAGTTTCAGCGTCCAAGGCGTCCTGGCAAAATATGGGCATGGATTTCGGAAGCGCGGCGGCTGCGGCTTCGTCAAAGTGGTCGAAGTGCAGATGCGTGGCGATTGCTGCGTCCACGTCTAAAATCTCCCCGAGCGGAACGGGAAGCTCGTGAACCGGGCAGCGAAGCCCGGGATTCGGCGAACCGGGAATAGGCGGAAAAGAATCCTTTGCGGCAAGCCACGGATCGACGAGAAACTTCACCCCGCCCATAGTGACGATTACGGTCGCGCTCCTTATCTGCCTGAACTTCATTATACGCTTTCCCCTCTTATTTTAGTATTATATAAAATAGAAAAATAATTGCCAAAAAATCCTACTTTTTTCGGGGCTTCGCCCTCTTCTTTGCAATATGCGGCGCGGCCACCGCCTCGCCCTTGGCGGAGAGCCTGTCCCTATACTCCATGCGCTCTATAAGCCACGGTATGCACGGGTAAACGAGGCGGTAAAACACGTTCAGCCCGCGCTTTTCGGATTCGACAACCCCGGCGCTTTTGAGCACGCTCAAATGCTGGCTTACGGTGGAAAAATCCGCGCCCAATTCATCTACAAAAACGCCGACCGGGCATTCTCCGTCCGACAGCCTCCTGACTATGTAGATTCGCGTAGGGTGGCCGAGAGACTTGAATATTCCCGCGACTTTCACATTCCGCCTGATATTGCGAATTTTCATCTTTGTTATTTTATAAAATTACAAAATATATGCGCGGGTCAATCTTTTTTTTAGCCGGCTCCTAAAGAGAGCTTTCCCAATACCCGCGCCGAAGCGAAACGCGCGCGGCAGGAACGCACGAGGAAAAGGGAGCGCGCAAACTTCGGATTCGCCGGCCAAAATATCCCGCGCGCAGGCCGCGCCGCGCGGGGAGCGGCGAAAGAATTGCGAATTTCTCACTCCGCAAGCGCAACGCCTTCCGGAAACTTTATCTGCGCCTCTTTCCCGCCGCCCCATTGAACCTCTATGTCGCCGTGCGGCGTCGGGTAGACTACCCTCCCGGAAGACTCAAACCCGCTCGGCTTGAACGACACTTTCTTCCACGCCGGAGCCTCCTGCCTCACCCCGCCCAAAATTCGCGGAAGAATGTAGACCGGATGCGCCGACCACGCGTGCGTGCGGGAGGTGAACTTGCGGTCGTATCCCTCGAACGTCGTGCCGTACTCGGCCATTGGGGCCCAGCGCTTCAAAATAAAATCGTACACCTCCCGCGCGTGCCCTTCGTCTATCATCGTTTCAAACAGGTACACGACCCAATAGTAAGACGGCTCGCCGGCGACGGAACGCGCCGAACGCAAATACGGCAAAATCATTTCGCGCTTCGCCCTCTCGAAATCCAAACCTTTCAGCGAGCACATTTTTCCGAGCGTCTGCATTTGCATGGAGGTCTTGGGATTCAGCCGGCCGTCGGGCAGAATTCCGTCGTGCAGAAGGCCGTCTTTGTCTAACAGGCGCGCGCATATGGCGGCGCGAACTTTTTCGGCGCGGGCGGCGTATTCGCGCGAATCCGAATCGAATCCCGCAATGCGGCTTAACCGCTCCATTTTGTCCAGCGCGTACAGTAGCCACATATTCAGAAGGCCCGGCTCGCCGTTCTTCTGAATGTCCGTCCAATCGAGGAACAGCCAGTAGCGCGGATCATATTTTACAAGCCCCGTGGCGGGATTCGTCTGCCCGTCGAAATACTCGAATATCCCCTTAACGACGTCACGGTGGGCGTCGTAAGCTTCGGCGGAGCCGGTCTGCCAATAGTAATCCCAAAGGGTGCAAATCCAAATCAGGGAGAAATCCGGCAGAATGCAGCCGTGAGCAATCGTCGGAGCGTGGCCGTAGGTGAGCCCGCCCGGCGTGCGCTGACGCGCTATGATGCCGATGCCGCGGCGCAGCACCGAGGCTTCGCCCGATATGAAAAAAGTGTTCTTGGCCTGGACGCGGGCGTCGCCCCACCACTGGGCCTGCTCGCGCCACGGGGTATCTACATAGGCGTCGAGCGTGCATATGCGCTGCGTGTGGCGGCACGCCTCCCATATGCGGTTGGCAAGCGGATTGGACACCTCGAACTTTCCGCGCTCGCGCATGGCGCAATAAGAGCTGCGCAACAGCGGGGTGATTTTTAGGTCGGAATTTTCGTTCGCGCGAACGCGTATCAGCATATAACGGAACCCCGACAGCTGAAAGAACTGGTGCTCCTGCGAGCCCTCGCGGCAGACGAGCCTGTTGGATACGGCGGGCATTGAAGAGTTGTTGTCGAAATTGTTTCTCAAAGTCAGGTCGTCCAACATGACATCCTCCATGAGAATGTCGACAATCTCCCCGCCCTTTGCGCCCTCGATTTTCAGAATGGGGAATCCGACGTTCGCCCGCCCGAAATCGACCATCGCGGAGCTCACAGTACCTCTGGGCGCCCTTTTAAACACAATGCCCGCGGCGGATTCGTCAACCCTCGCGCTCTTGTCGGAGGCCTTCTCCGACTCGTATAAGGCGTTCAAATTTCTGAAATTTTGCGAATCCGACGCCGACTTCCCCGAGGCCCGCGCGACAACCCCCGCCGGAGCCAAAACCTCGTGCTCCATCATCGGCGCGCCGCGCGCGGACAAATTGTCCATGGGCATTGCGTTGAACACGCGCCCGCCGGAGAGCGTCGCCCACGAGGAATCGTCGAAGTCCAACCCGTTCCAGCCGACCGGCTCTCCGCGCATGTCTATATGTTCCTGATTGTTCATCTGGAACGACTGCGGGGCGGTGTCCCGCGAGCAGTTGTACTGGCGGATTCCGCGCACGCCGACGTCGGAACACTCAAATCTTCCCCCGCCCAAATCGAGCCCGAACAACAGCCCCGCCCACCCCTGCGAAATGTACTGGAATGTGCTTCTGCCGGCGTTGTACGCGCGCACGGCTATGACGTTCTTCCCCTTGCGCAAATACTTTGCAACGTCGATTTCGTCGTACGGCCAATCGCATTGGTAGCCCCTGGCGGGCCCCGCGTTGACGTATTCCCCGTTTATGTAGAGGCGGTAGTTTTGGTCGGCGGTGATGTACAGCCGCGCCCGGTCGGGGACCTCGCCGAGTTCAAACGTCTTTCTAAAGAGGGCGAACGAATTGACGATGTCCTCGCCCCACATGCAGGAGGAGTTCTTCGGATCGTTTTTTACATGCGGCCAAATCCAGCGCGCCCTTTTCAATGCGTCCGGAATATGACCGTATTTGTCTCCGAACGGCGCGCCGCCGCCGAAAAGCGCAGCGCACGCCCCGGCGAGCGCAAAAAAAGCAATCAATCTCCTCATAAAACCCTCCCTCATTCGCCGAAAATCCTTTATTGGACGGCAGAAAAATGTCAAGACAAATCAACATATTCGAAGAAAATGCCAATTAAATATTTTCGCGCAACAGAATGATGTTGACAAGCACGGGCAATAAAAAAGGCTGGACGCATGGGCACATTCGCAGCGCATTTCATAACGTCGGACGACGACTTCATTGCGGCCAACAGAGCCGCGGAAATATACGCGGAACTCTCGAAGGACGTGGCCGACGAAATGTCCAAAGAAATTGTGGAGGGCTCCGCCTCAAAGGCGGCCGACGCCGTTTCCGCGCTCTCAAACGCCAAGGCCGCCGCGCGAACGCTGTCGCTGTTCGGAGGCAAGAAGGTCGTGTGGCTGCGCAACGTGAACTTTCTCTCAGACTCGTTCCGCGGGCGCTCCGACGAGCTCGACGCCGCCCTTGAGGACTTTTGCGAATTTCTGAAAAGCCTCAACCCCGACGACGCGGCCGTCGTAATAAACGCCTCCCCCGTCGACAGGCGAAAGAGATTTTACAAATCCATGCAGTCGGCCGCCGAATGCGAAGATTTTTCCGCGAAAGACCCGAACGCCGCTTGCCTGAAAATACTGGCCGCACAGGCGAAAAAATTGGGCGTTAAGTTCGCCGAAAACGCCGCCGAAACGCTCGCGGGAATCGTCGGGGCCAATTCGAGAATGGCGGTGAGCGAACTTGAAAAATTGGCAAACTACGTAAACTTCGAGCGCCCCATTGAGGAGGAGGACGTGGTTTCAATGGTCCCCATATTCGGCGCGGGCGACTTTTTCGACATCTCAAACGCGTTTATGTCCGGCGACCTCCAGGGGGCGCTGTCTGCCCTGCGGAGGTATTTTTTCGCAAACAAGAACGCCTCCGCGCGGCCCGTCATCACAACGCTCCAGCGGCAAAATTCCCTGCTCATACAGCTGCGCTCGCTCATCGACGCCGGCCTGCTGCCGGTTTCCGGACGCCCGGATTTCGGGCGCGCACGCGAGAAGTTCTCCGAGGCCTACGGAAGCTGCATCGATGAAAAGAGCAGCTACAACATATTTTCGCAAAACGCATGGTACGCCGGGAATAAGCTCGTTCCGGCCGCCGCGCGCTTTACGCTCAAAAAACTCTTGGACTTCCAAATTAACTTCGCGCGGGCGTTTCAAAATCTCATCGAGCGCCCCGGCGACGACGAGTCCGAAATGCGCGACCTTTTTATCCGCTGCCTCGCAAAGTAGCGCGCAGCACTCCTTCCGCATGCGCGCACCGCACAATATGCGCGCAAAATGGCAAAGCGAAAAAAAATATTTGCGCCGCGCGCCCGGGCAATCCGCAATCCGTAATCCGCAACCATAATTCGTAATTTGCAATCCGCAATTTGCAATCCGTAAATCGCGTTAGACCGCGTTCTAAGCGCGCAAAATTTCCGCCGGGTACAATCCGAAGTTCTCCGCGCATAAAACGCATATAAAACGCGCGTAAAACCAAGCGCAAAATTCAAGCGTTAAACTCAAAAGCTAAACCCAAGCGCCGAATTTAAACTGCCCGCACAAAAAATTGCCCGCGCAAACGCGCGCGAGCGCAGACATGCGCCGTAGCCACCGCAACCGCCGCTTCCGGCGGAAATCCCCGCACATTCCCCGGCGGGAGTCCGGGGTATATGGACTTAACCAAAATCCTTAAATGCCTTCAACCGCATTGCAAAATCCGGCTGCCAACACACCTTGCGCAAAACTTCGCCGGATTCAAAACAGATTCGGCGGCCTCAAAATTTGAGCTCCAACGAGACCGGACAGTGGTCCGACCCCAGCACGTCGTCGTGAATCCGGCAATCGACGACATTTTTCACAATCCCCGGAGAGGTCAAAAAATAGTCTATGCGCCACCCCACATTGCGCTTGCGCGCGCCGCCCAGATAGCTCCACCACGTGTACTGCTTCGCGTCCGGATTGCGGCTGCGCCAGACGTCCACGAGGGGAACCTCCCTCAAAAGCTTTGAGAAGTCCTCGCGCTCCTGGTCGGTAAAGCCCGCGCTCTTGCGGTTTGCAGAAGGGCGCGCAAGGTCTATTTCAGAATGGGCCACGTTGAAGTCCCCGCACACCACCACGCGGTCGCCGAGCCCGCGCAGATAATTGCGGAAATCCGGCCCCCACGAATTTTCCCGGTAAGACAGCCTCTCTAATCCCGCGCGCGAATTGGGAACATACACGTCGACCAATTTGAAGTCGCCGAAGTCCAGCTCCACAATGCGCCCCTCGTCCGGGTGCCCCTCCAGCGCGACGGCTCCGCCGGAGATGGGCTCCAAATTCGACAATATCGCCGTTCCGGAATACCCGCCCTTTGCGGCGCAGTGAAAGTATTTGTATTTGAAGCCGAGCTCTATTTCCCCGGCGCCGCCCGCGCCCAGGCGCGTCTCTTGCAAACAGAGTATGTCCGGAGCGAAACTTTCGAGAAATTCGCCGAAATTCTTTTTCAAGACCGCGCGCAGTCCGTTCACATTCCAAGAAAATATTTTCATGCCAAGCTCAACCCAAAATATCCCTTATCGTCTCCGCGAACTTCGAGTTTGCCGAGACGTCCTTCAAGCCGCCCAAGAGATCCTCGAACAGCATTCTCTTTTTTCCCTGCAACGCGCGAACGCGCTGCTCCACGCTGTCCTGCGCCACAAGCCTGTACACGAACACGTCGCCCCTCCGCCCGATTCTGTGGACGCGGTCGATCGCCTGCTCCTCCACCGCGGGATTCCACCACGGATCGGCGATAAACACGTAGTCGGCCGAAGTGAGCGTAATGCCGGTGCCGCCCGCGCGCAGGCTGACGAGCATTAGCGCGGAGCCCTTGCGGCTCTGGAAATCGCCGACGGGCTTCGCCCTGTCGCGCGTGGAACCGGTCAGCTCGAATATGTTTTCGCCCCCGACGCGCGCGGACACGGCCGAGCGAATCAAATCGATAAACTTTGTGAACTGGCTGAATATTAGAATCTTTTTCCCGCTTTGGAACAGCTCCTCAACCTTGTCCAACATGACCGCGATTTTTCCGCTGCTCTCCCTTCCATCGGCCTCGACCCAGGGCAGCAGAGCGGCGTCGCAGGCGGCCTGGCGCAGGCGCGTCAAGAGGGAGAGGACCGTTATCCTGCTTCCGGAATTTGCGCCCATTTGGCTAAGGCACTCGCGCGTGCGGCCGAGAATCGCGTCGTACTCGGCCTGCTGCAGGGGCGTCATCGGGCACGCCAAATCCACATATATTTTTTCGGGAAGCTCCGAGGCCACCTCGGACTTCATGCGGCGCAGCACAAACGGCGATATCTGGCGCCTCACAGACTTCACCATGTCCGACGACGAATCCGCCGCAAGTAGCGCCTCGAAATTTCTGCGCGTTCCAAGCAGCCCCGGCATGAGCCACCTGAACACGCTCCACATGTCCATCAGCCTGTTTTCGACCGGCGTTCCGGTGAGCGCCAGGCGCCTGCGGGCGTTTATCGACGAGCACGCAACCGTGGTCTTTGCGTCGGGATTTTTTATGAATTGCGCCTCGTCCAACACGGCGAGCTCAAACTGCGCGTCCGCCAGAAGATTCCGGTTGCGGCGCAGCTGGTTGTAGCTGGCAATCCACAAGTCCGCGCTGTCGAGCCTGCTGTGCGCCCCAAGCACGCCGCACGCGATGTCGGGATAAAATTTCTTAGTCTCGGAAATCCAAACCGGAATCACGCTGGCCGGGCACACAACCAAAAATTTTCCGCCCCCTTCGCAAGTCCTGCACCTGTTTATTATCGTGAGCGCCTGGACGGTTTTACCCAGGCCCATTTCGTCGGCAATCAGCGCGTTGCAGCCGTGGCGGTAGAGCTTGAGAGCCCAGGCCGCGCCGCGCCTCTGGTAGGCGCGCAAGAACGGAGCCTCCGCAAAGCCATCGCCCGAGTCGTCGGCCAACAGCGACTCCATCCACGCCGAAAGCTCGTCCGACATCTCCATGCGGCTGCCGAAGTCGGATAGCGCCAGGAGCATGTACCGCGGAATCATTCCCCTTTCAAAGCCGAATTCGCGCGCCTCCTCGACGCCGCGCACAAAAGAGGCGTCCTTCATCGACACCTTTACTATCCCGTAGCGGGGAACTATCCCGACGCTGGAGGCTCCGCCGAGCATCTTGCGAAAGTCCTCCGCGTCCATTTCCATGTCGCCCACGCGCGGCGACCAGCGCACGTCGAAATCGGACGCGCTTCCGGCGACGCCGCGGGCGTCCGGACGCAGCTGAACGACGCGCTCGCCGAGAGCCAGCAAATCCACGTTTTTGTCCTTGCGGACGCAAAAATGCCTCTCCCATTCCGGCAGCTGATTCTTTAAGAAATTGGGTATTTTTAAAATTTCCGAGAGAAAGTACGCGCGGTTTTCATATTTGAACCCGGCCTTTCTGGCCATATTCGCCAGCCTTATCAGCGACTCCGCCTCCCGCGGCTCCAATTCCGACAGCGGAACGCAATTTTTCCCGTACGCCGGAAATTCCTTCCCGCGCGCGTCGCGCCACTTTGCGCGCAGCTTCAATCCGCGCCTCTCCGAGGAAAAATTCAAGCAAAGCTCCATCGCCGGACGCTCCGCCAGAGCCGCCTGCCCGCCTTCCGCGGCGGGCCTTCCGCCGTCCCTTGAAGCGCGCGATTTCTCCCCCTCAGCCGATTCCCGAACGCCAATATCCGACAGCGCCTCCGCGCCCGAACCCGAACCGGAACCCGGCGCGGCCCCCGGCTCCGCGGCTCCTCCCGCCGTACGCTCTCCGCCTTCCTCCTCCGGAAGCGGGCGTTCCGGCGCCTCCGGCGCAGCCCCGGCCTCCGACACCAAATAGTCCGCCGCCAACTCCTCTATTTCATAGAGGCCCGCCGCGGCGATTGCGGCCGAAACGAATTCGTCGGAAGTCGACCCCCGCCAGTGCAGCCCGCCTCCCGAAAACTCTATCACGCAATACGGGGAAGCGTCGTCTATGCGGGCGCGCACGCGAGCCTCGTCGCCGTCCAATTCAAGCTCCACAACCGCCCCGGATTTGTACAGCCTGCGCCCGTAGGCGATTTCGCCCTCCCGAAAGCGGCGTTCCCAATCGCCCATAACGCGCCTCGCCCATACGCCCATTTCGCTCAGAGTGTATATCTTTTTAGTGGAGTGTTCTATTGACATTTTTTAACAAATTAAATCAGCGCCTATGGGAAAAAGTCAAATCATATCGAACGCGCCGAAACCGCCCAGCGGTAAACTTGCATGTATTTTTCCGCGGAGGCCGACCATGAGAAATCCCGGCGCATGGCGTTTTCGCGCAATGCGGCGATGTCGCGAGGGGAGTCGTACCAAGTCGCGCAGGCCCAGCCGACGGTGTTGTAGAGGGCGTCTGCGGTGGGGTCGTCGAAGGCGAAGCCGTCGCCCCGCGCGCCGCCGGATTTCGAGTAAGATTCCACCGTGTCGGCAAGGCCGCCCGTGCGCCTGACAATCGGAAGCGTGCCGTAGATCATCGAATACATCTGGTTGAGACCGCACGGCTCGAACCGGCTCGGCATCACGAAGAAGTCCGCCCCCGCCTCCATAATGTGCGAGAGTTCGCCGTCGTAGCCGATGTGCGCGGCAATGCGTCCCGGATTGGCCGCAGCGAGGCTTCTGAAGGCGCCCTCCAACCACGGCTCCCCGCTTCCCAATACGGCGATCTGTATTTTCATATTGTCGACGAGCGGCTGGGCGATTCTTGCCAGCAAATCCAACCCCTTCTGGTCGTACAGGCGCGAAACAACCGCGAAAATCGGAATTTTCGCGTCGACCTCAAGCCCCATGCGGCGCTGGAGCGCCTCTTTGCAAATTGCCTTTCCGGCCATGTCGCCAAGGCCGTAATTTGCGGCGATGAATTTGTCGGTTCGCGGATTCCACTCCTTCAAGTCCACACCGTTTATGATGCCGACCAAGTCGGCCGCCTTAAATCTCAGCACGCCCTCCAATCCACAGCCGTACTGCGGAGTCTGTATCTCGCGCGCGTAGGTCGGGCTGACGGCGGTGATTTTAGTCGCGTGGTAAATTCCGCCCTTGAGCATATTCAACGCCCCCATGGACTCGCAGGAATCCGCCCTGAACTCGTCCATGGTGATTCCGGCATACTCGAGCACCCCCCTGTGAAATACCCCCTGGTGCTGGAGATTGTGTATCGTCATGACGCTGGCCGCCCTCGAGAGCGCGGTGGAGGAAAAGTTGCGGTTTAACAACACGGGAACGAGCGCCGACGGCCAGTCGTGGCAATGCACCACGTCGGGTATCCAGCCCGAAGCCAGGCAGAAATCCAGCGCGGCGCGGGAGAGAAATGCAAACCTGCCGCCGTTGTCGCCGAACGACTCCCCCGCATAATTGTATATTCCGGGCCTGTCGTAAAACTTGTTAAACTCCAAGAAATACGCCTTGGCCGCCCCCAAAGGGGCCTCCCACACCGAAGCGTACTCCTCTATTCCAAGCCCCATGTGCACGCTTAGCGGCTCGAGAAATTTTTTAAACTTCGCCCCGCGCCGTATCGAGGAGTAGAGCGGAGTAAAAATTCTCACATCGCACCCCGATTCGCCCAGCTGCTTGGAGAGCGACGACACCATGTCCGCCAGCCCTCCCACTTTTGAAAAGGGCGCGCATTCGGACGCCACCATCAATATTTTCATCTTCATAAAAAAACCGCCTATTGCGCCTCCTTCCTATCGACAGCCGAAACAAAAGCCCGTTTCGGACGCAGTTTTGTATTTTAAAATAGCGCATCATAGAAAACCCTCCCGAAAATTTCCACACAAAAAGGCAAAAAAATCGGTCGGAGCGCCCCACCAAACCTGAGGGAGAAAAGATAGCGTTCCGCGGCGCGCCCGAAGGCCGCCGCCCGACCTAAATTTGCCGCGCCGCCTGCCGCGCACAATTTCCGCGCGGCGGACAGTTTTTCCCCCCCTCCCCTAACGGCCAAACATGCGCGAAAGCTCCGCCGCGGACAGTTCGCGCAGAGTCGGCTTGCCGTCGGGCGACGTCAGGTGCGACGGACATTTCATCAAATCTGAAAGCAGCCCAAACGCGCGCTCCGACGTACACTCGAAGGCCGCCGCCCCTATCCTGCGCACGGCGGAGCGCGCAAAATGCTCGGCCGAAAGAGAGCGCACGCGCGGCGAAGCGCCCCCCTCGCGGGCGACCTCCACAAAGTCGCGCACAAAATTTTCCGCATCGGCGAAGTCCAGCCACGGCGGAACGGACAGAATTTTGTAAAAATTTTTGCCGAACCGCTCGATTTCAAATCCGCAATTTTCAAACGCCTCCAAGTTGGCTTCAAAGCACTCGGAATCCGCGCGCTCAAAATTCAGATTCGCAGGTATCAGCAATTTTTGCGAGGGGACTTTTTCAAACCCTTCGCCCATTATTCTGGCGTAAGTCACGCGCTTCAGCGCGGCCGAAATAGACATGAGAACTAACGACTTCTCCGTCTCGTAAAGCGCGTATTTGCGCTGGAAAAATCCTATCAGACGCCACCCGACGCACGGGCTGAAACCGCCGGCGCGCGCCTGGACGCTCAGCCGGGAATCCGCAACGGCGCGCGGCTGAACGCGCGCCCCGAACGTTTCCGGCGGGCGTATTTCCGGCTTGAGCGCGGGTTTTGGAAAGCCTGAGAGAGCGTCTCCTGCGCCGTCCGTCCGGGCCTCAATTTCCCCGGCACCGCCTTCGCAATTTCCGCTCCCCGCGCCGGGCAATGCGTTCAAGCCTTCGCCGGATTCGCGCGCTGCGCTTGCGCCGCCCAAATGCGGCTCCCGCGAAGATTCCGAAAAAAACCGCGGCGAATTTCCGCCCTTTAAATTCGCGCCGCCAACAGTTCCGGCTCCGCCGGCCTGCGCCGCCACTCCGCCAAATCCGCCCGAAACGTCGCCCTCGCGCAACTCGAAGGAGTACCTTGCGAGCCTGTCGGACACCGCCCCTAAAATAAAGTCCCTGACGCCGAACTCGTCCTTCAGGCGAACTTCGCGCTTTGCCGGGTGGACGTTCACGTCCACGTCGCGCGGATTCATATCCAAAAACAGAAAGGCCGCCGGATAACGCCCCTTTGGAACAAGCTGCGCATACGCGTCCTTCAGCGCCAAAAACGCCGCTTTGCAATCGACGGGGCGCGAATTTATGAAAAGCGAAATCCCGCGGCCGGTGGCGAAGGACTCCCCCGGCTTAAGCACTGCTCCATATAGCGACATGCCGCGCGCGCGGCTCTCGGGAAGCTCGATCATGGCGTCGGCCATGGGCGCCCCGTATATTGCGCGAATGCGCTCCATGACGCCGACTCCCCCCTCCGAAGAAAAGATTTCCCTCGAATCCTCGCTCAAGCGCAGGCGCAGGTTCGGCAGGGCCATCGCGTAGAGCTTGCAAAGCCTGACAATGTGGGAGGCCTCCACGTTGTCGCTCTTGAGAAATTTTCTGCGCGCCGGAACGCTGCAAAAAAGGTCCTCCACAAAAATCTCCGTTCCGCACGGCATTCCGCACTCCCGGACTTCGAGCACCCTGCCGGCCTCGACGTCTATCCTCGTTCCCGTCTCGGCCGAATGGGGGCGCGTGCGCATGGTGAACTTGCTGACGCTGGCAATCGAGGGAACGGCCTCGCCGCGGAATCCGTAAGTGGATATTGCGAAGATGTCGTCCGCATCGGCGATTTTGCTCGTGGCGTGCTGTTCGAGGCTGGCGAGAGCCTGCGAGCGGGTCATTCCGCAGCCGTCGTCCGCGATTTTTATGTAGGACTTGCCGCCTCGAGAAAAGTCTATTTCAACGCGTTCGGCGCCCGCGTCAATCGAGTTTTCCAACATCTCCTTCAGCGCGCTGGCCGGCCGCTCTATGACTTCGCCCGCGGCAATCCTGCTTGCGACGTCCACCGGTAGGACTTTTATTTCTGGCGGCTCTTTCGGCATATGTAGTATAAAAAAATATTTTTTCGCTTTTATTCCCGGCCGCGCCGCGCTTCAAGAAAATAAAGGCGCAAAAGGCGCGCAGCGCGGGGCTTTTTTCGTTGCAAAGGCGGCTGCCGCGCGGAAATAATGCGCGCGCTACTTATGAAAATATTTTTTATCGGAATTTGCGGCACGGCCACGGGAAATGTGGCAATACTCATGAGCCGGCTCGGGCACGAAGTCTCCGGGAGCGACTCCGGAATGTACGAGCCCATGAAATCCGCCCTCGCCCGCGCCGGCCTATCCGCCCCCGAAGGCTGGAATCCAAAAAGGCTGGAGGAATTTTCGCCGGATCTGGTCGTAGTCGGAAACGCCATAAGCAGAATGAATCCGGAGCTGGAATTCGTGCTGAGGTCGCGCATATGCGAGCACACGAGCCTGCCGGAACTCATAGGAAAGTTTTTAATAGGCAAAAGAAAGAGCCTCGTAATTTCCGGAACCCACGGGAAGACCACGACCACGTCGCTGTCCGCCTATCTCATGCGCGCCAACCGCGTCGACGCCGGCTGGCTAATCGGCGGCGTTCCGCTCGACCTTCCCGAAGGCGGCTCGAACCTCGGCGGCTTCGACGCCGGCGCGCCGTTCGTCATAGAGGGAGACGAATACGACACCGCATACTTCGACAAGCGCAGCAAGTTTCTCCACTACCGCCCTCACGTCCTCGCAATAAACAATCTCGAATTCGACCACGCCGACATATTCAGGGACCTCTACGAAGTCAAGCGAACCTTCACCCACGTGCGAAGAATCGTCCCCCCCGACGGGCTGATAATCGAGAACGCGGACGACGAAAACGTCGCCTCCCTCGAGCCCGCGCCGTGGACAAGCGTCATGAAGGTCGGCTTTGCCGAATCCGCCGACTTGCGGATTTCCGACTTCGACCAGCAGGAAGATTGGTCGGCCTTCACGTTGTCGTTCAATGGAAAAAGCAAGCGGATAAAGTGGAAGATGCAGGGGGTGTTCAACGCCCGCAACGCGGCCATGGCCTGCGCGGGGACGGCCGCCGCGCTGGGAATGCCGCCGCTGGAGCTGGACTTGTCTCCGCTGGCGGACTTCCGCGGCGTGCGCCGACGCCAGGAGGTCATTCTCGACACCCCGGAAATTTGCGCCGTAGAGGACTTCGGGCACCACCCGACGGCCATCGCCCTCACGATACGCTCGCTGAGGCAAAAGTACCCCGACCGCGCGATACTGGCAGCGTTCGAGCCGAGGAGCAACACCGCAAAAACCAACGCGCTCCAAAGCGAGTTCGCGCAGTCGCTCTCCCTTGCGGACACGGCCTACGTGGGCGCGGTAAACGCGGCGAAAATCCCCCCCGAAAACAGAATGGACACGCGCGTCATGGCCGAATCGTTCCCCGGAAAAATCTTTGCATTCGCCTCCAACGCGGATCTTCTTGAGCGCCTCTGCGGCGACGCCGCAAGCCTCGCGGCGCGCGGCGCGCGCCCGGTGTGCGTGTTCTTCAGCAACGGCTCGTTCGACA
>CALXMX010000033.1 GCA_944389575.1 uncultured Opitutales bacterium
TGCGCGTTTTCATTGTCGCAATTATTGCTTCGACGAAAAGAGCGAATGTGTGCGGTGCAATGCCAATCGATTTTTTCACCGCCGCGCCACTCCCCGCCGTCGGCTCCGCTTCCAAAATGGTTCGGCGGTTGTGCCGGCGAGCCTTCGCTTATTCAAATTGCCGCGCCGCGGCATTGCGAAAGGCCGGGCTGTTAAATCTTTGGGTCGCTGTCGTGGCAAGTCGGCCAATTTGCCGGTTCAAGAGTTCGCCAAGCCGCCGCGCGGTGCGCGTTTTTGCATCGCGCGCCTACGGATTATGCCGCTTCAGACGGCGCGCGTTGATGGTTAATTGCGCGCGGATTCGCTTTTTTGTTGATGAGAGCCTTCCGTTTAGATATTGACAATTCATTTTATTTATGAAGTCGGAAAATTGGAGTTCGCGCGTCGGCGTGATTCTGGCGGTCGCGGGCAGCGCGGTCGGCTTGGGAAATTTTTTGAAGTTTCCGGGACAGGTCGCGCTATATGGCGGCGCGGCGTTTATGATTGCGTATGTCGTATCGTTTTTTATCGTCGGCCTTCCAATATCGGTGCTCGAATGGACGATGGGCAGATACGGCGGGGCGAACGGATACAACTCGGCCCCGGGAATCCTCGGATATGTCTGTTCGAGCAAAAAAATGGCGTATTTCGGCGTATTGGGGGTCACGCTCACGCTGATAATCTACTGTTATTACGTGTATATTGAGGCGTGGTGTCTGGGATATGCCGTAAATTTTCTCTTTGGGAATTTGAGTTTCTCCAATGTGGAGGAGTCCGGAAAGTTTTTTGCCGAATTCATAGGCGTTGCCGAAAACGGCTCGGCGATGAATTTCGGAATAAAGGGCGTGCTGATCTTCTTGTTTCTATCGTTCTTGCTCAACTTCTGGATGATTTACAGGGGTGTTTCGCGCGGAATAGAGTTTTTCTGCAAATATGCGATGCCGGCTTTGGTGATAATCGGCCTGATTATGGTGGGCCGGGTGCTCACGTTGGGAAACATCTCTCCGGAGCACCCCGAAAGGTCTGTGGAGCAGGGGCTGGGATTCATGTGGAATCCGGAAAAAGTCGTGCTTGAACGCGAGCTTTCTCCGGGGAGCGGGGAGTGGGTGTTCGAGAAGAGGCTGGTCGGAAATGATGAAATCGAACGCGCGGAAAAAGAGATTGCCCTGAAAGCCTCCCTTTGCGACGGAAGCGATCCCCTGCGCATAAGGCGCATTTCGATTTGGGCGCAGTTGGCGGATCCGTCGATATGGATAGCGGCCGCGGGGCAGGTGTTTTTCAGCCTTACGATAGGCTTTGGCTTGATAATGACATACGCAAGCTACCTGCGCCGGCGCGACGACATAGTCTTGAGCTCTCTGACCTCCTGCAGCGCGAACGAATTTTGCGAAGTCTGCCTGGGCGGAATGATAACGGTTCCGCCGGCCGTGGCGTTGTTCGGGGTGTCGGGCGTAGTTGGTGCGGGGCTGAGCCTTTTCGATTTGGGATTTAAGGTATTGCCGGTGTTCTTTGTGTCGCTTCCGGTGGGGTGGCTGTTCGGTTTTCTCTTTTTCTTTCTGCTGTATTTGGGCGCCGTCACGAGTTCGCTTTCGATGCTCCAGCCCAGCATTGCCTTTTTGGAGGAAGCCACGAAAATGCGGCGCAGCCTGGCCACTATAATACTCGGGGCGATAGCGACCTTCTTGACGGGATTTGTCGTGTACTTCTCGGAGGATTTGAAGGTCATGGACACCTTCGACTTTTGGATGGGGCAGGTTGCCATATACGTGTTCGCGATGGTTTCAACCATCGTGTTTGCCTGGAAATTCGGGATAGACAAGGGAATCAAAATGGCGAATGAAGGCTCCCTGATAAAGACTCCTCCCGGGCTCGGATTCGTCATAAAGTATTTGACGCCCACATTCCTGCTGGCGATATTCGTCCTGTGGCTGGCAAAGGACGTCTTTGGCGTCATTGGGAACGGAAAGTTGAGCGTGTATATTTTGGATTTGATAGGCGGCCCGGACCACCCGGTAAATACGGTGTCGTGGATGTCGGTTGCGGCGATGGTCGGCATATTTGTATTTTATTCGCTCCTGCTCTCAAGGGCGAAAAAGTACGATGTTTTTAAGTCTTCAAGGAGGCGCAAATGACTTTGGGCGGCTGGATAACGTTTTTGGCGTCTATGATTTCCTTTTCGGCGCTTTTTGCGTGGTGCGTGTACAAGGTCATAACGGCCAAAAAGAATCCCGACGAGAAAATGATGGGTTTCCCGGAAATAAATTCTGAGATGGATTCCAAAATCGACCGCGAAAACCTCAGGCGCTGACCTCTGTTTGCATGCCGCCGCGCGAATTTCGCGCGCTTCGGCGGCGGATTGTTCCCTTTTTTTGCGCGCAATTTTATTGCCCTTTGCCGGAGTTTTCGGTATTTTTTGATTATGAAATTGTGCAATGTTTTTCTCGGGTTTGCGGCGGCTCTCGCTTCCGTCGGGTGTTGCTGAACGGGTGGGGTAAATTTCGCCT
>CALXMX010000034.1 GCA_944389575.1 uncultured Opitutales bacterium
GTGCTGTCGGCCTGCGCCATGCCCGTGACGCTCCCGCGGCTGATGGAATTCCTATACGAACTGGCGTTCTTCAGGTTCAGGGCGCGCTGCATCTTGAACAAGTCGTTGTCGGAATTTTTGTTGTCGAACTTTCCGTGGAATACGGAAGCCGGAATGTTGTTCAAGTACAGCGGAACGCGGGCGACGCGCGCGGACCACATGTTGGTGCTGTTGCTCCTTTGCAGGGTCTTGCGGTTGTACACCTCCTCGAGAGACGGATAGAGGTTCGACGAAGCCTGCGTGTCGTAAATAAAGGCCTTCCACGCTTCGGAGTCGTTATTCTGATTCTGTATTGTGGAAGGTGTCGCCACGGCGCCGTAGCCCAGCGGATAAGCGGCTATCTGGTTGAAGAACGTCTTGAGCGACATCGAATACTTCCTCTTCGGCGCCCTCTCGGCGTCGTACGAAAGGAACGTGCCGTTGGCGTTTCTAAAGAGCTCTTCGTCCCACGAGCCCCACCAGCGGAACGGAACGTAGAGGCCGCGCATCACCCTGTCGGCGGTGGAGCCGGAGTTGAACGTCTCGTCCGTGCCGACGTTCTTGTTGGCCATTTGCAGAACCTCGACGTCGAGCGAAGGCATCAGCTCCGTGCGGAGGTCGCGCAGGCACTGGAAGTACGCGCCGCTCCTGTACCCTATGGCAAAGCGGTACCAGCCCAGCGGATTGTGGTCGCGCGTGGCGCCCATCGGAGTGCGGGAAGTCAGATTGATTAAATAGTACGTCCCGCCCGGAATCTTCACATCGTAGGGATTCCAAAGCACGAGCATGGGAATTATGTGCAGGCGCACCCCGTAGGGCTCGCCGCCGGCGCCGCCGTACGGGTGCCCGCCGTTGGGAGTCTCCTTCGACGTGTACGACACGCTGTTGTACCTTACAAACGTCGGGACGTAAAACACCTGGAAGCGCTTTACGACGGGCTTGAAAGATATGCGGTCGTCAACCTGCACGCGGGCGTCGAGCTTGTTGGAGCTCGGATCGTCCGGGGCGCGCATGTTGTAGTACGACCTCAGCTGGTCCCAGAGCGGGCCGCCCGGATCCTTCCAAAGGTTGGTGTCCGAATAGGCCTCCTCCAACACCGTCATGGCCGACGCCGTTTCATAGTCGTCCAGCTGCTCGTGGCCGTACATCTGCGGGCCGAACATGTGGCCGACGCCCTTCAGCATTCTGTTTTGGTCGGTCGGGATTCTGCGGTATGTGACGAGATTGCTGTCTGAAGAGTTCCACAGCGGATAGGCCGTCTGTTTGTACTCGTATCCGGCAACCCCCATGGGAAGCTCGAAATACATGTTGGTCGTGCCGGAGGACGACTGCGCCGACGTATTCAGCGTCGTAGGCTCGTTGCCGAAGTCCTTTCTGCTGAGGCCGATTGTGAGGTCCTTCTTCAGCCCCCCCTGCTGCACGTTGACAAGAAGCCCCTTGCTGCCAAACGTCGCCGAATGGAAAAACGCCTTAGACGCGCTGATGTTTGAGGGAATCGCGGAAGACTTGAATACGTCGAGGTCGCGTATGTCGTCGAGGCGGCGGATAATGGCCATCGAGCTGGTGTCGTCCTCGCTGTCGTCCATATCGAAGTCGAAGGCCTTTTCGCCGGCGCGCCCCTCCGCATTCATCAGCGTCAGCCCGTGTATGCCGGAATAGAACGGAAGGGTCTGAAGCCTGAACTTGTCTATGCTCTTCGCCTTTTGTATGTCGTCGTACGAAGCCACCGCGTTGAGCGAAGCCTTCTGCCCCTCGTCCGACACCCACCAAGCTATACGCGTCTGGCGCTTGTCGGTTTCGGTCTCTCCGGAAACGGGATTGGGATCTTTTTCCAACGTCACGAGCGGAACAAGAACGTCGGTCAGGTTGTCCATTTCGCCGTAGTCGTTGCTCGCCGAGCCCTTGCTCACGGCGCGGACGTATTGCCCCTTCTCCAAATTGGTGTAGGGCTTGTAGTGCACGCTCTCGGAAGACCCGTTTTTGACGAGGTCGTCGGGATTGCTAACCATATTGCCGGAGACCAGCCAAGTGATTGCCTGGTCCACGGTTTTTTGTACGTATTCTTCGCGCTGCTGCTCGCGCTTTATCTTGTCGGGAGAGTATCCCAGCCTGGCGTCCCACACGCCCACCCAATAGCGGTTTTGCCCGATGGCCGAATCTATCTCGTTCGTATCGGCCCGGGTGATTCCCATGGGCTCCTCCCACCAATTATAGTTGGAGAGCGCGCTCGTCTCCAGCCTGCCGATGCCTTCGGCAAGCTGTCCGTCAAACATTTTCGCATTCGCCGATATTCTCCTGTCGGGGCCGAGCGCGGACTGCACGCGCGACAACGCCTGATACGCCGCAAACTTTGCCGCCTGCTTCGCCTTCTGCTCCAGCAGGGAATGTTGGCTCAACCGCAACTGCATTTGCACAAGGGCGGCAAGCGTCATTATCAAAAGCATCATAAATCCCATCAGGGACAAGGCCAAAACCAGCGCAAACCCGCCCTTCAATTTTGCGGAATCGGTCTTTTTTATATTGGGGGTTTTCATACGATTGATTTATATTGGGGGTTTCATACGATTGAAATCCTATATTACGCCATGTTCACAAGCAAGTAAATTTTTTCAATTTTGTCCGGCATTTTTCGCCGAAAATCCGCCCGCCGTCCGCCGCCGGAACAACCCGAAAACCTCGCAATTTAACCGCCGAATTATCCGGGGAGGCAAACGGGCGGCTCTACGTAATATTTTCGGAATTTTGCCGCCGCATTTAAGGCCTGCAAAAAGGCGGTAAATCCGCGCCCAAAGGCGGATATTCCGGAGGGCGACAAAAAAAGCGCGCCCCTTTCGCAGGGCGCGCCCGATCAGTTGACTTTAGACTTCCCAAAAGGTCCTTTTCCGGCCTACCGGTTCGCGCTTCGGCGGCTCAAGCCTCGTTTAATATTAAAGTTTCCAAATACTTATGCGATTCATGCACAATCCGCACACAAGCGAGTTCAAAAGCGAAGCATGTCAAACCGCTCCTCCTCGAGAACGAGGTATGTAATATTGTTGATGTCGTCGATAATCGAGCACATCTTTTCATAGTCTCCGACAGTCGGAGGCTCCGACGCTCCCGCGGGGACAAAATGCGCCAGAGTAATTGCAAGGGCGGCCGCCGAAGCCAGCGCGGCCGCGGAAAACCCGGCGCGCCATGCGGAAAATCCGCCCCAACCCCTCTTCGCGGCGCCGAAGGTCGCCCCTATTACGCGCTCGGTAAAGCCCGGCGTCTGAAATTCCTCCCGCCTGCGCAGCAAAGCGTCAACGCGCGCCTCAAGCTCCGCCCGCGAAGGCGACAGCGAGCCCTCCAACGTCCTGTCGACAAAATCCTCCGAGACCGACACCGAATGTTCGGCCAAGAGCCTGTCTATGAAAATGTCCATAT
Organism: uncultured Opitutales bacterium; assembly: GCA_944389575.1. GTDB lineage: Bacteria > Verrucomicrobiota > Verrucomicrobiia > Opitutales > Intestinicryptomonadaceae > Merdousia. The sequence continues at coordinate 3,427 of CALXMX010000034.1, forward strand.
CGTCGTTTTTCATCTCTCCCACCTCCTATCCGCAAGGACTTTGCGCAGGGTCTCTCGCGCGCGGTGAATCCACGTCTTTACGGCGGACACGCCCACGCCCATCACCTTCGCTATTTCATCGTAAGAAAGTTCCTGTTGCTTCAACAGCAATATCGCGGTGCGCTGGTTCTCCGGCATCAATTCCAGCGTCTTGTAAAAAAACTCCTCGATTTCCGACATCGCAAGTTCACTCGAAGGCTGCGCCGGCGCCTCCATTTCAAAGGGGTCGACAATCTCCACGGGTTTTCTCGTTCTCCTGCGATACTCATTTATCAAAAGCCTTCTGGCGATGAAAAATAGGTACGTGGAAAACTTCGCCTTCGCGCTGTAGCTCCTGCGGGCGCGATAAAGGTTTATAAACGTCTGCTGGGCGAGGTCCTCCGCCGTGTGCGAATCCGACACCGAACGGTAAAAGTAGTTCATCAGCGGATTCTTCCACTTCTGCACTAAAATCCTAAAAGCCTGCTCCGACCCCTTCGCCACGTCCTCCATCAGCAGAGTGTCCGCATCGGAACAGGCGACCGCGCAAGAGGCGCGCTCCATGAACGCGCCGACGTCGTCCGGCCGCACTCCCGCATCTTCGGGGGAAAGCTCGCCAAATTCTTCGTCCTCGCGCCTCATAACTCGAATGGATTGCGACGGTCTCATATCTCTTTCCTTTTCCACCGTCTTAAACGCCGCTTTTTGCCAAAAGTTGCGCTCTATATAAAAATGCAAAAAAAAGCTGGCGCCAGACAAAAAATTCCCTAACCTGCGTTTTTTTAACTATTCAATCAATTTACGGAAGGAAAGACAAATGAGCGGATTAGTACAATGGTCGTCGCGCGCAAAGCGCAAACCCTGCAAGAAAAGTCCGGGAGCCAAGCCCAACGCACAGCGCCAGCGCATTCTCGCGCAGCGCCGCCGCCGTCTGCGCGAAAAGGCGGCAAAGTCCGCCAAGTAGCCCGGAAAATTGCGCGCGCAATTTCTCCGCCGCGCAACTCGCGCCGCGCCCCGCTCTCAAGGGGCGCTTTTTTTTGTTCTGCCGCACGCCTCTAAAATGCGGCCAACGCTTGCGGGAAACGCGCAGATAAAAATATCCCCGCAATCCCCGTTTTGCGCAAAAATCGCGCTTCCTATGCCGCCTGCACCGCGCGCGCCGCCGAGCCAGCCCGCCGCAAAACCGCTGCAAAACCTCCGCGTGAGTGGCCTGCATGGGCTTTTCGCGCAGACGCCGGCACTGGCGCCTAAGCAGACTTCTAACTCAACTTGCGCAAGGAGCGCGGCGAAGCGGGAAAATGCATTCTTTTCATTTCCGCGCAAGTTTTCCATTTCCGCGCGCATGTTGGGGGTTGCGGTGTCGATTGTCGTGTTCCGCATTATCGGCGCGCAGTTTTTCGGTATCTGCCACAAACTGCCAACACGCGCAACGGCTCTCCCGCGCCGTATTGCGCTGTGCATCTTCACAGTACGCGGCGGGCAAAAATGCGAAATCGGGCTATCCCCTTCATTCGCCCAAGCCTTACCCGTAAACCGCGCAAAAGCGGGGTAGCAATCAGAAGAATAACACTATCGCCGAAAGAAGCGCGGCCGCCGTGACGAAGGCGCGAAAAGCCTTCTCCGGAAGCTTTTTGACAAACCATATTCCGAACAGCGCGCCGGCAAGTATGAACGGAATGCCGGCCGCGCCAATCGCAAGGGTGTGTGCTGATATATTGTCCCACGCAAAATATTGCAGAGGAAGTTTCAGGTAATTTACCGTCAGGAAAAACCACGCGTTTGTCCCCACGAAGTTTAGCTTCGGAAGGCGCATAGACAACAGGTAAACCGCCATGACCGCGCCGGCCGCATTGCCTATCATGGTCGTAAAGCCTCCAAGCAGGCCGAAGAGAGCCGAGAACCACCACTTGCCGCACGCCGGATTCTCCCGCGCGCCCCGCTCGAAGAACATGACGGCAAGCCCTGCGATTATGCATATGCCCATCAGATTCTTAAACCATGCCGGATCTATCGCCCTATCGACGGCCAACGCCACAAAGAATCCCGCAACCGCGCTGGGCAGGAGCTTAGCCACATACTTCCATTCGGCGTTGCGGCGGTAGTACAAAACCGCAACCAGATCCGCAAAACAAAGCATGGGAAGAATCACCCCCGTGGACTCTTTTGCCCCGAACGCGACGGCCATCATGGGAATCGAAACCATGTTGACCGCCTGCATTCCCGTCTTAGACATGCCGATTAACAGCGCGCACAAAGCCAGAGCCGCCGCCTGGAACGGGGAATCGAACAGCGTTGCAATTGAATTTAACACGGGAAACAGAGGGCGAATTATGCGGTTAAAAAAACGGGGCGACATTTTTTACATTCCCGCAGAAACAATCAAAGCATTTTCGCGTTTATTTTAAAAAAAAGCCGAAAAAAATCTCCCGCGGCCCAAAAGGCGCGAAATATTGCGCGCCCATAAAAAGGGCGAAACCGCCCGCGGGAAAACGGCTTTCCCTTCGGGCGGAAACGAAGCAAAAAAAATCTCCGCCGCGCGGGAAAGTGGGCGCGGAAAAGCGCGCAAGCCGGAAGGAGGCAATTTAAATATAAGCCGATTGAGAATTTTTACCAAAAAAATTTGCAAAAAGACACCCGATAAGCCGGCCGCAGAGAGCTTGAAAACGTCTTGACTCAAAGCGATGCCAATTTATCATATAAAAAATTTTTCCGAACAGACATCACAACGCAAAAAGAGGCTCCACATGAAAAGAAGAGAGTTTGTAAAGGCGGCTGCTGCGTCCGCGGCGGCGCTTCCGTTTTCCGACTCCATCGCGGCTCCCGCAAACGCGGCGCAAGGCGGCGAACAGCTGGACTTCGTCGCGCTCTACGGCGGCGAGCCCGCCGAGATGTTCCGAAGGGGAATAGCCGAAATGGGGGGAATGAAAAGATTTGTAAAGAAGGGGCAGACGGTAGTCCTGAAGCCGAACATCGGCTGGGACAAGTCTCCGGAAATGGGCTCGAACACGAATCCGGAACTCATGCGCGCGGTGACGCAGGCCTGCTTTGAGGCCGGCGCAAAGGAGGTTCTGTGCTTCGACCACACCTGCGGAACGGACTGGGAATACCGCTATAAAGTCAGCGGAATAAGGGAGGCCGTGGAGAGCGCGGGGGGCAAGATGCTGCCCTCCGGAAGCGACTCTATGTACGTCGATTGCGAACTCCCCAAAAGCGCGATTCTAAAGCGCGCCAAAGTGTTCAGGCACGCGGTCAATCCCGACGTATTCATAAACATTCCCGTCCTCAAGCACCACAGCGGCGCGAAGATCACCGCCGCCATGAAGAACTTCATGGGCTGCGTGCTGGACAGGCGCTGGTGGCACAGCCACAACATGCCGCAATGCATAGCCGATTACGCCGCGTGGCAAAAGGTCGATTTGAATATAATAGACGCCTATCGGGTCATGCTGGAATACGGGCCTATAGGCCGTTCGCCGCGATACGCGCCGGTTGCGAAATACCAGATAATTTCGACCGACATCGTCGCGGCGGACGCGGCGGCGACGAGGATTTTTGCAAGCCTTTCAAAGCGCTTTAAAATGGGCCAGCCCTACGAGGTGTCGGACATAGACTACATCGCGCTGGCCGAAGCGCACGGAATCGGGACTTCCGACTTGGGGAAATTGAGGACAAAAAACATATCGCTGGCTTAAGGGGCGTGGCGAAGCGGGAAAACCTATGCGCAAGTTTTTCATTTCCGTGCGCATGTTGAGGATTGCGGTGTCAGTCGCCGTATTCTGCCTCATCGGCGCGCAGTTTTTCGATATCTACCACAAACTGCCGAAGCCGTACTGGATATACAATCCCACGAACATGCAATTCATGCCCTCCCTGCTCGAGATGCTCGGAGGGGCGGGAGTTCTGGCGGGAGCGGCGTTCATCGCATTTTCGGCGTGCGCGCTGATATTCGGGCGGGCGTACTGCTCGTGTTTCTGCCCGTTCGGAATTTTGATGGACGCGCTGCGCAGAATTTCGGCCGCGGCCTCAAAACTGCCGTTTTTAAGGGCGTCGCACGCGGGTAAGATACTGTCGTCGTCCGAGAACCTGCGCTTTGCGAAGGCGGCCCGCGCCGTGCGGGCGGCGTTTTTGGCATTGGCGTGCGCGCTCATTGCGGCGGGATTTTCCGGACTGCTCGGATTCATAGACCCGTACTCGCTGTTCGGAAAAATCATGGGCGGGTTTTTACGGCCGGCGCTCGCCGAAACCGCGAATGCGGCCTCCGCCGCGCTGGTCTCGAACGGGGCGTACTGGCTTCCCGCCGTTGACGGGAACCCGGCAATTTCTATTTGGGCGTTCTCGCTCGCGCTGGCGATACTCGCGCTGATTTGGTGCGTCTCTGCGCTCCGCGCGAGGCTGTACTGCAACACGATCTGCCCGGTCGGGGCGTGGCTTGGGCTGCTTTCAAAATTTTCCGTTTTCAAAATCGCAATAGACGCAAACGCGTGCGTCAAGTGCGGGCTCTGCGAACGCTCCTGCAAAGCGCAATGCATAGACGCAAAGAACGGAAAGCTGGATTTCTCCCGCTGCGTACTATGCTTCAACTGCGCGAATAAATGCCGGAAGAACGCAATTATTGTGCGCCTTGCAAGCCCGCTTGCAAAACTCCTAAGACGCTCCGGCTCCGAAAGCGCGAACGCGGCGGAAACCGACAAGGCGGCCAAGGCGAAAAAGGCGAAATATACGGCCTGGGCAAAATCCCCCGCTGACGAAAACGCCGCCCCAGCTGCAAAGGTTTTCGCAAGCTCGGGCGAAACATCAATCGCAAAAGCCTCCTTCAATGCGGGCGGAACATCAACTGCGAATGCCTCCGCTTTCGCCGGCGCGCAATCAATTCTGAACGCCCCCAGAGTGCGGCGCGGGGAAAAATCTTTTGCAGTTTCGGCCTCGCGAAGGAAATTTGCGGCGGCGCTGGCGCTGCTTGCGGCCTGGGCTCCTCTCGGCGCGGCCGGAGCAAAACGGCGCATGCGGCGTAGGGAGCGCGGGGAGTTTAGAGTCGACGCGGACGCCTCGCCGTTCGGAGTCGCGGGGGACAGGCCGGACAAGCGGCTCGGCGTGCCGGCCGGCGCGCAAAGCCTGAAAAACTTTTCGGAGAAATGCACCGGCTGCCAGATATGCGTGTCAGCATGCAAGGCGAATATTCTCAAGCCGTCGCTCTTGGAGTGGGGGCTGTCCGGGCTAATGCAGCCGTACATGGACTTCACCGACGGCTACTGCCTCTACACCTGCCACGCATGCACAAAAGCCTGCCCCACCGGCGCGATAAAATTCTTAAGCGGGCGCGAAAAGAAGAGGGTCAAAACCGGCACGGCGAAATTCAAACCTTCGCTGTGCGTCGTCAAGACCGACGGAACGGACTGCGCGGCCTGCGCCGAGCACTGCCCCGTTCAGGCGATAGAGATGATACCCTTTAACACTAAGCGCAAGTCCGCCCAGTTCATACCGCACGTTCACGAGGAAGTCTGCATAGGTTGCGGCGCCTGCGAATATATATGTCCGGTTCGCCCGCACCGCGCGATAGTCGTGCAAGGGCTGTCCGAACACCGCGAGGCCAAGGAGTGGAACGACTCCATGCGAATATACAAACTCCCGTCGAGAAGCGCTCCCGCGGATTCCGCTCCCGCCCCCGCGCCCGACAATCCGTTCCCGTTCTGACGCCCATAGCGGCGGCGCAAAAAAGTCGCGCTTCAGCGGGCGGATTAAAGCCTTCGCACAAACGGGCTTCAAACGAGGAGCCCGTTTGATTCGTTTCTCTCACCCCTCCGTGGCGCGCCTGAGGTGCATCTAAACGCGCCTTCGGCTTGTTTTCGCCCTTCGGGTCGTCGCTGGCGCGACGCTCATTCGCGCTTGGCTTGAATTAAAGAAACAGGTGGGAAAGCACTCTCGCATGTCGGAATTTTTGGGAGGCAAGAAAAAATTAAGTCTTAGAACGATGCATAGCCTGTACAAGAATTGGGGCACGCCGTTGGACTCGCTGATAGTGCAATGAAATGAGCTTGACAAAAATGAACATTTTTGAGCCTATTTGAGCACATGAAAGAAAGTACCGTTTTAGTGAGGGCTCGGGTTAATTCTCGGAGGGTAAAGAAGGCCGAAAAGGTGTTTGCCCGGCTTGGATTAAAAATGTCCGACGCCATAAACATATTTATCGCCCAAGTCGAACTGCGCGGTGATTTGCCCTTCAGCGTTTCTACCAATCCTGATCGGCTTTTGACTAATGAGGAACAGGGAAAGATTTGGAACGATGCGCTTGGCGAATATTAAGCGTTCGCCGCAACGCGGCGAGATTTGGATTGCGGATATGGGAATGGCGGCAAAAACCCGCCCCGTTTTGGTGTTGTATTATCCGTCGTCTGATTCGGCGCGCGCGCTTGCGATTGTAGCACCCCTTACATCGCAGATAAGGGGTTTGAGCGGAGAGGTCGATATTACCCATATAAAATGGCTGCCGAAGCCTTCCGCAATCAACATGCAAGGGTTGGCGAGCATAGACAAGAACAGCCTCACACAAAAAATAGGTGTTCTTGTTGCGTCAGACTACGAGGCGGCGAAAGCCGAGCTTAGAGCGTTGCTAAATCTTTAAAAGCGGGGAATGACGCACGCCATAAGCCGTCAATCTACAGCCGTTGCGTTCGCCTTATGGCCGTTCATAAAGCCCCGTCTTGCGCGATGGTTGCAAAATATAACCTTACATTATTTATTTTTCACTAAAGAGGAATCAGTATCCTTGCTCAGGCCGTCAATTCAAGCCAAGCGCGAATGAGCGTCGCGCCAGCGACGACCCGAAGGGCGAAAACAAGCCGAAGGCGCGTTTAGATGCGCCTCAGGCGCACCCCGGAGGGGTGAGAGAAACGAATCAAACGGGCTTTAGCCGCGAGTCAATTCAAGCCAAGCGCGAATGAGCGTCGTCGCCGGCGAAAGCGGGGGAAGTTTTTAAAAAAATATTCGCAGGCGTTCGCGCAAGCAAATAAGACTGCCTATTAAAACATATTAATAAAAATTCTTGATAACGCCGCCCTTGCGCTTTACAAAAAATATTAAAGTTTGGAAGCTTCAACTTTCAAAGCGCAGGGGGAAATTTTTTAATGAAAAAGGTAAAACTTCCGCTTATCAAGGCGTCAATAATCGCGCTGTGCGCGCTCCTGTGCGCAAGCGCCGCCGCATACGAGGCGCCGAAAGACGCCCCGAAAAAGGACGCAAACATAGAGCTGGCGATGGTGTATTATCCGCACTGGTTCGCCTCTCCGATTGAGGCTCAGTTCAAACACGACGGCTGGTGCGAGTGGTCGTTGCTCAAGAGCGCGAAGAAAAAATTTGGCGCCCACCGCCAGCCGAAAATTCCGTACGCCTATTTCGACAGCGCAAATCCGAAAGACGTCGAAAAGGAAATAGCCCTTGCCAGCGGAGCCGGCGTAGACGTGTTTCTCTACTGCTGGTATTGGTACGAGGGCGTTATGAATCTTCAGGAGGGGCTGGAAAGGGGATTTCTCAAGGCCGAAAACAACTCCGACATAAAGTTCGCCCTCATGTGGGCAAACCACGACAGAAACGACCAATTCCGCCCGGAATACCGCAAGCCGAGAAAGCTGTGGTTCGCCGCAAAGCACAGCGAGGCCGACACCCTAAAGGCCATGGACTACTGCATAAGCCATTATTTCAACAAGCCCAACTACTGGCGCGTCGGCGGGAAAATCTACTTTGCGGTCTATCAGCCCATGCGGCTTGTCAAACATCTCGGCGGGGCTGAAAACACGCGGCGGCTGTTTGCGGCCATAGACCGCAAAATGGCGCAAGCCTCGCTGCCGCCGATTCACTGGGCGGGAATCGCAAGCAGCCCCCGGCACGCGGAAGAACTGAAGCTGGCGGGATTTTCGAGCCTCACGGACTACAACCTAACCCCGCCCTACGGAGACATCGACTCCGACGGAAAAAAAGGCGGCATAATGCAATATTCCCATTTGGCCGACCTACACAGGAGGCATTGGGCCGACATGACGCAAAACTCACCGCTGGTCAATCTGCCGGTCGTCACGCAGGGGTGGGACAGCACGCCGCGCTGCGTCCAGAGCGTGAAGTTTCCCTATCCGGTTGACGAATATCCGTACAGGCCGGTAGTCGTCGGAAACACGCCCGACAAATTCGAGAAGCTGCTCGCCGACGCGAAGAAGCACGCCGAACAAGACGCGAAAAAACCCTTCGCCGTGCTCGTCAACGCCTGGAATGAATGGACCGAGGGCTGCGTCGTATTCCCCGAACGGCGCGACGGCATGGCGTATCTCGACGCTATATCCAGAACCTTCGGAACGCGCAATCCCGAAACGAAAACCTATCTCGACTTCTACACAAAGCGCGTGGAGCGCATACCCGCGCCAACGCATTCCAACGCGAAGTACGGGCCGCACCACAAGCAGTACGTCAACTTCTGGAAGGCCAAAAACGCGGACGGCAAGCCCGCCCCGACCGCCGTTTACATACACGGCGGCTCGTGGATTGAAAATTCGCCGGAGGACTCCCGCCTAAAGGCGCTCTTAGAAAAGTGCGCCGGCCGCGGAATCAACGTGGCGGCAGTGGAGTACAGATTTCTCGACGACGCCCGCGACGCCGGAATAACCCCGCCCGTAAAGGCCCCGCTCGAAGACGCCGCAAGCGCGCTCGCGCTCATATGCGAAAAGGCGGAGGAATGGAATGTCGACGTCTCCAGAATAGGCGTGATAGGCGGGTCTGCGGGCGGCTGTTCCAGCCTGTATATAGCGTGCGCGGCCAATCCCGAAAGCGCGTCCGTAAAAATTCCCGGACTGCCGAAAATCAAGGCGGTCGGCGGAGCGATCGCGCAGACATCGCTCGACCCCGCGCAAATGCGCTCATGGATACCGAACATCGCCTACGGACACGCCGCGTTCGGCGCGAGAAACTTTGAAGAATGGCTCGGCAACAGGGAAAAAACGCTCGGCCAAATCGAAAAGTATTCCCCCTATGCGCTGCTGAAAAAGGGCGCGCCGAAAATCATACTGGGCTACCCGAGAAAGCCCGACTTCGAGAATCCGCCCAAAGACCCCGTTCATTCTTCAAATTTCGGCGCCATGTTCAAACGCCGCTGCGACGAACTCGGCGTGCCGTGCGAGCTCATAATCGGGAGCGACTACTATCCGAAGATGTTGGACTCCTTCATCTGCGCCTTGAAGGAGTAATCCGCCACCCCTTTGCTGCCGCTCCTTTGCCGCCACCCCTTTGCCGCCGCTTCTTGATTTTTTCGCCGCGACGGCTGACGCGCGGCGCGGATTCGCAAATTTTCCAGCGTGCCCTTCCCTCCGTCCCTCCCGACCGGCAGGCGGAGGAAGCGGCGGCTGCGTCGGCTGCGCAAAGCAAAGCAGTTCGCGCGCCGCCCCCCGGATTTAGCGAAAACGCGGCGCCTTTTGCCGGAGCGTCATTGAACGGTTTGCGCGGAAGTCAAAACGTCTATCATGACGGGGCCTTCGGTCGCAAAGGCCTGCGAGAGCATGTCGTCCAATTCCGAAACGTCCTCAATGCGGAAGCCCTTTCCGCCGCAAAGCCTTGAAAATTCGGCGAAGTCGGGATTGCGCAACTCCGTCTGCCAGACCTGCATTTTCGCGCTCTTTTCCTCGAGGGAAATTTTTGCCAGCTCCGAATTGTCGAACACCACGCACTTTATGTCCATTCCGTTTTTGACGACGGTCGTCCACTCGGAAAGGTACTGACCCAAACCTCCGTCTCCGACCATGGCGACCACTTTTTTGCCGAAGTGCGGCGAACCTTTCTCGCGCGTGGCGCACCATGCGCCAATCGCCGAAGGCAGGCCGACGCCTATCGACCCCAAATAAAATGAGAGCAAAAACGTCTGCCTCTTGGACTCGAACGCGCGGCCGACCGAATAGGCCAAATTGCCGACGTCGACCGAAACTATCGCGTCCTCCGGAACGAATTTCGACAGCGCGTCGGAAAGCCCCGTGGGGCTGATTTCCCCCTTGAGGCTGCCGGCCGCCCGCTGGGCCTTTTGCGCGCGCCACTGCCGCCAGGCCTCCGCGATCTCCGCGCGGGAATCGGCCGCCGATATTTCCTTGGGCATAAATTCGGCGAGCTTTGCAAGGGTCTTTGCGGCGTCGCCGAGAAGCGGATATTCGCTGCGCCGGCGCGCGCCGAGGGCGCGCAAGTCGCAATCTATGCGGACGACGGGCTTTTTGACGGATATTGCCGTGTGCTTGCTAAATCCCATTCCCACCCCTATTATGCAGTCGGACAGAGCCGCGCGGGTGTTGGCCACAGAAGTTCCGCTAAGCCCCACAACCCCGCAGGCAAGCGGATGCGAATCCGGAATAAAGCCCTTTGCGCGATAGGTCGTCAAAATCGGCGCTTGCAAAATTTGCGCCAACTCCAGAGCCTCGCGCACGGCGCCGCGCGCGCCCCAGCCGAGCACTATAACCGGGCGCTTCCTGCCGGCGATAAACTCGGCGGCGGCCTTGACGGCGGCGGAATCTGCGGCGGGAATTTCAACCGGCGCCGTCTCCAAAGAATCCGCGGGCTTTCCCGCCGGCGACACCTGGGCGTCGTCCGGCACCACCAACTGCGACACCCCGCCGTTCGCAACCGCCCAATTCCACGCCCTGCGGGCCAACGCCGCCCCGTCCGAACCGCAGTAGGCCGTCTGGACAAAAGCCTCCGCGCAGGAATAGACGCCGTTCAAATCGATATCCTGAAAGAGCTTTGCCCCCATCAGCCCGGACGGCACCTGTCCGGTGAGTGCGATTGCGGGAGCGCCGTCGCAGCGGGCGTCGCACAGTCCCGTCAGCATGTTTGTCGCCCCCGGCCCGGCTATGGACAGACATGCGGCGGGGCGCCCGGTAAGCTTTCCGTAGCCGGAACAGGCGAAAGCCGCCGCTCCCTCGTGGCGTATGCCGACATACGTCAGCGCGCCCTTTTCGGTCTGTTTTCTCACGGCTTCGGCCAGCCCCAAATTGGAGTGCCCGACCATGCCGAACACCCATTTGAGCCCGCGGGAAGCAAACTCCCCAATCAATGCGTCGGCGACCGTGCGCGGAGCCCCCTCGCCGGTTTGAGTTCCGCCGGCCTCTCCGCCGGAATCGGAATCCGAAGCGGCGCGGGTTTGTTCGCCGCCGGGCTTTTCCTTCGCGCCGCCTTCACCTTCGGCGCGCGCGCCGAAGGATCCGCCTTCCTCCGGCATGGGCTCAAACATTTTTTTTGAAACCGCGCACACCGGGCACGCCCACGATTCCGGAAGATCGGCAAACTTCCTTCCCTCCCTTTCCTCGTCAAAGACGAAGCCGCAAACCGAACATTTGAATTTCACAATATGGTCTCCCTCTATTTTCAACCGCCGCGGCGTTCCAAAAAGCGAAACGCGCAGCGCCCGTTTTTATTCCGCAAACAATTAGCTATATTTAATGTCGTTTACAAGTATCTTTCCCCAAAAAAAGAATGGCCCGCCGCATTTGAAAATTGGATTGAATAAAAATGCGGGCTGTTCCAAACTTTTTTAGCAAGCAGGATTTTTTATGGACTACAAAACTACACTGGGTATAGACGAAAAAACCGGCAAAAACGAAGTCGGCGGAAAGGCCTTTCGCGAGTACGTCAACATGCGCCTTTCGGCCAACGGACTTCCCGTATTCGGAGACGAACGCCAGTATCCGGTTTTGGACTTCGCGCGGCCGCTGTTGGACAATTACAGGGAATTTGTAAGCCATTCGGCGAACTTCGGGTACTGCCCGGCCGACAGGCGCGTTATGGCGTTCATGCGCTCGTACTTGGCCGACGCGCTCGACCCGCGCGAGGAACTTCCGGCCCTCCCGCTAAAAACCTTCATATTGGACATACATGGAACCGCGCGCACGCTTTCGCTCCCTGCCGACGCCGACGAAACTTCAAACGAATACGTCGCCTCTTACCGCGTTCGCCAGGGGATACTCAACAATCCGAAAAACGACCGCCGCACAACCGCCGGCGTGTTCCACATAGCCGAGGGCGGCCTCCCCATTCCCGACGACAAAAAGGCCGTTCCCAAAAAAGTGTTCAAGAACCTCTGGAAGCGCGCCTTCGACGCCCCCGAAAGCCTCTTGGAGCTTCCGTTTACCTCCACGCAAAAGGAGAAGGCGCGCACGTGGGTCTCGCTCTTCGTGCGCCCCATAGTGTGCCCGGAGATGCCAAACCGCCTGCCTGAGCGCCGCATGGACATACGCTTCTTCGCGCCGGGTGCGCTAATATGCAATTTAGATTTCGTCGAGAGCATATTCGGAAACGCGGGCAATCCATATCTGTCCCGCAACGACTCCACCCTGAATTGGAACACGTGGACGGGACACACGGGCTGCATAGTTCTGGCTCCGCACCTGACCAAGCTGACAAAAAAAGAGCTCGGCCTGCCGCGCGCGTGCGACGCTACCGAAAGGCAAAAGCGCGACGGCATGTGCTGGGAGAGCGAAGACGAGCTCTACAACTCCGGCTCGCCGTTCAAAATCTGCGCGCGCGACTCCGGGGGAGTCATAGTGACCATAATTGCCGACAACTACTTCGGCTACTCGAAGAAGGAAATTAAGACGCACATAAGCTACTCCGCCAACCTGTACGGGCAGGCCGAAGAGGAGCACAGCGGCGGCGCGATAGCCTACTCGAGCCGCGACTTGGGCGACGACTTCTACATGGCCTCCTACCGCCCGGAGGTGCGCACCACGTTCGACGACCTCCTCAAAACCCTCGGCGACTCCGTCGAAGCGTTCGAGGACGGCTGGGCGCGCGACAAAAAATTTCCCGACGTCATCTACGTGCGCGAAGACGCATATTTCTCGCTGAAAACCCAGACGATCACATGGCTCAAAGACGACGTCCAGCGCAGTATAAAGATACTCCCGCGCCAGGTTTACATATCGCCGAAGGGGTACAAAATCGAGATGCTTCGCCCGCACGAGAGCCGCAGGTGGAGGCTGGTCGGCACGGTCGAGGAGGGGGTTTACTGCCACAAGCCCGCAACGGTGTCGGGCGGCGGAAAGTCAGAAATATCCAAGGACATATCCGACGCGATAATACACGGGGCCTCGATGGTCGTCGACTTCAAGAAGGACGTCGAAGCCGTCAAGGAGATCATCGAGAAAAATTACGGCGACAGGTACAAGGATCCGAAAAACAACAAGGGCAAAGACAGCCGGCCGATTCTCGACGAGCGCCGCACAATGGGCTCGGTGGTAAAACTGCTCACGCCGTCGGACGACTTCACCGACGAATACAACGCATGGCTGGCGACCATACCTTTCCACGTGCGCGAGTTCGTCCTTACCCTCAAGCGGCATTACCGGCCCGAATGGGGAAGCTACTGGCAGGACAAGTTCTCGGTGGACACGATAAACGGAACGTTCGGCAACGTCCTAAAATACAAAAACGCCGCGGTTCTGACCTCGTATCTGCGCGTCGGATACACGTCGGACGGCTCGTGGCGGATTTTCAGCCTGAGAAACGACTTCTCGCCCTCGGCGAAGCTCCAGATGGAGGACGACATCACTTCGTCAATCGTCGTTCCGGACTCGTCCATTGACTACCTTCCGGAGGACCTGCGCGGCCGCGGCAAGTCCGTCAAGCTTACCGCCAACTGCGAATACAGGTTGTTCCAGCGTCCCGACGACGCCGTCGTGCGCGGATACGACAAGCGCACGGAGCGCGACATGTCGCAAATGGGAATGTTCATATCCAACTATCAGCCGCTCGACAGGGAGGAAGTGCGCGGCATGGCCGAAGACGTATTGCGCTTTGAGGCGTTCACCTTCCCCATGCGCGAGAATCTGGAGAATTTCCTGCGCGAAACTTCGCCGAAATTTGTCGTCAGCTCCGCAAATCCGCGCCTGATCGACGGCAAGCCGAGCAAGAACGTCCGCTATCTGCAAAACCGCGACGACATCGTAAACAGGCAAAAATACTACGTGGCGGAGGTCGGGGAGCGGCTTGCGAGGGACATTCCGCAGGACAAGGGCGTGCCGCACCCGGTGTCGGCGGTGATTGCCGGGCGCAGGAACAATCCGGCGGGCGACGGAATACGCTCGCTCGCGGTGCACGGTCCGCTGCACTACCTGCCGCTGCCGGAGGCCTTCATGGAATTTATAGCCTCGATGACGGGAAAGTCGCCCTCCACCGTCGGCGCCGGGCTTGAGGGGGCCATGACCAAGGGCCCATTCAACGCGCTTACCGCCATAACGGACTTGAACAATGCGCTCGTATCCTTCGCCCTGTGCGGATACGACGTATGGCTGAGCAGCGCGGGTTATCTCGGGCCGAAGTACAGAATCGACCACGACATAAGCCTGTTAGTCCCGGAAATATGGTGCAAGATGAGAAGTTCAGAGCGCGACGCGGCCAACCTCATCAAGGAGGGAATGCTCGAGCGCTGCGCCGACTTCGAGTACAACGGCTCAAAAGTCCTCGCCTCGCGCCTCGGCTGGCGCATAACCGAGGATTTCGTGATACGCTACTTCGGCAGGGTGTTTTCAAACCCCGCCTGCATCTTCACCCCCGACATGCTCAAGCCGGAACTGCAGGACATGGACACCTTTGCGGACGGAATGGACAACATGGACACCTTTGCGGACGGAATGGACAACATGGTCGGCGCACACAGGCGCGCGGCGCAGGCCTATTTTGCGGACGGCTCAATCGAGGGCGCGTGCCCGCCGCTGAAAGCCCTGCTTCACATAATGCGCGACGGGCATTTCGAGGGGAAAACCCTCGACGACGACTCCGTCAGACAGATGTTCACAAGGGAAGCCATAGTGAAGTCAGAATGGTACGCCGAACGCCTCATAACCCGACAGCAAATAGAGGTGGACGCCATACAGAACGTCATCAACGCGTGCCAAAACGAATACGCAAAGTCGAAGGACGCCCAAACCGTGGCGGAAGCCAACGCAAAAGCCGCGGAGGCGCGCGCGTGCCTAAGACAGATAAAGAGCATCAATTATCTGAAGTCCATAGGCGGAACGCTCGGGGCCGACCCGTTTTTGCACTGACGCGCGCGCAAAAGGCGCGCAGAGGCGAAAAACGGCATTTTAATTTTCCGAAAAAAAAAATTGACCTTTCCGAAAAAAGATATTCGATACAGGGCTTTAAAAAATTTAGGCTAGATAGCTCAGTTGGTAGAGCGGAGGACTGAAAATCCTTGTGTCCCTGGTTCGATTCCTGGTCTAGCCACCATCTGCCCGGCTAGCTCAATCGGTAGAGCAGTTGACTCTTAATCAATTGGTTGGGGGTTCGAGGCCCCCGCCGGGTATCGCTTTAAAACAGAGGCTTCCCGCTTGGGGGGCCTTTATTTGTAAGGGTTCCCCGGCCTCCTTCTTTTGTTTGCGTTTTAATGCAACTATTGCACCCCCCGTTAAGAAAGGTTTATTTTTTGTTGAATTTTTACCCGCCTAT
>CALXMX010000035.1 GCA_944389575.1 uncultured Opitutales bacterium
ACCACGAACAGAATCGGCTCTATGTCGCTTTCGCGCACCCCGAGCCGGCGCAGTATGCGCTCTCCCAACTCCGCCCCAAGCTGGGCATGGCCCTTGATTCCGTCGCCCTTGCCTATGTCGTGCAAAAACAAAATCAGATACAGCAGATGCGCGGGAAAGCGCACGCTCATTAGCGCGGCGTGGTATCCCCAATAAGGTTCTTCGCCCTCCTTTGAGCGGAATATTTTGTCGGCCACCGCTATCGTGTTGAGCGTGTGGACGTCGGCGGTGTAGCGGTGGTAGAACTCGTGCTGGACAAAACAGGTGATGTCGCCGAACTCCGGGACGAACGCGCCCAAGACTCCCCAAAAATGCATCATTTCCAAAACCGGCGCCACGTTGCCGCGGCAGTTGAATATGGACAAGAACGCGTCGACGGCCTCCGGATTGGAGCGCACGGAATCGTCTATGAGCGCAACGCAGTCGCGCACGAGAAGCTCGAGCGAATCGCTGGGTGCCGCCCTGTAATGCTGAATGTAGGAAAAGAGCTTTATCAGCCGCGCCGGATCGCTCCTAAAGACGGACGACCTCTGGGCGTTTATGACGCCGTTTTGAATGATAAAGCCGTCCTTGTATATTTTCCTGCGCGACTGCCTTACGGAGAGTTTGTGCCGCATGGACGCCACTACGTCGTCCGGGAGCTCGATCCCCATGCTTTTTCTGAGGGTTTTTGCCGCCGTATCGACAATGCGAAAGCTGAAATACAGCCTCCGCATGAACTCCTCCACGCCCTCCGCGCCGCTCGAGCCGCGAAAGCCGAGATTGCGCGCGATTATCGGCTGAAGCTCCAAATCCAAGACGTCCGTCGTTCTGTTTGCGGCGTAGTGAATCTCGTTGCGCACCCGTTTTATGAAATCCGCGGCCCGCATGAACATCTTGTAGTCGGCAAGCGACAGCTTCCTGCGGCGCACCAGCGCTCCCAATTCCGGAGAGCCGAACTTCAATCGGATTTTCCACGCCAGCGTCTGTATGTCGCGCAGGCCGCCCACGCCGTTTTTCAGGTTCGGTTCCTGAAGGCAGGGCGACCATCCGTACCTCGAATGGCGCTCGTACTTCAAGCGCAGGAGCTCGTCGAAATATTTTTTTCCCATGCGCCTGCACAGGGAGGATACCGCCTTCTGGAAACGCTTGTACAGTTTCGGCGACCCCCACACGAGGCGAGCGTCGAGCATCGCGTTTCGCGTCAGCACGTCGGAGGCGGCCTCCCGCTCCGCTTCGGCGACCGTTCTGCTGGAGTGCCCCAACGTCAAATGTGCGTCCCAAAGCGGGTACATAACCGCGTCCGCCACGCGCTTTTTGAAGTCCTCACCGCAGGAATCCGCGTAGAGAAACATTATGTCGACGTCGCTTTTCGGAGCGAGTTCGCCCCTGCCGTACCCGCCCAGCGCGACTATGCAAAAAGGGCATTCTGAGTTCCTCTCCGCGCCGCGCACATTAGAGATGAAATTGTCCGCAAGGCGCCCTACCGCCGCGTCAACCGCCTCCGCCCTCGCCCTGCAAACCGCCGCGCCGGAGGCTCCGCGAACGTGCCTTAGCCTGATATTTTCAAACGCCTCGCAAAGGCGCGCGGCAACGTCCGGCGCAGCCGCCGGCGGCGGCAAAGGCGCGTCTGAACGTCGCGCGGAATCCCCTAAACTTCCCATGGCGAAAACAGACAATATAATACCTTTGCGCGTTGCAACAATTTACTTTCGCCGCCGAACTTCGCGCTCCGAACTTCGGAAACTTTTATGTATAAGCAAAAAAATTGTTCCCGCGAATAACGCAAGCCGCGCGCAAACACGCCGCGTTAAAGCCGCGCCCTCCAATGCCCCCCGTATGCCCCGCCCGATGCCTTCGATGTCAGAAAGAGCCGTCCGAAAGCCAAATATTATGCGCGAGATAATTGGAAACTTTCAACGCGTTTACATTAAAAAAGGCCGCGAAAGCCGCGATTTTTGCGAAGTGAATTTAGAAACCTTTTTGCGCGCCCTAAAGCGAATTGGGATTTAAAGCGGTTTCCCGGGAAAGGCGGACAAGTCGCGCGCTAAAGCGGCGCTCCGCATTGAAAATTTCGCGTTGGGACAAAACTTCAAAACGGCGCCAACCGATTGCAATACGCGGCAACGCCCATAATTATTGTACAGTTAGCGCAAAATAGCGCAAAATGCAATATGGGCGCGAAAAAAAAGCCCGCAAAAAAGTCTGCAAAATTATTCCAAAATCTTCCGCGCGCACCATGGAGAGTGCAACCAAAAGGCGGCGAAGAAAAACGGCGGGCGCACCCGCAAGCCATAAGATTAAAATTCCGCCAAGATTCATTGCGCCCGAGCCGCAAGGCGCAAAAAAATCGCGCGAAAAAAAGTCCGCGCGCAAATCTTTACGCGCCGCAAGGCGCATTGCGCGCACCCGTCAAGCAGAGAGCCGCGCAATAGGCAATGCGAGGCAAAAAAAACGACGCCTCCGCAAGGAAGCCAGGCCCCCGAGAAAATTGCGGCGCGTTTGAGCCTAAAACGCAAAAACAATTCGCGCAAAACGCCCCGCCCCATAAGCCGCGCGAAAAAAAGCAACCCGCGCGCCTCCCGCAGAATCCTGCGCGCAAGCTTCCCGCAAAAACCCGCACACAAGTTTTCCGCAGAAAAAAAGCCTTTGCGCCCCTCTTGCGCAGCGGCGCGCAAAATACGACAACAAAATGCGGCCGCCAATTCAACCCCCCCGAAGCGCCCGCGGACAAATAATCCCGCAAGCGCGCCGGGCAAAGCCGATTCTTTATGCGGGAATATTGGCAACGGCGTCGGCCGCGTTCTTCGTAATTTGCGCCCAGTTGTGGCTCTCGATGAGCGCGGGCGTGGCAATCCACGAACCGCCTATAGCCAGCACCAGCGAAGAGGAAAAGTATTTTGCCATGTTGTCGAGCTTCAATCCGCCGAGCGGAATGAATCCGATTCCGAGATGCTTGTACGGCGCCGCCATGGACTCCAAGTGCTTCAACCCCCCGGAGGATTCCGCGCGAAAGCACTTCAGAGCGCTGCAGCCGCATTCGAGCGCGGCCTCGATTTCCGACGGCGTCATTACGCCCGGAGCAAACGGAATTTCAAGTTCGCGCGCGGCCTCCACGATTTTCGTATTGCAGCCGGGGCTGACCGCAAAGAGAGCGCCGCTGTCCTTGGCCTCCTTCAGCTGGTCGAGTGTCAGCACCGTGCCTACGCCGACTTTCAAATCCGGAACCTTCGCAATCACCTCTCGTATGCAATCCATCGCGCGCGGCGTGCGCAGCGTCATCTCCACCGAATTGACGCCGCCCTCTAAAAGCGCGTGCGCCAGATCCACGGCTTCGGCCTTGTCGTTTACGCTGAGGACGGCAACTATGCGCGCCTCTTTAAGAATCTGCAGCATGTCTTTCATATAGGTAAAACGCTTTCTATTTTTGTACGGGGTTAAAAAATTCTTTCCGCCTACGAGCCCGGATGGACGGCGGGAATCGCGGCCAATTCCGGCGGCAGGCCGTCCGGCGGATAAGTAGGGAAGGAAAATTCCAAAAGGCTGACGCACGGGACGTCGAACTTCGCCGCGGACGCGCTCCTATCGACGAGAACCGCCACGCCGACGGGCTCGGCCCCGCACTGTCTCACTATGTCCAAACACTCCTTTACCCTGCCGCCGCGCGTTATCACGTCTTCTACAACCAGCACGCGCTCGCCCTTTTCAAATTTGAAATTCCGGCGCAATACGAGCTTTCCGTCCTGCTTTTCAGCAAATACAAAGCGCGACTTCGTCTGGCGGGCGAGCTCCTGCCCGAGCACCAGCCCGCCCATCGCCGGGGACAGCACAGTTTCAAACCGCAGGCCGCCAAGCTTCGCTGCGAGCATCTCCACAAGTTCCGTCACGCGGTCGAGGTGCTCGCAAACGCGCGCGCACTGGAAAAAGTGGCCGCTGTGCAATCCGCTCCTGAGGACGAAATGCCCCTCTAAAAGCGCTCCGGTCTGCCTGAAAATATCGAGTATTTTTTGATTTTCGTCCATAGAATCAACCGTTTTAAAGAATTTCCTCCTCCACGCGAAAGTCAAGCTCCCCCTTTGCGCCGCAATCGACGCGCATGGCGGCAAAGCCGCCTTTGGAATATTTTTTCCAAGCTTGCCATAGCATAGTTCTGTCGGTCTGGGGTATATTCAAGGCGGATATTTCGCCTTCGGAGAAAAATCCGAACCTGCCCTCGCCCATCGGCGGCGGAAGCTCGGCAAGCGGCTTTCGGCAGTCGAACAGAAACATCAACCAGTTGACGCTGCCCTCGTAGGCGCGCTCGCTCACCATGGCGAACAGATGCAGGTCTTTCTCGGAAATATCAAGCCCTATTTCCTCCGCAACCTCGCGCACGGCGCACTGAAAGGGAGACTCGCCCGCGCCCATTTCGAGCTTTCCGCCTATGGGGCTCCACGCACCCTTGTTCGGCTCCTTCGCGCGCTCCATAAGCAGCTGCCTGCCGCGCCCGTCGCCGACAAACACCAACACGCTTATCTTGAATGGAAATTCGGCCATAACCGCGGTCAGTCGAAAACGACCGTCTTATTTTTATACGCCAGAATGCGCCCCTCTATGTGCCAGCGCACGGCGTTGGACAAAACCATGCGCTCAAGCTCCCTGCCCTTGCGCATGAGATCCTCGACGGTGTCCCTGTGGCTCACCGTTGCGACGGATTGCGCAATAATGGGGCCCTCGTCCAAATCCTTAGTGGCGTAGTG
This sequence comes from uncultured Opitutales bacterium, assembly GCA_944389575.1. GTDB lineage: Bacteria > Verrucomicrobiota > Verrucomicrobiia > Opitutales > Intestinicryptomonadaceae > Merdousia. The sequence goes on from CALXMX010000035.1 coordinate 4,758, forward strand.
GGCGGTCGCGCCTATTATTTTTACGCCGCGCTCGTACGCCTGGTGGTACGGCTTCGCGCCGGCGAAAGCCGGAAGAAAGCTGTGGTGTATGTTTATTACCGGAACCGAACACGAATCCAAAAAATTCTCGCTGAGTATCTGCATGTAGCGCGCCATGACCACAAGCTCCGCGCCGCTGTCCCTTATTATTTTAAGCTGCTCGGCCTCCGTCTGCGGCTTCGTCTGCTTCGATATCGGAGTGTAATAAAAGGGCAACTCGTACATTTGGCTCATCTGCCGCAGGCTCTCGTGGTTGGATATCACGCAGGCGATTTCGCAGTTTATCTCCCCCGAGCGGCAGCGCATCGCCAGGTCGTTGAGGCAGTGCTCGAACTGCGACACCATCACGGCGATTTTCGGGCGCCTGCTTGAGCGAATGAGAGTTGTGCGCATGTCGAGATCCGCGTGCGCCATTTCCTCAAAAAGCGACATTTCCGTCTCGACGTCGCCCGCGGGCGTCCACTCCACGCGCTGGAAGAATATTCCCTCGTGCGTGTCGCGGTGCTGGTCGGCGTGGAGAATATTCCCCCCGCGCGCGTATATCCAGCCCGACACCCGCGCCACTATCCCGGCGCGATCGCGCCCGTGAAGCAGCGCCACTATCCTCTCTTCCGACATTTCGCCGCTCCCCCTTCTAAAATTCGTATTTAAACGCCGACATTCTCCGCTTTATTTCGTCCACGACGGCGGCTTCCCCGCCGCAGCTGCCGGCCTCAAAAGTCACCGACAGGCGCACAAACGCCCCGGCGTCGTCCCACGGCACCGTGCTTATGAGATGCTCGGAAATAAGCCATTGGGAGAAGTCCTCCCCGCTGGCAAACTGCACGCGGGAACCGTCGGGCGAGAGCGCGGATTTGGGCGCGGGCATATAGAGATAAAATCCGGCTTTGGGCTTTTTCGGCGAGAAGCCCAGTTCGCGCAGAACATCGACGAGCATGTCCATTCTGCGCGAATACTTAGCGGCTATTTCCGCGGTGATGGACGGATTTTCCAATCCCTTCGCCGCGGCCGCCTGAATTGCGAGAAATTGTCCGGAGTCCGTATTGTCCTTCACGTCCCCGTACGCCTTGACCATGAGCGGATTCCCGCACACCCAGCCTATTCTCCAGCCCGTCATATTGTGGCTCTTTGAGAGCGAGTGAAGCTCGAGGGCGACGTCCTTTGCGCCCTCGACCTGCAATATGCTCACCGCGTCGCCTTCGAATACGAGGGAGGCGTACGCCGCGTCGGAAATGACGATCAGGGAGTTTTTCTTCGCGAACGCCACGAGCTTTTCAAAAAATTCGCGCGTCGCGCTCGCGCCGGTGGGATTATTAGGATAATTTACCACAATGGCCTTGGCGCGCTTCAAAACGTCTGCCGGAATACCGTCCAAATCCGGCAGGAACGAGTTTTCCGCCTTAAGCTCGAGATTGTACACCTGGCCGCCGTAATACTTCGCGTGCGTGCCGAACACCGGATATCCCGGAACGGTCATTATGACGACGTCGCCGGGGTTTATGAAACACGCGGGCAGAATGCTGAGGGCGGCCTTCGAACCCATGGAATGAAGAATCTCGGTTTCGGGGTCCAAATCCACGCCGAATACGGCCTTCATGTAGCCGGCGGCGGCGCGCTTAAACTCCGGGCCGCCGTTGTCGGCGTATCCGCGGTTGGCGGGATTTTTTGCGGCCTCGCAAAGCGCCTGCACGACTTCCGGGAAAGCCATGCCGTCCGGCTCGCCCACGCCCATATCTATCAGCGGCAGGTCGGGTTTCGCCGCCTTGGCCGCGCGCTTTGCGCGCTTGATTTTTTCAAACTTGTAAATGGCGTTGTCCTTGCCGTAGTTCGCGCCGCCGATGCGCTCGGCGAAAAGCTGCTGTATGTATGAATCTGCCATGTCGGTTTTATATGTTGCTTTTTGTAAAAAATAGTTAAAGATTTCCAGAATAATAGTGTATAGACAAATGCAATGAAAATAATATCCTCTCCCGAAAAAATGAAGGAATACGCCGCGCAAGCGCGGGCGCAAAACAAGACCGTCGCGCTCGTTCCCACAATGGGGGCGCTGCACGACGGGCACCTCAGTCTCATAGACAAGGCTCGGGAGTCTGCCGACATAACGGTCGTGTCCGTCTTTGTAAACCCGACGCAGTTCGGCCCGAATGAAGATTTCGACAAGTATCCGCGCCAGTTGGAGGAGGACGCTGCAAAGTGCGAGGCGCGCGGGGCCGACGTGGTCTTTGCGCCGTCGGTGTCGGACATATACGCCCCCGACGCCTCGACGTTCGTCAGCGAGGAGCAAATCAGCCAAAACCTCTGCGGCAAGTCCCGCCCAAAGCACTTCAGGGGGGTC